>JBMNOI010000008.1:0-42500 GCA_050942995.1 Anaerolineae bacterium
TACGACACCGTTCACCTGACGGGCCCGATGGGCCAGAACCTCGGCTTTTGCCCGCCCCAGAACGTCTTCAGTGCACCCCAGTTGCCGGTTCAGGTTGTTTTCCTGAAAATGGTCCCCGTCGATGATGATCAGGCGGCCTACACCCATACGCGCCAGCAACTCGATAATCCAGCCGCCCAGTCCTCCGGCGCCCACTACGGCCACCGTCGAATCCAGCAGGCGGGCCTGCCCCTCCAGACCGATAGTGCCCAGATTGCGCCGGTATCGCTCGGGTAGCACCCCCGCCCTGAGCGCCGCCCGCTCGATCTCTCGCATCGAGTAGCCGGTCTCAGCCGCCAGCCACCGTTCATCCGCCAGGCTCAATGAGGGCGGGTTATCCTCAGAGCGGGCATGCAACCGGGCAAAGTGTTCACTGAGATCCGTTGAGCACGGCGATTCGACCATCCGATCGGCTCCTTATGTCAAATTTATAGATTATGATGCGGCCAGAGGATCCACATCGGGAGCCGACGCATCGCCCGCTTCGGGCAGCGTCTGGCAATAGGGGCAATAATGGGTGCCGCGACCGGCCATCACCGCACGAACGATCTCGCGGCCGCAGCGCAGGCAGGACTCACCGGCTCGCCCATATACCGATAACGCCGGCAGATTCTGTCCCGCCTCATTGCGCGGCGTGCGGTAATCGCGAAAGGTCGTCCCCTTGTTGGCGATAGCGCAGAGCAGCACACGGCGAATGGCGCCGTGCAGAGCGACCATCTGATTGAATGTCAGATCAGAGGCCCGCTGCAGCGGATGGATGTGCGCCTGCCACAGCGCCTCGTCCACGTAAATGTTGCCCAGACCGGCCACCACGCGCTGATCCAACAGCGCCGCCTTGATCTGCCGTCGCCGACCATGCAACAATTCGGCCAGCGTCTCCGGTGTAAAAGCATCATCCAGCGGTTCAGGACCCAGATCGCCCACGATTTGCTCCGGGTCATCGACCAGATACATGCGTCCGAACTTGCGCATGTCCAGCAGGCAGAGGGTGCGCCCTGATACAAGCTCGAAAATCACCCGGGCATGCCGATGGTCGGCCAGCCGATCATCGGGGCCGCCCAACAAGAGCCGCCCCGACATGCGCAGATGCACCAAAAGATAGCGTGGGGACAGGGTCACCACCACGAATTTGGCACGCCGACTCACATCGGTAACAGAGCAGCCCGGCAGTTGACGGCGAAACTCGTCCACCGACGGCGTCGCGACGGTCCGCGCCCAGCGCACCTCCACATCGCGCACCCGATCGCCCACCAGATCCTGTCGCAATCCCCGGGCGACGACCTCGACTTCTGGCAACTCGGGCATCAAGCAACCACCGGCTTGAACGAGCCCACAATCACCCAATGGGGCAAGAGAAGCCCTGCTTCCCGCCAGAGGTCATCATCCCCTCGTCCACCGGCTTTACCCGGAACAGCGGGGACAACTGTGGGCCGCGGGTCGAGCCCCAGGCTCTCGCGCCAGCGAGCATCCAGATCCTCCAGAGTCAGGCCATATACCTCTTGCAGGGCGTCATCCTGCAAAGTCCCACGCGAGAAGACGTTCAGCAGCTCGCGCATCTTGTCGCGGCCATACTCTTGCAACAGAAAATCCACCACGCTATAGGCGCTGCCGTAGAACAGATCGACCTGTTGCGCCTGACCGCTATAACTGCTCATCGAGCGGATGGACAGCAGCGAATCGGTACGCACAGCCTGCTCCAGTGCGCGGCGGTTACCGTCGGGCAGCTCGCCCTCGGCGTACATGGCCAGCCCCTCATCCAGCCAGCGAGGCAGGTCGGTATACGGGTTATCGGTCGCCATACCCACCACGATATGGCTCAACTCATGGGCGACCACCATGCCGGCATTACGGTGCGTGCCCAGCACCAGCATGGTATCCTCGTCCACAGCGGCGCCCAGAGTCAGCACCCGGTCATCATAGCCCTCACTCCGCGGCAAGAGCGCCCGGCTCATATCCGTCTGGTTGTTGTAGGCATAGATGTGAACCGGCCGGTCGACGGTCACGCCCGTATCGGCCTCCAGCCGCTCCAGCGCCTCTTCTGCGCGCTCTAGCAGATCCTGCGCGCGCGCCTCGTCTCGACCATACCAGTGGAGCAAGACCCGCTCCCCCGTCAGCGTTCGCCAGTCAAAGCGCTCATCGCCATAATCGAGATAGGCGACCGGCGTATCGAGTTCGGCGCCGTCGGCCGTTCGCAGGCGCCACCACACGCGCAGACGCGTTCCGGGGGCATACTGGCCGGGCTCTAGCTCTTCGACATGATCGATCTCGACCCGGAGATCGGGTTGAAACTCGGGGTATACACGGCGCACCAGGCGGTCTCCGTCACGGCCAAAGAAAAGGATCACCTCGGCCACCGGGCTCGTACTTTCGGCGACCAGCGTAAAACGCAACGACTCGGAAAAGGTGGCGCTTTGCTCGCTGGAGAGCACCTCGATGGACGACGCCGCATGGGAGGTTTCTACCGGTAAAAAAGACGCCGGCAGTAGAGCCAGGATCAGGAGAACGAGAACACAGAGCCGCCTTGAAAGGTAACGCCCTTCCCGATCACTAGCGTGGCTCCATATCCTCCAGTTGCTCCACCGGCACGTTGACATACTTGTCACCCTCTTCAATCAGCATGATGGGAATATCATCTTTAACCGGATACTTGCGTCGGCACTCATCGTTCCGGCACACCAGCCAGCGGTCGGCCACCAGGTCTACTTTCGTCTTGCAGGCGGGGCATACCAAAATCGCCAGCAACTCTTCACTCAGCACGCGATTACCCTCCATCCTCAAAGATGGCCGGATGAAAAGCCCTGCCGGCCGCAAAGGTTCGTTATGATTCCGGGTGCGTCGATGCTCTGCACGTCTAACCCGGAATCAACTCGATTCTGGCCGAGTATAGCATAGATAAGGGTCGGGCTCAACTTATTTGCTCAAAGGGCCGAGTCATGATATACTCGTCCGTCGGGAAGCGTATATGCGACCCGTCCATTAAACACGCCCTCGGATCAGAGGTGACGTGCCGATCGCGGACGTCCCGTCGATAGGTCCACCCTGAGCTGATGGGGGCGGGTGCAAAACGTAAGGAGGAACCGTGCCCATTGTTACGATGAAGCAACTGCTCGAAGCCGGCGTTCACTTTGGTCATCGCAGCCGGCGGTGGAACCCCAAGATGCGCTCGTACATCTTTACCGAGCGCAACGGCATTCACATCATCGACCTGCAACAGACCATCCGTTTGCTGCAAAAGGCGTATGATCTGGTGCGCGATATCTCGGCCGAGGGTGGCTCGGTGATTTTTGTGGGCACCAAGCGCCAGGCGCAAGAGAACGTCGCTGCACAGGCCATGCGCTGTGGAATGCCCTATGTGACCGAGCGCTGGCTCGGCGGAACACTGACCAATTTTCGGACCATCCGCTCGCGAATCGATTACATGATCGACCTGGAGGATCAGTACGAGCGAGGCGAGTTCGATCGGCTGCTGAAAAAAGAGGCGATGAATAAAATGCGCGAGCTGTCCAAGCTCCAGCGACGCCTGGGCGGATTGCGTAACCTGCATCGCCTTCCCGACGCCCTCTTTATCACCGACACCCTGACGGAAGATATCGCCGTGCGTGAGGCGAACCGTATGGGGATCCCGGTGATCGCGATGGCAGATACCAATTGTGACCCCGATCCTATTGATTATGTCATCCCGTCCAACGATGACGCCATCCGGGCCATTCTGCTGATTACGACCAAGATCGCCGACGCCGTGATCGAAGGACAGCAGATGCGCGGCGTCGTGATGGAAGAAGAGGCCGAGGCAGTGGCCGAACCGGCCATAGTCGCCGAGGCCACCCAGCCGGCCGTGGCGCCTGAAGAAGAGGCCTATGTGCCCGCGGCGATCGAAGAGGATGACGAAGAGGATATCATCGTCATCGACGATGAGGACGAAGAGTAATCGCTCTATCACTACGATAACCTACTGTCCCGAGACGTATCGGCAATACCGGCTCCTGCGCCACAGCACGGAGAACTGTTGATCGGCCGGAGAACGTTTCGGGACAGTTCCGAAATTCGCATCTAGCAGATGATGAAAGGTTGCTGACACATGGCTGTCACCACAGAGATGATCAAAGAGTTGCGCCAGATGACCGGCGCGGGGGTTTTGGATTGCAAAAAGGCGCTGGAAGAGGCCGGCGGTGACATGGAAAAGGCCGCTATGGCTCTGCGTGAAAAAGGGCTGGCCGCCGCCGCCAAAAAGGCCGATCGTAGCGCTGCCGATGGCCGCGTTTACTCATATATCCATCATAGCAACAAGCTGGGTTCCCTCATCGAGGTGAACTGCGAGACCGACTTTGTCGCCCGCACACCTCAATTCGAGGAGCTGTGCCACGACCTGGCCATGCAGGTGGCTGCGACCAATCCGCAGTGGGTATCGCGCGACGACGTGCCCGCAGAAGTGCTCGAGTCCGAGACGGCCACCTATCGCGAGCAGGCTGCCGACGAAAACAAGCCCGAGAACGTCGTCGCCCGTATCATCGAGGGCAAGCTGGCCAAGTTCTACGAGGAGAACTGCCTGCTGGAGCAAGCGTTCATCAAGGACGACTCGCGCACAATCCAGCAGGTGCTCACCGAGGCCATCGCTTCACTGGGCGAGAATATTGTTGTGAAGCGCTTTGCCCGGTTCCAGATCGGCTAAGTCGGTACATGTACGGGGTTCGATCCCGCAATCGGAGGCATGAATGGCGATAGCCAAATATGACCGGGTGTTGCTCAAGCTCAGCGGGGACTTTATGTCCGGCGAATCGGGCTTTGGGATCGACCCCGCGACCGTAGAAGGGGTGGCCGAGCAGGTTCGCCTTGTGGCCACTGAATGTCAGGTACAGATTGCCATCGTAATCGGCGGCGGCAACATCTGGCGTGGCAGCAGCGCCATGGCGCGTGGCATGGAACGCGCCCAGGCTGACTATATGGGTATGCTGGCGACCGTCATGAACGCCATGGCCCTGCAGGACGCCCTGGAGCGGCAGGGGATCATCACCCGGGTGCAGACCGCCATCGAGATGCGCGACGTCGCCGAACCCTATATCCGACGTCGGGCGATCCGCCATCTGGAAAAAGGGCGTGTCGTCATCCTGGGGGCCGGTACGGGGAACCCTTACGTGACCACCGATACCGCCGCCGCCCTGCGGGCTATGGAGATCGACGCCCAGGTGCTGCTCAAGGCCACCAAGGTCGACGGCATCTATGATGATGATCCGCTCAAAAACCCCAACGCCAAGCGCTTTGATTCGCTGTCTTATATCGAGGCGCTGAACATGGGCATCAAGGTGATGGATAGCACGGCGCTCTCGCTCTGTATGGATAACAAGTTGCCATTGATGGTGTTCAAGCTCCAGCCCCCCGACAGTCTGGTCAAAGCGGTGAGGGGAGAGCCCATCGGCACCATCGTAGAAAATTAAGCCCGTCCGGCGCGGTGGGGCGCACGGTCGGCCCACGGGCCTCCGGCCGGGGTCAAAGCATCCAGGAGGAGGTGTACTCATGATCGAGGATGTACTCCTTGACATCGAGGATCGGATGGAAAAAGCCATCTCGGCGCTACAGTCCGATCTGATGGGAATACGTACAGGGCGCGCATCGCCCGCCCTGGTAGAGCGCGTGCGTGTCGAAGCCTACGGCAGCACCATGCCTCTGAATCAGGTCGCCACAGTCGCCGCACCCGAACCCCGATTGCTCACCATCCGCCCATGGGATGCCGGTACCATCGGCGCCATCGAGCGAGCCATTCTCAAGTCAGATCTGGGGCTCACCCCGTCCAACGACGGCAAGATCATCCGCCTGCCCATCCCCGCGCTGACCGACGAACGCCGCCGCGATCTGGGCCGAGTGGTCAACCGTCGCGTGGAGGAAGCCAAAGTGGCCATTCGCAATCTGCGTCGTGATGGCCTCAAGGATCTGGGCGACCTCGAAAAGAACAAAGAGATATCGGAAGACGACTTTTTCAAAGCTAAAGAGGATCTCCAGTCGCTCACCGATGAGTATTCCAAGAAAGCGGATGTTCTCGGCGAACAAAAGCTGGCCGAGATAATGGAAGTCTAATGATCGACGACGCCACCAATGAGCGAGAGGGCGCATCTGCCGATAAGCCATTAACGAACGTGCCCCGTCACGTTGCCATCATCATGGATGGCAACGGACGCTGGGCACGTCGTCGGGGCATGCCCCGAGCGGCCGGGCATCGCGCCGGTACCGAGAATCTGCGCAACATCCTCCGCGATGCAGTGGATTTCGGTATCGAGGTGCTCACCATCTATGCCTTCTCCACCGAGAACTGGAAGCGTCCGCGGCAGGAAGTCGATTTTCTCTTGCGACTCATCGAGCATGTGATCGATAGTGAACTCGATGAACTGAACCGAAGCGGGGTACGCATCCGGCACATCGGTCACCTGGAGGGGCTTTCGCAACGGGTGGCGGACAAGGTCCGGTACGCTCAGGATATTACCCGGAATAACGACCGCCTGATCCTTAACGTGGCCTTTAACTATGGCGGAAGGATGGACGTCGTCGACGCCGTGCGACAGCTCCTGGCCGATGGCGTGCCCGCCGAAGAGGTCGACGAAAAGGCGATATCAGAGCGCCTGTCGACAGCCGGATTGCCCGACCCCGACCTCATCATCCGCACTGCCGGCGAGATGCGCCTCAGCAACTTTTTGATCTGGCAGGCCGCTTACGCCGAGTTCTATAGCACGCCGACCTACTGGCCTGACTTTAACCGCGCCGAATTGCATCGTGCGCTGCAAGACTATGCGCAGCGCGAGCGTCGCTTCGGCAGCCTGGGGCCCAGCTCTACAGTCTGAAAAGGGCGGCGCGGGCAAGGCGATATGCCTCTCGTGTTGCCCTTTGCTTCCCCCCAATCGAATGGTTCTGTTCGAGCGAGTGCCATAGATTCACATCGCGCTTTCATGCGGCAGCGTGTTATGGCATCTCCACCCGACACCCTCGGAGGCAGTGGATGCTGGTAAAGCGCGTATTGAGCGCAGTTATCCTGATACCCGTCGCCCTCGCGGCCGTCTATTTTGGCGGTATTCCTCTGGCCATCGTCACCCTCATCGCCGCCCTTTTGGCCGGCTATGAGTATCTGGATATGATGCGCCGCATCGACCTGCACCCTTCCCGATTGTTCGGCCTGGCCTTTATTGCCGCGCTCGTGGCCGATGCCGCATGGCCCGAACAGGGCATTCTGCCCATCGCGCTCGTGGTCTTTGTTATCGCCACGCTGACCCATGCCGTCACCCGCCGTAATATGCCCGGCTCGCTACAGAGTTGGGCGTTGGTGCTGGCCGGCGGTCTCTATATCGGCTATATGGCCGGCTTTGTGCTGCGTCTGCGTGCGCTGGAGAACGGTATCGCCTGGCTCGCACTGGCGCTCGTAAGTACCTGGGTCAGCGATACGGGGGCCTACTTTGTCGGGTGCAGCATCGGCAAGCGTCCGTTCTTCCCGCACATCAGCCCCAAAAAGACGCTGGAAGGGTTTGGGGGGGCCATGGTGACCGGCATAGCCGTAGTGTTGGTCATGGGCTGGCTTTTGCTCGGCCTGAACGTTCTCCAGGGAGTGCTTCTGGGGGTGGTGCTGGTGCTGGCCGCAACCTTTGGCGATCTGGCCGAGTCGGTCATCAAGCGTCAGGTCGGCATCAAAGATTCGGGCAACCTCATCCCCGGACACGGGGGCGCGCTGGATCGTATCGACAGCTTGCTCTTTGTGATCCCGGCCGTATACTATACGGCAACTGTACTGGTGAACCTATCTTGATAGAACAGACCGCAGTATCTCGAATCCGAACGGGGATCCGATACTGCGCCTGTGGCCATTATGACGGCCCCTTTTCCTCGCAATGACAATATCGGCAATTCTCAATTTCGGCAATCTTATACTCTCCTCCGCCAACGTCATTATCGGGTTCTCGCTGTTCGCCTACATCCTGGCCCATAACGTACGCAGCACCGTGGCCCGCGCCTTTTGCGCGCTGATCGCATTTGTCAGCCTGGTGTACGTCGTCGATGTGGCGATGATGGAGGTCCAGACCGTTCGCTCGGCCGAACGCTGGTTGCGCCTGCAATGGCTCGGCATCGCCTTTGTGCCGGTGGCCTACTTTCACTTCTCCGATGCGCTGCTCAGCACAACCGGCTCGGATTCACGCTGGCGCTGGATGGGCGTCATAGCCGGCTATGTCATCGGTCTGGCCGTATTGATTCTGGCGCTGTTCACCGACCATATCGTGCATGGCACCAGCCAGATAGCTCATATCTATCATCTGGTGGCCGGTCCCTACTTCTGGCTGTTCGCCATCTATTATCTGGCCACCGCCATCAGCGGCTGGGTGAATATCAGCCGGGCGCGCAATCGTTGCTTGACGTCCACATCCCGCCGGCGCATGTCCTATCTCATGCTGGCCATTCTTGCCCCCAGCGCCGGAGTCTTTCCCTATCTGCTCATCCCCACCACGGCGCGTTATTTCACGCCCAACTGGATCATGTTCCTGACCCTGGTGGGAGATATCGGCATCGCCCTGATGACGATCGTCATCGGCTATATCGTCGCCTATCAGGGGGTATTGCTGCCCGACCGCGTCATCAAGCACAACTTGATTCACTACCTGCTGCGTGGACCGCTGGTGGCGTTGCTGGTGATCCTCCTCATGCTGCTCATCCCACGGGTCGAGCAGATCTGGGGGCTGCCCCGCGATACGATCCTCATCGTCACCGTGGCCGGCGCCGTTGTGATCCTGGAGCTATTCATCAACGTCGCCAAACCGGCCATTGACCGGGTGATCTATCGCCGAGATCGCAGCGAGATCGCCCTCATCCAGACGCTGGATCAACGCCTGCTCACCACCACCGACCTGGAGCAGCTCCTGGAGAATACCCTGATCGCGCTGTGCGACCGCCTGCGTGCGCCGTCGGGCTTTATCGTCACCATGGATGGCTCATCCCTCTCGATCCGCGTGTTCTGTGGCCCGCGCGAGGCAGCCATGGCGTTCCTCAAGACGGTCTCCATTCCCGCTCTGCTGGAGGAGCTGGCCGAAAGCCGCCGCGATGAGTTCATCTCGAACGATGATTTTGTCTGCACCGACGGCCACTGGCTCCTGCCCCTGCGCAGCCGCAGCGACGAGAGCACGTTGGGCATCCTGGGGATCCGTGCCCTGCGCCCTCTCCCCGAATTCAACGACGACGTGCTCGAAACGACATACGGGCTGGTCGGCCGCGCGGAGCTGGCCCTGGAGGACATGCGCCTGCAACAGCAGGTCTTTAGCGTACTGCGTGGGCTGGGAAGCGAACTCGACCGCGTGCAGGAGTGGCGCTCGCTGCCCGTTTATCATAACGATCCCGCCGGCCTCCGCTATCTGGAGGCGAACCCCATCCATTCGCCCGGCTTTGTCCAATCGGTGCGTGATGCCCTCGGTCAGTTCTGGGGTGGCCCCAAACTCTCCGAAAGCCCCCTGCTCAATATGCGTATCGTCCACGAGCGACTACGCGAGCACGACGATGTGCCGGCCAAAGCCATCCGTGCCGTACTGCGAGAGGCCATCGAGCGGCTGCGGCCCGAGGGAGAACGAAGCATGACGGCCACCGAGTGGCTGATGTACAATATCCTCGATCTCAAGTTCGTCCAGGGGCAGCGTATCCGAGATATTACGCGCTGTCTGGCCATGAGCGATTCCGACTTTTATCGTAAGCAGCGCATCGCCATCGAGCAGGTGGCCGCCACACTGATCCAGATGGAACAGGCGCATGCCCAGTCGGCGGCACGCGAGGCTCAATTGCGGCCCGCTCAGTCTACCCGTCAAGGAGCATCATGACCGATAACCCACCCCCTGTTGAGGATCGTGACCGCATAGAGGCCCGTTTGCGCCGCATGGTCGAACGCTGGCCCCAGGTCAGCGGCTGTCACCTGAACCCGGATGCTGCTGTGGTCGAGGGCATTATCCAGGTGCTGGTGCGCAGCACCCTGCGCTACGGGTACCCTTACTGCCCCTGCCGTGACGTCAGCGGCGACCCGGAACAGGACCGCGCCATCATGTGCCCCTGTCAATACCATCGTGAGGAGATCCGCAAGGACGGCCATTGCCGCTGCGTCCTCTTTGTCGGGGATGACTTTGATCCCGAAAAAGCCTACCGGCCGTTGACGGGCGATGAGCCGATACCGGCCGCCCGCTGCGTTCGCCATCGCTCGGTGACCGTCTACTCTACCCCCTGGTGCTTCCACTCTCGCCGCGCCAAGGGGCTGTTGGAAAGCCAGGATGTCGCTTATAAGAGCATCGACATCGACAAGGATATCGACGCCGCTTTGCGTGTGGAGAGCTGGACCGGCGGATATCGCTCGGTGCCCACCATCTGCGCCCGACTGATCATCACCGAGCCCAGCCTCGCCGAGATCGAGCGCATCTTGCAGACCCCGGAGATGGTGCTGGAGAGCCTGGACCTGTACATGACTCAATGGTGTTTTCATTCACGGCGCACGGTGCGCTGGCTCGAAGAACAGGGTTTTCCGGTGCGCCTCATCGATATCGAGCGCGACCCGGAGGCCGCCCGCCGCGTGCAGGAATGGAACAACGGCTACATGTCGGTGCCCACGCTGGATGTCAACATCCGCCTCACCGAGCCCAGTGGAGACAACCTTATCCGCGCCCTGGGCCTGTGAGCCCGGCATAGAGAGACAACACGAGCGGGCGCGACAGATTATCGTGCCCGCTCGCATATATCACCCTCAGTGGGCGCAAGAGCGAACGCCGATGCGCCTCAGGGAGTGCGGGGGACGAACTCGTACACTCGGGTGGCGCCCGAGACGAACAGCGGGCGATAGTGCGGGCTGGAATCCAGCTCCTCCGCCCGAAGACGCCCCCCGGCAATCGACCCCACGAACACATGGGTAACGCCGGCCTCGCGCAGACGCTCCAGCAGAGCCGGATCATCCAGCGATTTGGCCTCTTCGACGGCAGAGGCCAGCTCGTTCACCGCGGCGAGATAGGTCCGGTCACCGGGGTAGCAGTGGATGCAGGGGAGCGTCACAGCGCGACCGGCCAGAGAGGGAAGCCACCAGCCGGCATCGGTGCCTCTGCGCATATTATCCTGCCAGGGGCGTGTGTTGATGAGCACCCGCACATCGGGGGGCAGATTCTCCCGCACCCACGAAATCGCAGGGAGATCGTCCTCGGTCGCCAGCACGGTGCCGGGATTGATGAGATCGACCAGCCCCCAGGCGCACCATCCTCCCAGAAACAGGCCCCCTGCCATCAACGCCACCGTCATCGCCTCCCCCACCCGGAGGTGCGAAACCAGCCGCCTCGCCCCCCGATCCAACCATACGGCCAGATCCGAGACCAGCCAACCGCACAGCGCCCCCACAGGGAGCCATAACGAGATCACCGCCGCCGAACTGTGCATCAGCCAGAGTTGCGGCAGCCCCACCAGCCAGAGGTTGGCGATCAGCAGCCATCCCCCCACCCAGGGAAGCATCAAAGCCAGCTCCAGGCGACGGCGCGCCGCCGCCCACAGGCCGCCCGCCCCCGCGATCACCAGCAGGCAGGGCGTCCATCGAAACGTCAACAGCGCGACGGGAAAACCGGTATGCAGGCTGTCTGATGCCGCCATGCCGGTGGGTATACCGGCCATCTGCTCCAGCATGCGCGGGACAAAAAGCCGGACCCACGGCGAGATGAGACCCAACGATAGCCCCCCCAATATCGCCACAACCCGCACGAACTGCCGCCGGGCGTCACGCCCGAGGCCGTAACGCAGCGCCACCAGCACGGGGCAGCCGATCCAGAATAGCAGATAGAACACCAGAACGCGGTAGTGTGTCAGCGCCAGCCCCGCCGCCAGCAGGGCGCTCATCGCCCACAGGCCGCACGGATGACGCTTTGGCGCCAGCAGCCGCACAGAGAGCACGCAGGTCGGGGCCAGAAGCACCAGGCCGGTCAGATGCGTATAGCGCCCCCAACTGGCGAAATAGGCCGGCATATAGGAGATCAGCCCCACCACCAGCGCGGCCACCACGCCCGCCCATCGTGCCCGGACGTTGTCGTAGCCGTCGTCGGTCTCTTCATCGGGCCTCGCGCGCCGCCCGGACCAGGCCGCCGCCAGCATACAGGCGGACAGGGCTGCGCCTGCGCTCACCATCTGTCCCAGCCACAAAACCGCCTGATGCGAGGGCATCCGCCCCAGCACCGCCAGCGCCGCCGCCGATGCATGAAAACCAAAATGATAGATCAGGTCAGGCACCGGAAAGATCGGCTCCAGCGGTTGGGGCAGCGACCCCTGTTGCGCCATCACCTCGGTGATGAGCACATGGTGGGGAGAATCCACCCAGGCCGGCACCACCAGATGCCGCACCTGCACCAGCCGCAGCGCCACTGTTGCCAGCAACGCCAACAGCAGCGTCATCTCGGGCGCCAAGCCCTCCCGGCCCAAGCCGGTGATACGCGGCTTTCCTCGCACCCAAAGGGCGGCGGCCGCCGCCAGAACGAGCAACGCCACCACCACACCATGCGCCGTGCCCGTCAACGACACCCCCAGCGCATCGGCCCAGGTATAGAGCAGCGGCCAGAACGCGAGGCTGAGCCCCAGCGTTAAGGTTGCCGGCACAGCCGGCAACCCAACATCGATCGGCTCTCGCGGCCAGAGCCACAGTAACAGCGTCAAACCGGGCAACGCCAGGACAAGGAACAATCCCGGTAACGCCGATATCCGGCGCGCCATGGCCGCCGGCGCATCGCCGAGGACGTCGCGCAACGTGTCCTCATAATAGGTTCGGAACCATAAATCACCTGTATCGGGCTCCATGCCGCCGTCTGACGTCATCTTCAAGAGGCTTCCATCGGCATATGCCTCGACGACTGATGCGGCATAAGCGACAGAGACCCCGCGCTCCGGCCTGCCGGCATAATGCAGCGTCATCCGATAGGGGGCGTTGCGCGAATCGCGCTGCGGAGAAAAATCGAAACGTAGACTCTCCCCCTCGACGATAGAAGATAGGGGAAGCGAGGAGACAAGGGGAACCCGAGCAGGGTCGTCGAGGCGCTCCAGCATCAGCGCGACCTGCCCATCCAACGGCAGGTCGGTATCGGACGACAGGCGCTCGACGCGCACCTCCACGGCTTTGAGCCCGGCATGGCGCGAGATAAAGGTTTGGCCGATGATCTCTGTGGCAGAGACGGGCACCACAGCGCGCCCCGCGCGCTCCTGGGTCACGCCGATCTTTTCACGACCGGGATTCCAGACCAGTGCACAAGCCAGGGTCAGCGCCAGCAGGGCCGCCGCCCAAAGAACGGCCCGCTGGCGACGCAACATCGTCTTCATTCAGCCTTTTTCTGCAGCTCGAACAGTTTGTTGATCGCCTCCAGAGGCGACATCGAGACCACATCCAAGTTGCGCAGTTCCTCTACAACGGGATGGGTCGTGCCGAACAGGGTCAGTTGCTGCGGCTCACCCACCTTTTTGCCCGTGCCCACCGGCACCCGCTGCGCGACGCTCTCCAAATCGCGCAGGATCTCTTCGGCTCGATGGATCACCGAGCCGGGCAGGCCGGCCATCTGGGCCACATAAATGCCATAGCTACGGTCGGCGCCTCCGGGCACGATGTGGTGGGTAAAGGTCACATGGTCCCCCTCACGACTGACGGCCACATTATAGTTACGCACCCGCGGCAGGAATCCGGCGATTTCGGTCAGCTCGTGATAGTGTGTGGCGAATAACGTCTTGGGTTGAAGACGGGGGTGATTGTGCAGATACTCCACCACCGCCCAGGCGATAGAGATGCCGTCATAGGTGCTGGTGCCCCGGCCGATCTCATCGAGGATGAGCAGGCTGCGCTCGGTGGCATGGTTGAGGATATTGGCCAGCTCGACCATCTCGACCATAAAGGTGCTCTGCCCCGCGGCGATATCGTCCTGGGCGCCCACCCGGGCAAAGATACGATCGACCAGACCGATACGCGCCGAGCGCGCCGGCACAAAAGAGCCGATCTGCGCCATGAGGGTGATGAGGGCCGTCTGGCGCAAATAGGTCGACTTGCCGCTCATATTCGGCCCGGTGATGATGTGAATGGCCTCTTCCGGGGCCAGGTACACGTCGTTGGGGACAAACTGTCCGTCGCGCAAGGTGCGCTCGACCACCGGGTGCCGGCCTTCGACAATCTCGATGCAGCCGTCGTTGCTCAACTCGGGTCGAGTATAGCCGTTGTTGGCGGCCACCTCGGCCAGAGCCAGATACACATCCAGTACGGCCACCGCGCGCGCCGTCGCCAGGAAGTGATCGACTATAGCGCCCAGTTGCCGCAGCAGATCATCGTATAGCTCGGCCTCCAGCGCCTGCGTACGCTCGGCGGCGTTCAGGATCAACGCCTCCTGCTCTTTCAATTCCGGCGTGATATAGCGCTCGGCGTTGGTCAGCGTCTGCTTGCGGATATACTCCTCGGGCACCTGTTCCAGATTGGCCTGCGTCACCTCCAGATAGTAGCCAAACACCTTGTTATAGCCAACTTTGAGGTTTTTGATGCCGGTGCGCTTACGCTCGACGCGCTCCAGCCGGGCAACCCAGCGCTTCGCCTCGGCGACCGATTCCTCGATGGCATCCAGCTCGGCCGAATATCCGGGGCGTATCACGCCGCCGTTGGCCAGTGTGGCCGGCGGATCGTCCACAAGCGCCCGCGAGATGAGATCGACCGCCTCCCGATACGGGGTCAACCCGTCGCCGTTCAGCGGGTATACCTGCGCGACGTCCGGCACATCGCTTTCGGCCACCAGATCGGCCACCGCCGCACCGATCTCTTCCACCCGCTCCAGCGCCATGCGCAGCCCCTGCACGTCACGCGGGCCGGCGATGCCCTGCACGATGCGGTTTGCCAGCCGCTCCAGGTCACCATAGCCACGCAACAATCCCCGCAGTCGGGCCCGCCCCGTCGCACTGCGATAGCAAGCGTCCACACCGCGCAGCCGATCCTCCAGCGCCTCCAGATCCAGCAACGGCTGGCCGATCCAGCGGCGCAGCAGACGCCCCCCCATCGGGGTGAGCGTCTCGTCCAGCACCCACAACAACGACCCCTTGAGGCTGCGGTCGCGAATCGTCTCGGTCAGCTCCAGATTGCGGCGCGTGGCCACATCCAGCGTCATGAACGATTCGACCGAATAGGTCGCCAAACCGGTCAGCTGGGTCAGCGCCGTCGTCTGATGCTCTCGGAGATACTGGACGATGACTCCGGCCGCGCGAACGGCCAGGGGCAGATGCCCGCAGCCATAGCCGTCCAGCGTCGAGACGCCAAATAGCTCCAGCAGCGCCCGCTCACAGTTTCCCAGTTCAAAGCGCCATTCGGGATAGAGGGTCAGGGGCACTTCGAGCACGGCCAGCGCCGGGTAGCGCCGCACCGCCTCTAACGACTCGGCCTCGCCATGATCGGCAAAATGGTCGCCCTCATCGCTGAGGATCACCTCGGCGGGAGAGAGGCGATCCAGCTCGCGCACCACTGCCGTGGACAGATCGGCGCCGTCTATCTGTGTGGTGGCGAATTCGCCCGTGGTAATATCGACGTAGGCGATGCCGGCGCCCTCTTTATCCAGCACCACGGCAGCCAGATAGTTATTGCGCTTTTCCGCCAGTAACACCGGCTCGACCACCGTGCCCGGCGTGACCACGCGAATTACCTCGCGCTCCATCAAGCCGTTCACCGGTCGAGAGGAGGTCTGCTCACAAATGGCGACCCGGTACCCCTTGGAGATCAGCCGGGCGATATACCCCTCGGCGGCGTGATAGGGCACGCCGGCCATGGGCACGCGCTGCCCCTTGGCTACATTCCGTGAGGTGAGCACGATATCGAGCTCCCGCGCGACGATCTCGGCGTCCTCGTCAAAGGTCTCGTAGAAATCCCCCAACCGGAAAAAGACGATCGCATCGGGGTGGCGCTTTTTGATTTGCAGGTATTGCCCGCGGATGGGCGTGACTGCGGTTGCCTTGGCCATGATGGAAACCTCGTCTCATCAAAACGGCTCTGAACTCAATCCTTCAGGCGCGCCAGCAGGTCATCGGGGTCCGACACATTCTCCAGAGCGGCCACTCGGGCCAGCCCCTCGGCCCCCGGCTCGACCGCCTGCCCCACGGCGATGTAAAGGGCGTTGCGCTCCCGTCGCTCGGGCAGGTGTTGTCGGGCCCACTCGCTCTGATATCCCCGACCCAGGGCGCGCTGCATCACCGTGTGGCCATAGATAAAGTCGGCGCCGCGCACAAACTCGTCGCGCAGGGGGCGCAGCGGTTCGGCATCGAAATCATCCACAATGGGCTGGCCCGCCTTGTTCATCTCGGTGCCCACGATCACCGGCAGATGACGATCTCGCGCCAGGTCGACCACACGATACAGCTCGCGCACCTTGCGCTCGCGCTCTGCAGGGTCGGCGATATTCCAGTTGCGATCGGGAATGATGCAGATGGCCCCCGCCCCCCGGGCGATCTGCAGATCGGCCAGCTCTTCGGCGGCCTGTTCCCCCTCGCTCAACCCGTCGAGCCAGGCCCACACCGGCACGGCCCCACAGGCGACGATCATGGCGTTCACCTCGTCGATAGGCGGAAAGGTATCCGGCCCCGGTTGCACATATCCCGGACCGCCCGCCTTCATCAGGCGGCTGCGGATCGCGTCGTGGGGAAAGGGCTCATCGCCGAGAAATCCATCGACGGTGGCAGGATCCATCGCCAGCACACGGGCCCAGAACGCGACCAGGTCGGCGCGCCGGGGATAGCGCTCTCGGGCCGCCCGATCGTACGCGATGAGGATATGTCGCTCGGTGGCATTGCTCCTGGGCGTCAGCGGCAACACGTCCCGATCATAGTCCACCGTCACCGGATCGAGATAGGCATTCACCCGAGCCACCATATCGCGGTTGCGCTCGGCGGCGCGGCGGCGCATATCCGCCAGCACCTCGGCCGCGGCGGCGGGAGCAGGCTGTGGCACAAAGCCCATCCCGATATGATAAAGCACTCCCGGCTCACCGGGCGAGTTGATCTCACGGGTGGAAAACTCGGACAGGAATACGCGGCTCTCCAGCCCGGAAGCGGTCCGCACACCGACCCGGTCGCCGGCCTCCAGCGTCTCGTCGACGGCATCCAGCACGTCAAAGTCCACCGTCGCCAGAGCCCGCCAGCCCTCTTCCCGCGCCAGCCAGACCAGCGACGTGGGCGAATGACCATAGCCGTTGTAAGAGTAAAACGTATGGCAATGCATGTTCACCCGGTCGCCCGGCGCCTTGCAGGTTACCCGATCGTCGATGCACGCCTGCCGCATCGTCTCCAGCGCCCGCCGTCGCGTCTCTCTATCCGGCGACATCAATTCCCTTCGCGTATCTGTCAGGCTCACAGCCCCACCCTCCCGAGATGATGGCGATATCAGGCATGTTCGGCGTCATCGATCCGCTGCGCGAACAGGGGCCCATAGCCGCCCAGATCATAGTACCAGCCGTCACCGGCAAATGTCGACATGAATACAGGCCCGATGGCCCCATCCCACACCCGGCACAGACCGTCGTACAGATCGGTGAGAAAAGAGCCCGGCAACATGCGGGTCCCGTGGGCCGGCAACAGCCAGTCCACCGCATCGGCATAGCCGGCCAGCCTCTCATAAGTAGCCAGCGCCACATCCGGCGCCGCTGCATGATCCAGATGTAGCCAGATCGTGCCCTGCAACACCGTATCGCCGGTGAACATCACCCGTCGCTGCCGATCCAGCAGGCATAGGCCGCCGAGCGTGTGTGCCGGCGCCACGATCGCCTCCAGCGAAAAGCCGCCCAGATCGATCGTCTCGCCGTCGGACCAGAGCCGCACCGGCTCGGTCAGAGGGTGGGTTCCGTATGTGGCCGGATCAAAGGTGGCGGGCAGGGGTCTCTGAGGCCGCATCATCTCGAGAGCGTCGGCTCCCGCCTGGCCCTCGGCGCGCAGTTTTCGAGCCGTCGCATCCCACGCCCGAGCCAGCGTCCATTCCTCCGCCGTCATGGACACATCGGCGAACTGATAATTGCCCGAGGCGTGGTCGGGATGCGTGTGCGTATTGATCACCAGCGGAGGGGCAGAGTTCAGACCGGCCACGATAGCCGCCAGATCGCCGACGCCCAACCCCGTGTCGATGACGCCGGTGCGCACAGATCCACAAAGCACATACGACGTATCCAGATCCCCATCGTTCACGCGCCAGATGCCGGGCAGAATCTCGTCCACATCGTACCAGGAGCTGTTCATCGCCTACACCTCATCGCTGTGTGATGCCGAATCCGGTCAACCTCGTAACCGATGCGCGACCGAGCCACCCAAAGACTATACTCCAGCGCCGATGCACTGACAAATAATTCCGCCCACCGCCAATCATCTATACCGAATCCGACGCTCTGCAAGGATCTGTCGCAGCGGGATGCATTTGGCTTTGAAAAAAAGGTTGCTATAATAGATAACAAGCTGAACCAATCGGTGGTAAAGGCGAGTTTATGTCAGAATCGAATGCAGCACGACTGCCCGGTTCTCCCTCCTCGAAAACGCCCGAGGACATCCGGTTACATCCAGAGTCGGCCCTCTCTCGAGATGCGGCCTCGTCCTTTGCATCCGATCATTCTCCGCCCGACGGGCAGCCGGAACCCTTCCCCATGGATCACCGCGATCTGCTTCTCAAGATCACCCGGGATATGGCCAGGGTGTGGGATCTGGATCGGCTGCTACAGATGATCGTCGACGCGGCGCTGCGCATTGTGCCCTCGGCGACCAAATGCGTCATCCATCTGTTAGCCCCTGACGGCGATGTGCTGGTGGCCCGCGTCTGCTCGACGCCCTCGCCCCTGCATCAACAGGCGACGGGCATCCCGGCGGATAAAGGGATCGCCGGGCGGGCACTGCGACTCCGAAGCGTGGTTCGGGTAGGGAATGTCGAGCAGGATCCCGATTTCGTCGCACTCGACTCTGGACCCGATCTGCGTTCACTGCTGGTGGCGCCGCTTTGTGTGGGCGATATCCCGCTGGGCACGCTGAGCCTGAGCAGCGATCAGGTCGATGCCTTCTCCGGCGAGGAACAAGAGTACACCTGTACGCTGGCCGCCCAGGCCGCCGTAGCCATTCAGCAGGCCAACCTCATGGTCGAGGCCATCACCGAGCGAGAACGCAGCGATGCCATCATCGAGAGCATCTCCGAGGGGCTGGTCATCCTCAATAGCGAGCGTCGTATCGTGCGGGTGAACGCCGCCCTCTGCCGCATGCTGGGCATTACCGCCGACGACCTGTCCCTGCCGCGTGAGATCGGCGAGAGTAAACTCTTTCAGCTCCTGCTGGATCCTTCGGCCGGCACCATTGTGGGACCGTATGAGGTCGAACTGCCTCTGCCCAACGGCGGCATCGCCACTTTCAGGGTCACGGCATCGGGCCTCAAGCCGCCGGGCAGTGGCGAGGTCTATGTTGTGCAAGATGCCACCGCCGATCGGATGACTGCCGAGGCGCGTTCGCTGTTCATATCCCAGATGTCTCACGAACTGCGCACTCCGTTGCAGCATATTCTCGGCTTTATCAGCCTGATCACCGATGTGGGCGACCTGGCCGGCAGCGACTATCGCCGTTTCCTCAGCCACATCGAGGACGAAACCCACCATCTCGCCCGTCTGGTCGACGATCTGGTCGAATTATCGCGCATCGAAACGGGGCGTTTCTCCATCTATATGGAACGGGTGCGGCTGGATGATCTGGTCGTGCAGATCACCAATCGACTGGCATCACGAGCACACCTGAAAGGGCTCAAGCTGAAGACGACCCCCTCGCCAGAGCCCATCTGGTGCCTCACCGATCCCCTGCGGGTCGAGCAGGTGCTGACGAACCTGGTAGAGAACGCCTGCAAATATGCGCCGAGCAACAGCACCGTGCGGATCGCCCTCACATGCGATAGCGCCGATGCCACCGTGCAGGTGCACGACAATGGCCCCGGTATTCCCCGGGAAAAGATGCCACACATCTTTGCCGCGTTCTATCAGGTTGATCGAGGCACACGAAGTCCGGGGATGGGACTCGGCCTCTACATCAGTCAGGAGATCATCCGGGCGCTGGGTGGAGACATCTGGGCCGAGAGCAAAGAGGGGGTGGGCAGCATCTTTTCATTCCGTCTGCCCAGATTGTCCGAGTAACGCCCGTTAACGGAGTGCATCACGCCATCGGCATTCCGGCGCATCGGCCGTCTCGGGGGAGAGACGGCCTCAGCACAGGCGGTAACGCGTACAGCGCCTGCCGGTGTGACTATTCTTCCTCAGCCAACATCTGCTCCAAAAGCTGCTCCAGTTGCTGCATGGCCTCGGTCATCTCCATGCCATCGGCCAGAGCCAGTTCACTGGCGAGCATCTCTTTGCCCTGCTCGAAAAGCTGCCGATCGATGGTGCCCAGGGGGCGACGGTTGTTCATAAAGAACAACAGGCGCACCACGTTGGCCACTTCGTCAACGTTGCCCGACTTGAGTCTCTCTCGCATATCAGCCTGGCGTGCCCGCAAATCCGAGTCGATTTCATCGGCGTCGGGCATGACGCAACAAATGGCGAGCTTGTCTCGCAGTTCGGCGACCTTTCCCACATAGCGCAACCCTACATCCGCCGCCCGGTCCACCGGCACCATCACCTGCATCGAGCGACACAGAGTATTGATGACGTAATAGGCATTGCTGGTATCACCGATACTTTTTTCCTGAATGCGAACGATGGTCCCGGCCCCATAACAGGGATGCACCACCTGGCTACCTATTGTGTACATGAGATCGGTCACCTGCCTGCCTCCTCTTCATTCACACTACTGGGGAACTCCAACCGATGACATGACCATACGATCGTCACGATCGTCATCGGGCAAATAAAAAGGCTGTCACCTCCGGATCAGAGGCGGACAGCCGGCAATCGCGTTTGCGAGGTGTACACTAACGCGGAGTCGTTTCGAGTTTTGGATATCACAGCCCGAGTCCGTCGCTTGCATAGGCTGTCCGTCAGCGACGCGGTGCTTTCGAAACAGGTGGTACAAGACTCGGGTGCCTTCATATACCTATTATACCACGAATCCCCCATCTGACCAAGTGCTACAGCGTCTTCTCTATGGCTGCACCAAAATCGAAAAATACCCACCTTTTTAAGGTGGGCTATTTAAATCGCACATACTTTCCGTTATTTATTCGTTATTTGCCAGGATCAAAATTCGTATATCGGGCAGTAGCTCCGACCACATTTCGCATGTCGAGGCCGAATGCCCCTATCGAAGCATCAGCCGGTGTCGAGCCCATCTTCCAGTCCGGCCGTCAGAGGGTTCCAGATCAGATCGGCCAGATCGCGCAATCGCTCCACGCGCCGGGCGGCAGGATAACGTTCGAACACCTGCCCCAACACGTCGAATTCGTGCAGCAGGCTATAGCTCATCGCCCGCCATACCATATCGGGCCAGGCCGCCCCGTCATCATAGCCCCTCAAAAAGGCCCTCAGCATGCCCTTGTCACAGGCAAAAGCCCCCAGGTGCAGGGCGACGAGTTCATAGCCCGGGTCGCCCACCAGGGCGTCCCCATAGTCGATGATGCCGGTAAGCCGCCAGTGACCGTCATGCGGATGGCCGAGCACATGGTCCTCGGTGAGGTCGGCGTGGATCAGGCGAAAGGGAGCCGAGGTGGATAGCAGCTCGTCGGCAGGCGCGAGATAGGCATCCACCTGCTCCAGCAGATGTCCCGGAAGACTGTTCCATTTCTGATGATGATCGACACATTCGGCGCGCTGTCGCCGGATCAAGATGCGAAAGGCATCGCCCGAAGCATCCAAAACCCGTGGGTGAGGCACACACGCTCCGTGCAAATCACGCACGCACTCTCCCAACCGATATGCCAGATCGCACCGTCCGTCAATCGACAGCGCATCCCGTGCCTCCCCCAGACTGATGCCCGGTACACAGGTGCTGACGATATAAGGCCAGTTCCAGGCCCCGCCGTTATCGAACAACGCGCCATCCGCCACATACTGTGGCGTCGGCATGGCCGTCAGGTCGATCAGGGCATCATAGACATCCATCTCGATCGCATAGCGGCGGAGGCCGTCGAACAGGTCACCGAACAGCTTGACCACATACCGCCCGCCCACCTTGAACGTGGGAAAGGTTCCCGCCAGGCCGGCACATATCTCGCCTGCGGCGATGCCGTGGCGCTCGCAGATGGCACGCACATAGGGCGCCCACAGCGTCGCATCGGTAAAGGCGGCGCCATACTGCTCAATGCTGTCGAATGTCGGTCGGCCCAATCCGTGCCATGTCATAGAGCCCCTCGATGATGTATGATTCAGAGGGCATTATATATGGGCGCTGAGGACGACACAAGCGCGCCCATCGGAGTCTGCCCCGCACCGACCTGCGGAGTGAATCAGCCCAGCCACAGCTCCGATCCACAGTCTCTGCACATCTCGTCCGTCGTGCCCAGGCTCAGCATCTGGGTCGCCAGTCTGTTCAGATCGCGTGCCAGATCGTTTCGCCCTGCCTGGCGGGCCAGTGTGATGGCGAGCTGTAATCCGGTGTTGAGCGCCTGAACATCATCCCTTGTGAATCCGGGGCAGCCACCGTCCCCCGCATCGCCTCTCGGCAACTGCTCGTCCATGTCATCGTCATCCATGCGCCCCGGTTCTACGCCGTCCATAGTTCCCCCCTGTATTGTGATAGCCGCCCGGCACCCTAAGGTCGATAGATCAACTCGAAACCGGCCGCCTCCCAGGCGCGCATCCCGCCGGTCAACTCGTATACCGACACGTACCCCAGTTCGCTCAATCGTTGCGCGGCATCCCTGCTCATGGGACCGCTCATGCAATATACGACGATGGGCGCGTCATGCGCCAGCAGTTTATCCAAGTGTCTGTCGATTGTATTGTAGGGAATATGAATATCCGTGCCTTCGATCTCGCCCTCATAAGGGATATGCACATTCACCAGAAGCGGATCCTCGGTCGCCAGCATCGTGGCCAGATCCTCCGGCGAGAGGGCCGCATAGCCCTGGCTGTTGCGCGTCGGTGTGCGTGTCTCGGCATCTTGCAAAGCGGCACAGCCGGCCACAAGAGCCGGCGCCAGCAGCATCGTCAGAAGCAGCCCGAGCCCACGCATCTTGCCCATACCTCTAATCATCCGCAATTCGCCTCCATCACCACATCCTCATCGCTCTCCAAATCCGGCGCCGAGCCATAGCCACGCTGTCGACGGGCCGCCACGGCCCGCTCTGCTCGCGCCACATACCGTCGCGGGTGCTCGCGGAATTTGATGTAGCAACGATGACTGCAAAAATAGTAAAAGTGGCCTTTATAGTGCCTTTTTTCGTTGGTGGTACGATGATCGATCATCCTTCCACATACCAGATCTTTTACCATCGTGCACCTCCTTCGAACACCGGCAATCAGGGCTCTGTGGGATATCCGGCCGTTACCCAGGCTTCATAGCCGCCCAGCAGCGCGTATACCCGCTCTTCATCCAGCCCTTGCTGAATTGCGTAGAATGCCACACGGGCACTCGAATCTTCCGCCGGTCAAGTACAGTAAAAGATGATATCTTTATCGGTGGGCAGTTCATCTATGCGCTCGAGCGCCTCACCTTCGGGGAACGAAATGGCTCCCATCGCATGTCCCGCCTCGAACGCCCGGATAGTCCGGGTATCGTACAGCACCGCCTCGCCACGCTCCACACGCTCCCGGGCCACAGACACCGGAATGCGCTGCACCTCAGCAGGTGAACTGACCGACGCCGTCTCTCTCCCCGGCGACGACACCGTCACCACGATAGCCAGCGTCAGCATCACCGCAGCCAGCCCCAGGACGATATACAGCATCAGATCGCGTTTCCCCCGGGTACGACGATTCTTTTGTTTTAGTTTAGCCATACTCGCTTCAACCTTGTCGACCGCTCCAAGAGATAATCCACTCCGATGCGCAACACGAAACGGATCAGCATGAGACATTCTCCGACGTATTGCGATGCCCCCATCTGCTCAGAAAACGATCGTGCCAGTGATGGTGCCACACCTCCCCCGTATTCCCGTGAACGCTCAGTATTCCCTCGATACGTCCACCCCGCATAAAACGCAGAGTATAGTATCCGTAGAATGTATCCGGCCGGGCCGCCTCACGACCCGACAGGTTCTCATCCAGATGGCGCCGGGCGATCTCGCGAGCCTCATCGGGTGTGATGCTCATGGTTCCACCGCCGCGGGCATTCCATGCCATGTTGGGGCCCGGCTCGGGCCGCACCCGATCATCACCACGATCGATGATCAGCTCGATGGCCCCGATGCCGGTCGAGTTCTCGGCCGCGATGGCATAAAAGCTGTGTCGGAACTCTATCACGTCGATTAGGGCGAGATCGTCCCCACGGGCATTCAGGTCGTCCACATAGTCCTCGAACATGGCCTCTGCATCCTCGATAGACTCGATCGTCCCCCGTACCCGCAGCGGCCACGGCCAGGCCGAGTGGGCCGCCCTCTCTATCGAGCGCCATCGTGCGCCACTCTTGCCCATCCACCCCATCATACCCTCGCGCCTCCAGTCGCTGCCCGAATCGGCCCGTCCACGAAACAAGCGGTCCGAGCACCGGGGAGCATCTCCAAAGCGGCCTCGCCACATGACGGCATCACGTCTCTAGCGCATCACGGCTTTGCTCATGCTCATTATGAGGGGTGGGATTGAGGAGAGTGAGGTGAGTGTAAGGCGTTATTAAAGGGTGCCGCCAAAGCTCGCACATCGGCCCGTAACGCCCCCGGCTTTCGCTCAGGGCATCGATCTCGCCGTCATTCGTCAGGTCGAACGGCTTTGTCTCATTATACCACGATCGTACCCTTCCGGACATACCGCCTGTAACAACAGGCGCCGGCAGCTATCGTCCGCATCGAGCTGATTATACACGTCTTTATGTCAATTACAAAGACGCGGACGCGCCTCATACTGCAGAGGATGCTTCTTCTTTATTTGACACGATCCTTCGGGTCGCTATACTACGAGCCGTTTTGGCCAGAGCGCGTACGGCCATCTCATCATAATCACCGGAGGTCATCCTTTTATGGCGTTCATCATCACAGAGGAATGCATTTCCTGTGGCGCCTGCGAATTCGAATGCCCCAACGAGGCCATCTCTGAGGGAGACGAGCGTTACGTAATCGATCCCGGCAAGTGCACCGAGTGCCTGGGCTTTTACGAAACCCAGCAATGCTACGAGGTATGCCCGGTCGAAGCGCCCCAGAGCGATCCGGCCCATCGTGAATCGCGCGAACAGCTTCTCAAAAAGTTCCGTCGCCTCTATCCGGGACAGGAGCCGGAGGCATAGGCACCCACTTTGCAAGGGTCGACCGCGGAGCCGATTTGGCGAATGCTCTCTCGTATGGCCGACCGTAATGAACAAAAAAAGACGGGATCACGATGTGAATCCCGTCTTTTTTCTTTGCTCTGTTCCGCACTGCTCCCGGGCAACATCGGCCTCGGATGTATCGCCCTCCGGCCGTTCGCTCTGGCCGTCTGTACAAAGCACTCATATAACGATCAATAAGGGCTTTGCAAGCGGCAATGCCTTCGGATGGCTCTTGCTCTGACCGGTCTGGCAAGCGTCAGGCAACGCGGCTCTCTGCCCGAACCTCGTTCGTCGCATCCTCCAGGCTCTCGCCCTGCAGGTGCCGCTCGAGCCACGAATCCAGGTCGGAACGGCGGAAACGCCAGGTGCGGCCGATCTTAATGGCAGGAATCTTGCCATCCTGGGCCCACGAATAGATCGTGGATTCCTTCAGTTGCAGATACTGCGCAACCTGCTTCACATTGAGAAGAGTATTCTGATCCATTCTGTTCCCCCCAGTTCACTGAATTGTATCACCGCATCATGTGATGGTCGGCGTGTATCGGTGATGACAATCTATGTCTGCGATAGACGCAATATCCAGACAAGAACTCTGGTTCAACGCATCTTTCACATCGCCACAATAACGATGATACTACTAATCCCCACAAGTATTATACGCGGAAATATCGAATAAGTCAAAGTAAGAATTATAAACGAAGGCAATCCGGAAATATGTAGATCAAGCGTATGTCCAGGTTACATTTCATGCCGATAGATGTCTCTGTCGGTCGTAGCATGCCTGGGCTGTCCAAACAGTATAATGCCGGTAATACGCTGGCTCTGACCCGGACTGCCTTCATCCTGTAGAATGCGCTCGTCCGCGACATCCGTCCCTGTTCGACCTGACCGAATGCTCCTGACTGTGATCGTCACCATCCACAGGAATCACCACCACGGCAGGCGTGCCATAGGCCGGATCGTGTGAATGGGGCGCTTTTGATTACGCGGCAATTCAGGGGCATCAGGGGGTTGAGCGCGGTCGAGGAGCCAGTGTCAACGTCACTTCGATCAATTCGCCATCTCGCAGCACACTCAGTTGCACTTCCTGTCCCACCTGGCCATGTCGAAGCAGATAGGCCACCAGATCATCAAAGGTCTTCATAGGGTGGCCGTCAATGGCCAGAACGACATCGCCCCCCACAGAGACCCGCTCGCCATCGATCTGCACACTCTTCCGGCTCGGCCGCAGGCCCGCCAAACTGGCCGGTCCCTCGGCCTCGACATCGACCACCAGCAGCCCGCGCTGATCGCTGGCAAGGTCCATGGCCTCAGCCAGGGGAGCCGCCAGATCCAGCGTCGTAACACCCAACCAGGGGTGCTCATAGTGGCCATGCTGAATCAGCGCCGGGACCACCTTTTTCACAATGTTGGCCGGAATGGCAAAGCCCACGCCGGCAAAGCCCCTCACCGGTGATTCGATGGCGGCATTGACGCCGACCACCCGCCCCTGCAGGTCCAGAAGCGGCCCCCCCGAGTTCCCCGGATTGATCGCCGCATCGGTCTGGATGACATCGGGAATCACATAGTGCCCGGTTTCGGTCCCCCCCGCTGTGGGCAAAAAGCGCCCCAATGCACTGATGATCCCCGTCGTCATCGTCCCTTGCAGGCCAAAGGCGTTCCCGATTGCCACCACCTGCTGGCCGACGCGCAACGTGTCCGAGTCGGCAATGGGCAACGGACGCAGCCGCTCCTTCGGGGCATATACCCGCAGCACGGCCAGATCCGTATCCGGGTCCACCCCCACAACCGAGGCGGCAAAGACCACATCATCCCAGAACGTCACCTGCACATGATCGGCGCCGGATACGACGTGATTGTTGGTGATAATGTGTCCCTTGTCATCGTAGATAAAGCCCGACCCCATCCCCTGAATCAAGAGCTGTTCCTGATTTTGTGGGCCAAAAAATCGAAAGCCGGGGGTATCTGAGTGGGGTTCGGTTCTGACTTTGTTAATGACCAGCACATTTACGACAGAGGGATTGAGCTGGTCGTATAGCGCTTCGAATGGGCAACCTGCCGCTTCAGTCGATTCTACAACCGATGCGTTCGGCGTCAGAGTCGGTTGTTCCTCGATGGTCACCGCCCTGCGCATACCGTCCGGGGTTACCTGTTCAGAGGGGCCGCGCACGATCATATCCGGCAGGGCAAAGTCGCAGCAGATCATAGCGCCGGTAGCAAGGATGACTATCAAACCCAAAACAGCCTGTCTCACATAAAGGTTCCATTGCATCCCTGCAAGCTCCTTTATACTATAAATAGAGGATCTTGCCAAGTCATGACAAATTTTACCCAACATGCAGTAAAAGGGAAACCTTTCCGTGCAGAGACCGTTCCCGTATACAAGGTACAGCAACTACACCTGATGTGCCTGCATCACACAAAATTATCCGTAAACAACCCCTGCCTGCATCTTTTATCGACAGATATGAATTATTTATGCAGCAAAACCCTGCGTTCGTGCCATACCCGAGTCTCCCAATAATCACCTTCCGAAGGTGGTGATTGCCAATTGCGCGCTTTCCCCGCGAGCCGCCCGCTCGGGGCAGCGTCCTTCGGAAGGCGGAACAGGTGATACCGGGACGGCACTTGATAGACCCCCCTTGTTCGTGTATCCTGTGAGCGTATTGGACGTTCAGCCTATCGTTGAGGAGCGTTTATGATGCCCAGTCCGCAAGTCCCCTACGGTCTCTGGCCCAGTCCCATCACACCCGCCAGATTATCTCTCGCGGTTCGCCTCCGCGATCTGGCCTGGGATACGACGGGCGACGGGCTCGTGTGGCTCGAAGGGCGCTCGGGCCGCGGCGTGCTGATGTATTCTGCCTCGAATGGTAATGCGCCCCGTGATCTGACCGGCGAGATCTCGGTTCGGGCAGGCGTGGGCTATGGCGGTGGTGACATGACTGCATCTCACGGACAGGCCTTTTATGTCGCCGGAGGAAGGCTCTACGCTCAATCGCTGCGACAGGGCGCCCCTCGCCCCATCACGCCTGCATTTGGTGATGCGGCCTCTCCCGCCGTCTCGCCTGATGGGCGCCGGGTGCTTTACGCGCACTCGTACGAGGGGCTCGATTCACTGGCCGTCGCCGATGCCTCGGGCACGTGGTGGCCACAAAGGCTCGCCACAGGCGAAGACTTTTATATGCAGCCGGTCTGGCATCCCGAAGGAGATCGGATCGCCTGGATTTCGTGGCGTCACCCGCAGATGCCGTGGGACGGCACTCGCCTGACCCTGGCCACACTGGGGCGCGGCGGCCACGACATGCCCGTTGTGCTCGAAGAGACGCCCATCGCCGGTGGCGCAGATACGGCCATCTTTCAGCCGGCCTTTTCGCCCGACGGCCGGTATCTATCCTATATATCGGACGAGGCCGGATGGGATAGCCTCTATCTCTATGACCTCATCCAGCGCCAGCACCGGCCGCTGGTGGCGACTGACTGCGACCTGGGTACGCCGGCCTGGGCACAGGGCATGCGCACCTACGCCTGGAGCGCCGACGGATCGACCGTCTATTTCCGGCGAAACGATGCCGGCTTTATGAGCCTGTGGCAGGTGGATGTGAGCACCGGCCGGGTCGAGCCGGTCGCCGCACTGGCCGAATACACCGATATATCGCAGCCCGCCGTCTCACCTCGCGGAGATCTGGCCGTCATCGTATCATCGCCGACCACGCCGACGCGCATCATCGTGTGGTCGCCACATACCGATGAAACCCGCATCGTCGCCCGAAGCGAGGGCGAGACGGTGCCCGCCGATCTGTTGAGCAGCCCCGAGCCCATCTCGTGGACATCCAAAGAGGGGGATACCGTACACGGCCTGTTCTACCGGCCCGGGGGTCATCATCGCTCGCCGGGATTGCCCCCGCTGATCGTTCTCGTCCATGGAGGCCCCACCGGTCAATCGACGGCGCGCTATGCGCCCAATGTCCAGTTCTTTACGACCCGTGGTTACGCCGTGCTGGAGGTCAACTATCGGGGCAGCGCCGGTTATGGACGAGGGTATCGCAACAAGCTCCGGGGGCAGTGGGGTATCTATGACGCCGATGATGCCGTGAGCGGCGCCCGACATCTGGCCGGACAGGGACTGGTCGCGCCGAACAAGATGGTCATCATGGGCAGCAGCGCCGGCGGATACACGGTGCTTCAGGCCCTCATTCGCTATCCCGGCACCTTCAAAGCCGGACTATGCCTCTATGGCATCACCAATCTATTCGCTCTGGCCGCCGATACGCACAAGTTCGAACAACACTATCTGGACAGTATGATCGGCCCCCTGCCCGAGACGGTCCAGCGCTATCGTGAGCGTTCGCCCATCTTTAACGCCGACCGCATCGCCGATCCCCTCGCCATCTTTCAGGGCGAGGACGATCGTGTGGTGCCCGTCGAACAGGCAGAGACCATCGTACAGATGTTGCGCCGGAGCGGCGTGCCCCACGAATATCACCTGTACCCCGGTGAGGGGCACGGCTGGCGCAAGTCAGAGACCATCGCCACCTTTTATGAGGCCGTCCTCCGATTTCTGAGACAGTACGTTCTGTTCGGCTGACCGGAGAAATAGAGCATGCTCGCATACCGCCCACTGAGCGAGATATCGTTTCAGGATATACTCCACTGCGGAGGCAAAGCCGCCCGCCTGGGCGAAGCCATGCGCCTGGGCTGCCCGGTGCTCCCCGGCGTTGTGCTGGGCACCGACCTGTATCATCGATTCATGAAACAGGGCGGGCTCCAGGGAGAGATCACATCGATCCTCAGCACCATGCAGCCTACGGCGATCACTCATTTCCAGGCGGTTGAGTGGGCCATTCATGCCGCCTTTGACGTGCGTCGCATGCCCGATGAGGTCTCGGCCGCTATCGTGGAAGCGTTTCGATCATTCAACGGCGTGCCGGTGGCGGTGCGCTCATCGGCCACCAGCGAAGATAGCCCTCAACAGAGTTTTGTGGGTCAGCATGCCACCTTTCTGGACGTAAGTGACGAGCGTACCGCCATCGATGCCGTTGTCGGGTGCTGGAAGTCGCTGTTCAGCGCCAAAGCGCTGGCCTATGCTCAGCACTTTAACGTCGATCTGCTCAGCTCATCCATGGCCGTCATCATGCAGCCCATGATATCTCCCGATGAGCAGGGCGTCCTTTTCACCGTAGATCCCATCACCGGCAACGCCGACATCTTTGTGCTCGAGATCGCCTCTGGCCCGCATGCGGGGCTCTATGAATTGTCTCCCTACGAGCGACAGGCCGGGGAGCAAGAAACATGGGGGCGTCTGCGTAATCTGGGCTTGCAGCTCGACGAGCACTGGTTGACCTATCAGGCCATCGAATGGGCGCAGGCCGACGGCGAACTGTTTCTCCTTCGCGTACGCCCTGTAGCCGTCGCGCCGCCTTACGTGCCCGACGAAGGCATTCAGATCGCCGGAGGGCGAGGCCCGCTGGAACTCGTCCGCCCGCACGACCAATCTCTCCGCGCATTGCGCCCTTTTTCGTGGTATCATCGTAGCCGCAGCCCCGGGCTGAATGCCACCTATTTCCGGCACACCAGCCCGCTATTCGAGTCGTTCTCGGGACGTGAGGAGTATTATCTATCGGGTTATCTCTATACCCGCTGGCGACGCTATCCCACATCCACATCAGATGATGAGATCAGCTTGCCACGGCGGGCGATTCGCAGCTTTAGCCGGTTACGCGCCGCCCGCTCGCTCGATCGCGAGTTTCGCGCGATATGGCGCGAGTATCGCCCTCGTCTGGAGGCCCTGGCCGCCATCGACCTGTCCTCGTTAAGCAACAAAGATCTGGCCGACGGCCTGCACGAGGTAATCGCCATCGATGAGGCATTTTGGGCGCAGTGTGGACGCCTGGGGAACAGCCCGCAGGCGCTGCGCGACATCCTCAATCTAATCCATCGCGAATGGGTGGGCGACCGCCCCTCGTGCGATGATCTGCTCTGGGCCGCCAGCGATCAACGCAGCCGCGCCCTGGAGCTTTTGGATAGCCTGGCCCGAGCGCATAGAGACGATGCCGAACAGAGCCAGAGAGCCTTTCGAGAGTTCATAGCCCGGCACCGCCATCTCTATCTACAAGGGCGGCCGCTGGCCGAGTGGCACGATATCGCAGACACACAGGTCGACGAGTCCGAGGCCCATGCCGAATGGGATGCCCACGCCCGGGATAATAGTCCGCCGCTAAGCGAGCTCAATACGGCCCGCATCAAGGAGCGCATGGCGCTGGAGCGGCGCGTCCTTGAGCGACTGAGTCGCTTCCGCCGCCCGATCTATCGCCTCGTATTGCGCCTTGCCCGGCGGTACGCCCCGTTGCGGGTGGATCGGCAAGAGCCCCTGCTATTGTGCCGCCTGCTGGAGCACGATATCGTCATGCAGGTGGGACGCCGGCTATATGATGCCGACCTTGCCGAAAAGCCCGACGACGCCTTTTTGCTCGGCTACCGCGAGATCATCGACTGGCTGGAGAACCCTTCCGATCACGATGCCATCGCGCGCCTCTTGCATCAACGGCGCGACCTGCAGCGTCGATGGTGGCGCTATTCCCCGCCAGAGATCATCGAAGAGGTCGCCGAAGTGCAAGAAGAGGACGCGCACCGGATCATCTCCGAAGAGGACGTCATGCGTGGGCGTCCCATCTCGCCCGGCCGGGCTTGGGGGCATGCCCACGTGATCAACTCGCTGGGCGAAGCGACCAACATCATGCCCGGCGAAGTGCTGGTATGCCGCGAGTTGCTCTTTGAGCTGAGCCCATTGTTCAGCATGGTGTCAGCGGTTGTGGCCGAGAAAGGGGGCCTGCTGGATCACGCCAGCGTGCTGGCCCGTGAATATGGCGTGCCGACCATATTCGGCGTAGATGGCGTCACCCGCCGAATTCGCACCGGAGAAGAGCTGCACGTAGATGCCACACAAGGCATCATCACCCGCCACCACGCCGAGCAACCCTGGGATTCGTCCTAAATCCGACGATCGCAGAACGCAGAGCGCCGTCCACCCACATCAAAGGACCATCCCTTCCGAGGGATGAATTCTCGATCATCATGAAAGGGTCTATACAATATGCCACTGTACGGAGGAATCGAAGCCGGCGGAACGAAATTCGTATGCGCGGTGGGAACCGGCCCCGACGATGTGCGCGCCGAGATACGCTTCCCCACGGCAGTCCCCGCGGAGAGCATTCCGCAGGCCATCGCCTTTTTCAAAGAACAGGCCCGAAGCGAGCCGCTGGCCGCCATCGGCATCGCATCATTTGGTCCCATCGACCCGGATCCACGTTCGGCCCATTTTGGCTATGTGACCACCACCCCCAAGCCGGGATGGGCCCACACCGATTTTGCCGGCGCCATCCACCGCGCACTGGGGGTTCCGGTGGGCTTTGATACCGATGTCAACGTCGCCGCACTGGGAGAACACCGCTGGGGCGCCGCGCAGGGGCTGGATACCTTTATCTACCTCACCGTCGGCACCGGCATCGGAGGCGGGGGTATGGTGAACGGACGGCTGATACACGGCCTCATGCACCCGGAAATGGGCCACGTGCGCATCCCTCACGACTGGGAGGCCGACCCTTACCCCGGCTTTTGCTCCTACCATGGCGATTGTCTGGAGGGTCTGGCCGCCGGGCCGGCGCTTGCGGGCCGATGGGGAATACGCGGTGACGATATCGCCGACGATCATCCCGCCTGGGAGATGGAAGCGCACTATCTGGCTCTGGGATTGGTAAACTTTATCCTCACCATGTCGCCTCAGCGGATCATCGTGGGCGGCGGCGTGATGGAGCGCGAGTTCCTCTACCCTATGGTGCGCAAAAAGGTTCAGGAGCTGCTGAACGGGTATCTCCAGGCGCCGGCCGTCAACGAGGGCATGGATGAGTATATCGTTGCACCCGGCCTGGGCAACCGTTCCGGTGTGCTGGGGGCCATTGCCCTGGCAGATAGCGTGGCTCGTGGGGAACTGCCCGGTGTGGGCGCCACGGGCAAATGACGGCCGCCCATGATTGTTCGGGTAACCTCTTGCAGGTCGAGGCGCCGGCTCGGGCTGATGGACCTGTTGCATCCCCATGGCACCGCACGACCGGTGGGCAGTGTCGCGCCGGACGACGAGGTCCGGCGCGACATCGACATCCACCGGCTCGTCAGCGGGAGCGGCCTGCGCTGCGGGCATACCCGATGAGCCTGAACGATATGTCGACGGCCCGTCTCTGAACACGGCCTGAAGCACAGAACCCCCAGGAGGAGCCGTGACCGATTTACTCCCACCATCGACCATGTCATCTCGCGAGCGGCTGGAGGCCGTCTTTACCCTGCAAGAGCCCGATCGCACGCCCATCCTCGGCGGATGGATCGCCTGCCCGGAGCATATCGCCGCCCTGGCGGGAGTGACGCTTCAGGAGTACTGGAACGATCCCCGGGGCATCTCGATTCGTGCCTACCGCGCGCTGGGGTCGGACGGACTGATCGACATTTTCGTGCCCGTGGGGCAGACCGACTTTCGTTGTGTGGATGCCGACTCGTATCTACATGCCCGCCCCGACCTGTCGCTTGAGGAGGCCCTGTCGCAGATCGAGGCCCTTCCTTCGGCGGATGAGGTTTATGCCGCTTTCGATTTCGAGGCCGAATACGCCGCCTTTCGCGAAAATCTGCTCATTCACCAGGCCCTATGCAAAAAGATGGTCTGGATGCCGGCCCAGTGGTCGGCGGGGGCGCGCATCACCTGGTATGGCGATTTCGGCTATGAGAATTTCTTCCTCATCGTCGGCGGATACCCCGATCATGCCCGCAAGTTGATGGAGGTAGGCGGCGCCCGCGGACATTGCATCGGTCGGCTGGTGGGCCGCGCCGTGCGCGAAGGGTTGTACCCTCACGCCGTCCTCCTGGGCGAGGATATCTGCACCCAGCGTGGCCCCATGGTCTCCCCCGCCTTTATGGAGCAGCACTATGCGCCGCACCTGCGCCATGCGCTGGAGCCGCTGCTGGAGGCAGGCTGCCGGCCGGTGTGGCATTCGGACGGTGACGTTCGCCCGATCGTCGACATGCTCATCGACTGCGGCGTACAGGGCTTTCAGGGATTTCAACCCGAATGCGGCATGACGCTGGAATATATATCCGGCAAACGAACCCGCGACGGAGAACCACTGGTTATCCTGGGGCCACTGGCCGTCACCACCGAGCTACCCGTCTATACCCCCGCTCAGGTGCGAGATCGCGTGCACCGCGCCATCGAGATCTGCCGGGGCAATGCTCACCTGGTGATCTTTACCTCCAACACCATCAATCCGGATGTGCCGCTGGAGAATATCATCGCAATGCACGAGGCGGTGATGGAAGGATAGGGCCATCCCGGAGCGCGTCATCTGCGCATCCGCCTTTGGGCATAAAAACAGGGTGGGGACTCGTCCCCACCCTGCCAGAACCAGAGGTATCTCGTAAAAGCCTACTCTTGTGCCCGCGTCAACTCGGCATGCAGATCCGGCACCAGATCGGCGATCTTGCGATCCAGCTCTTTATCGCCGATATCGGTCACACGCCCGGCCTCGTACTCTTGCTGAATCCAATCCAAGATCGGCGTCAGGCGCGGATCGCGCTTGTCTAACCCGTTCACTCCGGCATAGTGGCCACGAATCCAGTGCAGCAATCCGGCCGCGCCCGACGTCTGGTTGATGAGCACCCGCGCCGGACGATTCAGGATCTTGCCGGTATCAAAGGCCGCATAGATCTCTTCATCCTTCAGCAGACCGTCGGCGTGAATACCGGCCCGCGTCGTGTTAAAGCTATCGCCCACAAACGGAGTCATCGGCGGAATATCATAGCCGATCTCGGTACGATAATAGTCGGCGATCTCGCTGATCACCGTGGTCTCCATGCCGTCGGTCGTACCGCGCAGGCCGATATATTCAAAGACCATCGCCTCCAGCGGCGTGTTCCCTGTGCGTTCGCCAAACCCCAGCAGAGTGCAGTTCACGGCCGAGATGCCATAGAGCCATGCCGTACCGGCCGCCTGCACCGCGCGATAAAAGTCGTTATGGCCGTGCCATTCGAGCAGCTCATGAGGACGCCCACCATAGTGCCACAGGCCATAGGCAATGCCCTGAACGCTGCGCGGCAACGCCACGCCGGGATAGGTAACGCCCAGCCCCATGGTATCGCAGGCGCGAATCTTGATAGGAATCCCGCTCTCCTGCGAGAGCTGGCTCAACGCATCGACAAACGGCAGCACAAAGCCATAAAAGTCGGCGCGGGTGATATCCTCCAGGTGCACCCGAGGCTTGACGCCCACCTCCAGCGCATCCTTTACCACGGACAGGAACTGCTCCATCGCCTGCCGGCGGGTCATCTTGAGTTTCTTAAAGATGTGATAGTCGGAGCAACTGGCGAGAATCCCCGTCTCTTCGATTCCCATCTCTTTTACCAGCTGGAAATCCTCGCGCCGTGCCCGAATCCAGCCGGTGATCTCGGGAAATTCATAGCCCAGATTGCGGCAGGCATCGACGGCTTTGCGATCCTTCTCGCTATACAGGAAAAACTCGCACTGCCGAATGATCCCTTTAGGTCCGCCCAGTTCATGCAGAAACTTGAACAACTGGACAATCTGCTCGACGGTGTAGGGTGTGCGAGCCTGCTGCCCATCGCGGAAGGTCGTGTCGGTAATCCATATCTCGTCAGGAACATTCATCGGCACATGCCGATGATTGAAGGGGATCTTGGGTACCTCGCCAAAGTTGTAAAGCAGGCGATAGAGGTTGGGCTCCTCCACATCCTGAAGGCTGTACTTGTATTCAGTCTGCTCCAGAGTGTTGGTTCGCTTGCTGAATTCGAGCATGGCGCCTCCTCTTTGGTTGGAGATAGAGAACAGATCTCAAAACATGAGTAACAAAAAAGACCAGCCCCCCACCAGGAGTACTGGTCCGTCTCCCTCGACAAAGGACAAACAGTGACACCGGCGGTTGCCTCCTTAGACTCCGCCGGGCCTCCTATCTTCTGGGTTCACGACCCCGTACGATAGTATGCTCATCCCTAAATAACCTTTGACTCTGGCATAGAACAGAAAAAGGCGCCTCTGAAGGCGCCTTTGCCAGATAGTGTAGCTACTATAACAGAAAAGCGAGGGATTGTCAAGTGGCTGTAAAGAGATAGTCGGCCCGCACCGCGCTATCTGCCGCGACGCAACAAGTTCACGATCAAAAGCAAAATCACCGCGCCCAGCACGGCCACGATAAAGCTGCTCAGATTAAAGCCGAAATTCATCGGCTCGCCTCGAAGTTGCCCCATCAAAAAGCCGCCGATGAACGCGCCCACAATGCCGACGACGATGTTCAGCAGGCAGCCCTGCTGTCGATTCGTGCCGGCGATCAGGCTCGCAACCCATCCGGCGAGCGCCCCAAAGACTATCCAGGCGATCAGCCCCATATCATCCTCCTACCTGTCATTCTGACAGTCGACCACAGCATTCCACGGCCATGGCTCGATACTGGCGAATACATATGAATTATAATCGAATATATTCAGAATGTCACCGGCCTGTAGCAGGAGAATATCCAGGAGCGAGGAGATGATCATGTCGGAAGGGGATGCCCTGCGCGGACATCCCCTTCCGGGCTCTCACCAACCTTGACGCGATCGTATGAGAGAAGGCCGGCTCGTCGGAACAGCCTCGGGCGCTAAGGCTGCGCCGCCGAACGGCTGCCGGGCACGATGATGTAGGTGGCGATATGCCTCAGGATGGGCGTAATATCATAGCTTACCCAATGGTGGTTCATGGGACCGGCGGTGAACACCGCGCACCCCAGGACATAGTCATCCTTCTGCAGCTCGGCATCGTACCAGGCCAGCTGGTTCAGATAGATGCGTATGCCATCACGCCCCAAACCCTGCTCGGCCCAGTAGTCACAGAAATCGAGCCAGCCGCGCCCATCCGCAGGCCCCGGCCGGTTGGACACCAGCCCGTCCACGCCCGCCTCAGAGATCACCAGCGGAATCGCCAGCCCCTGTGGCTTGAGCAACTCCTCATACCACCAGCGATAGCGCAGCGTCAACACTCCGCGGTGAGGCTGTCCCGGCCGATCGGGCAGGCCCATGCCCACCGAGCGATCCATCGTCGGCGCGTCATATTCATGCAGGGTGAGGATGCCACCATGATCTTTGGCCACCCGAATGGCCGGCAGAAAAGCGACCAAATCCTCCCATTCAGGCACGCCGGTGGAAAACCCACCGATAGCGGTGCGCAGCCCATGTTGCGCCATCACACGCACCCGCTCCGCCTCGAATGCGGCGTACCATTCCATGTTCCCGTGTACGCCTGGCTCGTTATACCCCTCCCAGTAATCCACCGCCGGATGCCGGAGATATTCGTCCAGATGCGTCGCCACAAAGTGCCTCGCCGCCTGGATCGGGTCCCCCTCCATCGGCTGCGAATCCTCTTCCATCCTCGCCACAATGACGGTGTTGGGCGATACCTGCTTGACCTCCGCCAGAAAGCCGAAATCGCTCACCACCTTGATCACTGCCGGACGCATGCGCCGCACATATTCCATGATCTCGGGCGAGTTGTTCCACTGTACGTGCAACCCCAGCTTGCTGGGTCCCGGCTCGGTCAACGCATCGGGCCAGGGCAGCGTCGGTGTAGGCGTGGGGGTAGGAGTTCGTGTGGGCCTGGGCGTAGGGGTCGGCGTCCTCGTAGCCTCGGGCGATGGTGTGGCCGTGGGAGGCCTGCCCACCAGCGGCAATGCGATGCGCTCTTCTGTCGGCTCTGGCGTCGGCGTCAGGTGGGCGCCTGCAGAGGACGTATCAGGGGCATCGGGGGTTAACATCGTGGGGTCGGGAGTTGCCGAGGGTTGCGGCCGCAACCGCCCCACGACCGCCTGAGCCAGACGTTCTCGTTGCGGCCATACGATCCTATAAGCGGCGACACCCATTAACGCCACCAGAACCGAGGTGCCCAACAGAATAAGAAGCATGTTGATTATACGACGTCGTTGCATAAGTGAAGCGTCTCCGGTCTCTCTCCGACCACCGGACAAAAAGCAGAGTGTGCACCCGCCCGATCCGGGATCTCCCGGGAGATGCGGGGCAAGATGCGGGACACGCGCGTGCCTGCATGCGTGTCCCGGGCGGCGAGGGTAAACAGATGGTCACGGAAAGGCTGCGCGAGAGACGAGCTGTTCGTTCTCCATCTACCGGGCCTCTCGCCCGCGCCGAGTAGATGGCCCTATGACCATGACATCGGCATCGGCATCCCCCGGGCCACCCCGACCCCACCCGAAGGACAGATCACGTTACCCCCATACCGCATACGCCTGCAGGGTGGGTGAACCCGATCCCGATATCATTCGATTTCGACCCGGCTATCCTCATCATCGAGGCTCGAGGGCTCGACATGGACGAACGCATGATCGACCTCTCGCAAGGCCTCTACCGCCGCGCGCACCTCATCGCTCACCCGATGTGTCTCATCCAGGCTTGCGTCACCACTCATGTTGATATGGATATCGGCGCGCACCTGAGGTCCCACATACTCGATGATGACCTGATGCACGTCGTCGATATCGGGGACGGAGCGCACGGCATCGATCACCGCCTGAGTCAACTCGGGGGGCGCCGCTCCGCCGGTCAACTGCCGCACGGCCAGATGGAGCACATCCCACGCCGCTCTCAAGATCCACAGGGATACGGCAAAGGCCGCCAGCGGGTCGGCCTCGGCAAAAAGCAGCCGGCTGCCCACCACACCCACCAGGGCCATGCCCGAGGCGACGACATCGCTGAGGTTATCGCGGGCCGATGCCGCCAGGGCGGTACTATCGACGCTCTCGGCGATGTGGCGCACCCTCAGGTACATCCCCCCCTTGATGATGACGGTGATGACGGGGATCAGGTACGCCCACGTAGATGTGATGGGCTCTGGCCCCTCTCGCCAGGCGAAAAAACCCGTGCGTGCCGCCTGTACGCCCGCCAGCGCCATCATCAGGCCGATGAGCACGCTGACCAGCGGCTCGAACCGGCGGTGCCCGTGGGGGTGGCTCTCATCGGGCGGACGCAACGCCACCCACAGGCCGATGATCATCAATATACTGTAGGCGACATCCGAAGCCGAGTTGGCCGCGTCTGCATAAATGGCCGAGCTGCCCGAAGCGTAAGCGACCACGCCTTTGGCACCCAGCAATGCCAGATTTCCGATAAAGGTGATGGCTCCGGCCTGCTCATAGATCCGCCGGGTGAACGGATCCACATAGTCCGTATCCACCCGCAGAATCTCTTCTTCTGGCGTCTTTTCACCGAGTGTCAACTTTGTCTCCGACATATTGCGCTGACAGATTCTCCGCAGACAAGGTCCACCCGAGTCAGGCGCGGGCGTCTGTACGTACACGTACCGTTCGAATTGCCCTATTGACAAAAAACGCCGCATCGACAATTTCGAGCGGCGCGATCATGATATGTAGATTATAGCGGGATGGGTGACGAACGCAAAAACGCGCCCGGGGGGGAAAGGAAACAGGTTTCCCTGGCGATGACCTACTCTCCCACCCCGTCTCCGGGGCAGTACCATCGGCGCTGGGGAGCTTAACGGCCGGGTTCGGCATGGGCCCGGGTGTGCCCTCCCCGCCACGATCACCAGAAAAACCTGTCGTCCCTCATTACCCTCAGATGGCGCCTCTCGGCACCCTAAAAACTGAACAGAATGCTGCGCCCCACAATTCGTCCCACTCGATTAAGCCCTCGACCATTAGTACGGCTTTGCTGCGAACATTGCTGCCCGTCCACATGCCGCCTATCCACCTGGTCGTCTTCCAGGGGTCTTACCTAGTTACCTAGCGGGTGACCTCATCTCGAGGCGGGTTTCCCACTTAGATGCTTTCAGCGGTTATCCCTGCCAAACGTGGCTACCCAGCAATGCACCTGGCGGTACAACTGGCACACCAGCGGTTTGTCCATCCCGGTCCTCTCGTACTAGGGACAGATCCTCTCAAGTCACCTGCGCCCGCAGCGGATAGAGACCGAACTGTCTCACGACGTTCTGAACCCAGCTCGCGTACCGCTTTAATGGGCGAACAGCCCAACCCTTGGGAGTGGCTCCACCCCCAGGATGCGACGAGCCGACATCGAGGTGCCGAACCTTGCCGTCGATGTGAACTCTTGGGCAAGACCAGCCTGTTATCCCCGGGGTAGCTTTTGTCCGTTAAGCCACGACCCTTCCACACGGCGTCGTAGGATCACTAAGCCCGACTTTCGTCCCTGCTCGACTCGTGGGTCTCGCAGTCAAGCTCCCTTGTGCCTTTACACTCTCCGGCTGGTTTCCATTCAGCCTGAGGGAACCTTTGGGCGCCTCCGTTACCTTTTGGGAGGCGACCGCCCCAGTCAAACTGCCCACCTGACACTGTCCCACCCCCGGATCACGGCGGGTGGTTAGGGCCAAAACTCGATCAGGGTGGTATTTCAACGACGACTCCACCGAGGCTGGCGCCCCAGCTTCTCAGTCTCCCACCTATCCTACACAAACCGAGCCCTAACGCAATATCAAGCTGCAGTAAAGCTCCACGGGGTCTTTTTGTCCTGCTGCGGGTAAGACGCATCTTCACGCCTATTTCAATTTCGCCGGGTCCCTCGTTGAGACAGCGCCCCACTCGTTACACCATTCGTGCGGGTCGGAACTTACCCGACAAGGAATTTCGCTACCTTAGGACCGTTATAGTTACGGCCGCCGTTCACCGGGGCTTCAGTTCGGAGCGTCGGTTGCCCTAACCCCTCCCTTTAACCTTCCGGCACTGGGCAGGTGTCAGCCCCTATACTTCAGCTTTCGCTTTCGCAGAGACCTGTGTTTTTGTTAAACAGTCGGTAGGGCCGTTTCTCTGCGGCCCCCACGCGCTCCGGAGGCTCGCTCCTTCACGCCCAGAGGCCCTCCTTCTCCCAAAGTTACGGAGTCATTTTGCCTAGTTCCTTAACGAGGGTTCTCCCGATCGCCTCGGTATGCTCTACCCGTCCACCAGTGTCGGTTTGCGGTACGGTCACGCGGAACTCGCTAGAGGCTTTTCTCGGCAGTATGGGCTCAACCACTTCCGGGCTCATGGGCCCCGCCATCACCCCTCAGGCTCCGGGAACGGATTTTCCGGCCCCCCTCATCGCCCTACAGGCTTGGCACCCGAATCCAATCACGGGCTGGCCTACCCTCCTGCGTCCCCCCTTCGCTCAAGCGTCCCGGCGTGGTACGGGAATATTAACCCGTTATCCATCGCCTACGGCCTTCGCCCTCGGCTTAGGACCGACTGACCCGACGCGGATTAACCTTCCGTCGGAAACCTTGGACTTACGGCGAACATGTTTCCCACATGTTTCTCGCTACTCATGCCAGCATTCTCACTTCTGAGCGCTCCACCCGGCCTCACAACCCGGCTTCGACGCCCTCAGAACGCTCCCCTACTGCCCCGATCTCCCGATCGCGGCCCGCGGCTTCGGTGTCGAGCTTAGCCCCGTTATATTATCGGCGCAGAATCACTAAACCAGTGAGCTATTACGCACTCTTTAAAGGGTGGCTGCTTCTAAGCCAACCTCCTGGCTGTCTCAGTAACTCCACTTCCTTTCCCACTCAGCTCGAACTTGGGGACCTTAGCCGGCGGTCTGGGCTGTTTCCCTCTCGACAGTGAAGCTCATCCCCCACTGTCCGACTGCCGGGCTCCTAAATCGTGGCATTCGGAGTTTGATATGGTTCGGTAAGCGATATGCCCCCTAGCCAAGTCAGTGCTCTACCTCCACGATTCACCACCCGACGCTAGCCCTAGAGCTATTTCGGGGAGAACCAGCTATCTCCGGGTTCGTTTGGCATTTCACCCCTACCCACAGCTCATCGCTCACTTTTGCAACAGTGAAGCGTTCGGCCCTCCACGAGGTCTTACCCTCGCTTCATCCTGGCCATGGGTAGCTCACCCGGTTTCGGGTCTACTCCTTGCGACTGGAACCGCTCCTCGCGGCCACGCCCTCTTCAGACTCGCTTTCGCTTCGGCTCCGGGTGTCCGCCCCCTTAACCTCGCCACAAAGAGTAACTCGCTGGCTCATTCTCCAAAAGGCACGCGGTCAGGCCGCCCTCGCGGGCCGCCCTC
>JBMNOI010000009.1:0-44732 GCA_050942995.1 Anaerolineae bacterium
ATCGATCCAGCCGCCCGTCGAGATGCCGTTGAGGCTGCCGATGATGGGGATATCCACCGCTTCCTTGATCCGGCGAATGTGTTCCAGGTGCTCATCCGGCCCGATGTGATATTCCCGTTGCGCCGGATACCAGGTCAGCGCTTCGGCAAACGCCTCGGTGAAATAATCCAGATAGTGATCGAGTTGATAACTCTCCAGGATCACCTGCTCTTCAAACAGCGAGTACATCACCACGGCCGAAGCCCCCGCATCCTCCATGCGCCGAACGAGATCCAGACTGCGAGAAAGGGGCGAGGCCGAGGGGACCAGCGGGTTCTTGAGCGTCATACCGAGATATTGGGTCGTCAGGTCCATGTTTCCCTCCTACTCGGCGAAAAGAGCAGGGGGCTGCTCCGTTGCCAGAGCAGCCCCCCAACCAGATCAGGCATTCTCCTCCTGCGCCGCCTCGTAGCTCAGGCGCGAGAGGTGCTCATACTTTCTCCAGCGCTCCTCCACGGTCTGCTGGGCCAGCGCCAGCAACCGCTCGGCCGCTTGCGGATCGCTCTGTACCAACATACGGTAGCGGTTCTCGTTGTAGAGATAGTCCTTCAACGGCACGCTCGGCTTGCGCGAATCGAGCTGAAGCGGGTTCTTGCCCTCATCACGCAGCCGCGGATCGTACCGGTACAGTATCCAGTGGCCAGAATCCACCGCCAGCTTTTGCTGATCCATCCCGGTGGTCATATTAGTCCCATGGGCGATGCAAGTGCTGTACGCGATGATGATGGACGGCCCATCATACGATTCGGCCTCCTGGAAGGCGCGGATGGTGTGCATATCGTTGGCGCCCATGGCCACCTGAGCCACATAGACGTAACCGTAGGTCATGGCCATCATGCCCAGGTCCTTCTTGGGCGTGGGCTTGCCGCCCGCGGCGAACTTGGCCACTGCGCCCAGGCCGGTGGCCTTGCTGGCCTGGCCGCCGGTGTTCGAGTACACCTCGGTATCCAACACCAGCAGGTTCACATTGCGGCCGGTGGCCAGCACATGGTCCAGGCCGCCATAGCCGATATCGTACGCCCAGCCGTCGCCACCCACGATCCAGACGCTCTTTTTCACCAGCGCGTCGGCCACGGCCAGCAGGTTGCGCGCTGCGGGATCATCCATCCCCTCCAGGACGGCTTTGAGATCCGCCACGCGGTCGCGCTGCGCGTCGATCCCCTCAGGGGTCGACTGGTCGACCGAGAGAATGGCGTCGGCCAGCTCGGCGCCCACGCGATCGCGCAGCGCCGTCAGCAACTCCTGGGCAAACTCGGCCTGCTTGTCCAGCGTCAGGCGCATCCCCAGGCCAAACTCGGCATTATCCTCGAACAGCGAGTTGCTCCAGGCCGGCCCGCGCCCCGCGGCGTTGACCGCCCACGGCGTGGTGGGCAGGTTACCGCCATAGATGCTGCTGCAGCCGGTGGCGTTGGCGATAACCGATCGATCGCCAAAGAGCTGGCTCATCAGCTTGAGATAGGGCGTCTCACCACAGCCCGCGCAGGCACTGGAGAACTCGAACAGCGGCCGCAGGAGCTGCACGTTGCGGGTGGTGTTGAAGCGCAGACCGGTGTCACGCGGCGTATCGGGCAGATTCAGGAAAAAGTCCCAGTTCTCTCGTTCCTGTGCGCGGATCGGGAGCTGTGGCGTCATATTGATCGCCTTGCGTCCCACCTCGCTCTTGTCCCTGGCCGGGCACACATGGACACAGACCCCACAACCGGTGCAGTCTTCGATGGCCACCTGAACGGTGAACTTTTTACCCTTCAAAGCCGGCTCGCGCCAGCGGGCATCGGTCGACTTGAAGGTGGCCGGAGCATTCTCCAGCGCGGCCGGATCGTACACCTTGGAGCGGATCACCGCATGGGGGCAGTACAGCACGCAGCGACCGCACTGGATGCACAGATCAGGCTCCCAGGCGGGCACTTCGAGCGCAATATTGCGCTTTTCCCAGCGGGTCGTCGCAGTGGGGAAGGTGCCGTCCACCGGCATGGCGCTCACCGGCAGATTGTCTCCCTCACCGGCCATGATGGTCGCCGTCACCTCGCGCACGAATTCGGGCGCATGATCGGCCACAGCCGGCGGAATCTCGATGCTACTGGTAGCCTGAGCGGGCACTTCGATCTCGTGCAGGTGCTCCAGCGCAGCGTCCACGGCGGCAAAGTTGCGCTGGACGACCGCCTCACCCCGTCGGCCGTAGGTCTTTTTGATGGCCTCTTTGATCTGGGTGATGGCTTCATCCTGTGGCAACACGCCGCTGATGGCAAAAAAGCAGGTCTGCATGATGGTATTGATGCGGTTACCCATTCCCGTCTCGGCGGCCACATCGTACGCATTGATGCTATAGACCTCGAGTTTTTTGTCGATGATCTGCTGCTGCACGACCCGGGGGAGGCGATCCCACACTTCATCGGCATCGTAAGGCGCGTTAAGCAACAGCGTGGCTCCCTCGGCGGCGCTCTCTAGAATGTTAAAGCGCTCCAGGAAGCCGAACTGGTGTACGGCTACAAAGTTGGCCCGACGAATCTGATAGGTGCTCTGAATGGGTCGCGGCCCAAAGCGCAGGTGCGATACGGTAAAGGCGCCGGCTTTTTTCGAGTCATAGACAAAGTAGCCCTGAGCATAGTTGGGCGTCTCTTCGCCGATGATCTTGATCGAGTTCTTGTTCGCGCTGACGGTACCGTCAGAGCCCAGCCCCCAGAACACGGCACGCACCACGTCATCGGGCTCGACATCGAAATCGGGGTCAAAATCGATGCTGTTACCGCTGACGTCGTCGATGATGCCGACAGAGAAGTGGTTCTTGGGCTGTTCTTTCTTCATCTCGTCCAGCACACCCTTGACCATCGCCGGGGTGAACTCTTTGGACGAGAGGCCGTAACGGCCGCCGATCACGCGTACCGTCTCCTCGCAGGGCAGCGTACCGGCCGTCAGCCCCTCGCTGATGGCGGACACCACATCTTGATAGAGCGGCTCGCCGGCAGAGCCCGGTTCCTTGGTACGATCCAGCGCGGCGATGACCTGGACGGTAGAGGGCAGAGCCTGCAGGAAATGCTCGATGGAGAAGGGGCGGTAGAGTCGCACTTTGATCAGACCCACCTTTTCGCCCCGGTCGACCAAATAGTTCACGGTCTCTTCGGCCGCCTCACAGCCCGAGCCCATTGCCACCAGCACGCGCTCGGCGTCGGGGGCGCCCACATAGTCGAACAGGTGATACTGCCGCCCCACCTGAGCCGCAAAGCGATCCATTACGCGCTGTACGATCTCGGGAGTGGCCTCATAGTAGGGGTTCGAGGCCTCGCGCGCCTGGAAGAACACGTCCGGATTCTGCGCCGTACCACGAATCATCGGCCGGTCGGGCGTCAGAGCCCGCTGCCGGTGGGCGCGCACCAGCTCGTCATCGATCATGGCGCGGATATCCTCATCCGACAGCCTTTCGATCTTGACGACCTCGTGCGAGGTGCGGAATCCGTCAAAGGCGTGGATAAAGGGCACCCGGCTCTCCAGCGTGGCCGCCTGAGAAATGAGGGCCAGATCCATCACCTCTTGCACCGAGTTGGAAAAGAGCATGGCCCAGCCTGTGGAACGCGCGGCCATCACATCGCTATGATCGCCAAAGATCGAGAGAGCGTGAGTGGCGACGGTGCGTGCGGCGATATGGAACACGGTGCTGGTCAATTCCCCGGCAATCTTGAACATGTTGGGGATCATGAGCAACAGGCCCTGGCTGGCCGTAAAAGTCGTCGTCAACGAACCGGTTTGCAGCGCGCCGTGCGCCGCGCCGGCCGCGCCCGCCTCGGACTGCATCTCGACCACCATGGGTACGGTGCCCCAGATGTTCTTGCGCCCAAAGGCGCTCCATTCGTCCGCATGCTCGCCCATGGGTGAGGATGGTGTAATGGGGTAGATGGCGATGACCTCATTGGTCTTGTGCGCCACGTACGCTGCGGCTTCGTTGCCGTCAATGGCTATCTGTTCACGTGCCATGCATCTTTCTCCTGGGATCTGATTAGCCGGCGGGCATCATGCGCACCGGCCACGGCTACCATGTTCGGGCGAGACAGAGAACCTTTCTCCACCTCGTCCCTTAGTATACTCCGACCTGGTCAGAACGTCCAAGAACCGGTTTTAGATTGTGCGTGCTGTCACAAAGAAAGCCCCTCGCCTTGCGCCGATGCCGCCTCTATGAACCCTATCGCCGGGTAAAAGATACGGCATCCCGGCGGCCCTGGAGTTCCTCTCCTTTCGGGCGCCATCGCGCTCGTATCCACAGACCGGTTAACGCAGGGTATTGTAGAACTCGACCTGCCAGCGCCATTCTTTACGGTCGTCCGCGTGCCACCACGCTTTGAGCGTACCCACTTCGCCACCGGGCAGGAGCACCAGCTGGCCGATATCCTCCGCTCCAGGCCAGATATCCTCTCGCTCGATCCGTTCGCCCTGCCGGGATAGCCGACATATGGGCGAGGACAGGGTCTGTTGCAGATCCTTACCATACGCCAGGCGGCGTCCCTGCTCGTCGTGCACCTCCACAGTCATCACCTCCGGCACGGCATGCACGAGCAGCACAGCAGTGTGATCCAACCGTCCCCGGGCCAGCAGCATACCGGTCGCCGCCGCTTTGGAGTACCACACCGACCAGTATTCTAGTGCCTTGTCCTCGGCCATATTTACCCGTCCCCCCTTTTACCGCACATCCCGGCCCTCGATAAGCAGAAGTAGCGCCACATACCCCGGCTATCGCACTCTCTGTCAGCCTGTGACAGACGGGGGCGCGATGCCCGATATGGTCTCTGCATTGCGCCCCCGTCCTCCTCATCGGGTGCCTACATGCGCTGAGGTTGATGCTCCTGAATCGACTGCAGCTCCTGCATATATTCCTTCTTCATCGACTGCCATTCGCTCTGCATGCTCTGCAGCTTTTGGTCCCCCAGCACGTTCTTGGCCTCGCTAAAGATCGGGCCCTCTTCTTCCTCAACGTGATGCTGAATCAGATCGGTAAAGACCTTGAACTTGGCCTTCCAGCGATCATCGTCCGGTGACATCTGATTCAGCTCCTGCAATACCGACTTGGCGACGTTATGCTCTTCCTGAGCCGTCATCGCCATCATCCGCGTATCCTCGTGGCGCTGAAGCTCGGGGTAAAAGATGCTCTCCTCGGTGATGATGTGAGAGTTGAGATCCACGCTCAGCTCGTTGAACATCTGCTGCTTTTCCTGCATGCTTCCCGACTGCTGTTCCAGTTGTTGAAACGTTTGCTTATAGTGCTCGTGATCCTGCTTGATGCTATCCAGAATACTCATCCTCTGACTCCTCTCAGTCACTCACAGCAACTTTGCTGTAGGCGGCGCGCTACACAGGGCGCCACTCGCCCACCCTATACGTCCTGGCAACGCCGAGGCGCATGGGGTGAGCGAAGAACTCAACGGCCGACCCATTCGAGCTCCACCCGATCTGCGCGGCCGCGCAACAGCAGGCCCACCACCAGGCCAAAGACGAACCCCCCGATATGAGCCCAGTAGGCCACCCCGGCCGTCTGAGCCGTCTCGGCCGTTAACTGAGCAAAGGCGTTGAAAAACTGCAACAACGCCCACAGCCCCAGCACGATAACCGCCGTGACACGGGTGATGGTGATGAATATACCCAGAATTAGAAGCACCCTTACCCGCGACCGCGGGAATAGCACGATATACGAGCCCAGTATGGCGGCGATAGAGCCGCTGGCGCCTACGCTGGGGATCTCGCTACCCATGTTGAAAAAGGCGTGCGCCAGAGTCGCGATCACACCACCGGCCAGGTAAAAGATAAGGAATCCCAGGTGGCCGTACACCGCCTCGATATTGTCGCCAAACACCGACAGAAAGATCATGTTGGTGATGAGATGAAACCAGCCGCCGTGCAAAAAGGTAGATGTGACCACCGTCACCAGTTCCTGCCCCTGCATGATCTGAGCTGGCACCGCCCCCCAGCGAAAGAGAAAGGCGTTCAACTCGGGGGGGCTGAGGGTGAGTTGATAGAGGAACACCAGCCCGTTGATCAGCATCAGCACATACTTGACCCAGGGGGTCGCGGCGCCACGCACATTCTGGTCACCGATCGGGATCATCGGCTTCCTCTTTTCACCGGGTCAAACACCGGAGCGTTTCATCTGTGCGCTCCGGCGCCGTCGGGCACCGTCCCGGCGGGCATGCGACGCAGTTCGGCCAGGTACGATTCGAGCTGCGCCGCGCGGTGGGCCGAGGTATGTTCGTTCAGCACACGCTGCCGCGCCCGTTCGGCCAGGGCCATCCGTTGCGGCTCGGCCACGTCGCGCAGATAATAGTAAATGTCGGCCCGACTCTGAGCGATAAGGATCTCCCGGCCGATCTGAAAGAACTGGTCCAACCCCTCCCAGTAATCGCTGATGATGGGCGTACGACAGGCGGCGGCCTCGAACAGACGCACACTGGGGGCATAGCCCAGGCGAATCATATCGCGTCGGGTGATGTTCAAGGTATAGCGCTGTCTGTTGTAAAAGCCACGATGCTCGACGGGCGGCAGATGCTCGATGCGCTGCACATTGTCCGGCCACTCGATCGACTCGGGATACTGGGGCCCCGCCACCACAAAGTGCCCCTCGGGCCACGAGCGGGCCGGCTGCATGAGCAACCGATCCAGCGCCGGCTGGCGGTCGGCGCTGTAGGTGCCCATATAGCCCAGGTCCCAGCATGGCTCGCGCTCCTCCGGATAGTGCACCTCGGGATCCACGGCACAATAAAGGGGCCGCGCCACGGGTGCCCCATAGCGGCGGACCAGCAGGTCGAGCACCGGACCGCCGGTGAAGGAGAGATAGATCTGGTAACGTGGAATCAGCGCCGTCGAGATGTAGGTCTGCTGCCCCCGCTCCAGTGCCGCCAGGGTGACGGGGGTGTCGATATCGTAAAATGCGGTAACGCCGTGAGCGATGTCGTTCACCCACTCGCCCACAGCCACCCCCTCGGGCACGTACGATCCGACGATCACCAGATCGGCGTGACGCACCTCATCGGCATAGGTATCGAACAGTTCGTCCAGGTGTGAGTAGAGTATAGTTTGGCCATAGGGTGGATCGGGCAGATCGCGATGGGCGGCGTACCAGGGCATATCGCGTTCGAGAAAAAGCACATCATGCCCCCAGGCGGTGAGGGCACGCACCAGACCCCGATAAGTGGTGGCGTGACCGTTGCCCCACGACGAGGTAATGGACAACCCTAGAATCACGATGCGCATCGCCGAGCTCATCGGCACACCGCCTTTCCACAGGCCACGCCCAACAGCGCCTCCAGTTCGACGGCGCGGCGGTCATAGGTGTGTTCGGCGAGCACCCGCCGCTGAGCGGCTCGACCGATCTCACGGGCTCTGGCGGGTGTCAGCGACCTCAAATGGGCCGCCACCTCAGCCCCATCGCGGGCCATCAGCACCTCGCTCCCCGGGCAAAGGAACTGCTCCACCCCCTCCCAGGCGTCGGTGATCAGACAGGCGCCGGCGCCGGCGGCCTCGAACACGCGGGTGGGCGGCGAATAGCCATAGCGCACCATGCTCTCCCGGCAGATATTCAGTACCGCCCCCACGGTACAGTTCAAAGCGTTGTGATCGCGAGTGTATACATGGCCCAGGTAGGTCACATTATCGGGCATGGGGCGCGTCTCCCAGCCGTTGCCGCCCAGCAAAAAGCGCTTCTCGGGTAGGGCCTCTGCCGCCCGGAAAAAGAACTCGTCGACACGCCCCTCACGGTCAGGCAGGCGATTGCCCAAAAAGCCCAGGTCGCCGGCAAACCGCGGTTCGGCCGGAACGGAATAATGCGTCGCGGGGTCCAGGGCGTTGTATACGGGCACACATTCGCGAGCGCCCAGCGCACGATAGCCCTGTACGACCGGATCCCCACCGCCATAGGTCAGCACCAGGTCATAAGAGGGGATCAGCGAGTGAAAGGGGTCGGCGGGATTGTGGCGCAGGCGCTCCAGCGTGGCCGGCGCATCCACATCCCAGTACACGGCCAGACTGCCGGCACGCCGAATGGCCGGCACGGCCTCTTCCAGCAGCTCGTCAAATACTCCAACGCCACTGGCCTTGACCACCAGATCGGCCTCGCGGGCCTCATCCAGCGCCCGGTACACGCCTTCCTCCCCCCGGGCCGAATATACCTTGACGGTAGCCCAGGGTGGATCGGCAATATCCCGATGGTTCTGTCGATCGTACGCATCGGGCTCGTAGAACGTAACGCGGTGGCCGTGCCGGTGCAGCGCCCGGATGATGCCCCGATAATAGGTAGCGGCGCCGTTCCAGTAGGCCGACACCAGGCTGGAGCCAAAGAAGGCAATGCGCAGTCCCTCAGCCATCGACAAGCACCTCTCCTGCTCTCAGGCGGGCCATGGCCTCGCCCCCCGGACCGGGGTCGATATCCAGCCCCAGCCGCCCGCAGATAGATACGAGATCATCTACACGATGGGCACAGGTGTGCCGGGTGCGGACGGTGGCCTGGCCGTGGCGGGCCATCACCCGTGCAAAGGATTCATCGCTCAACAGGCGGTCCAGGTGGCGCCTCATTTCGGCGCCGTTGCGCGCAATGATAAAGTCCCGCCCGGGCTGAAAGAGCCCCTCGCTGTCGCGCCATGGCGAACACACCAGAGGGATGCCGCAGGCCAGAGCCTCGAACACGCGGATGGTCGGGATGCCGGGCAACGCCTGCACATACGGGCGGCGGGGCACGTGAATCGTCACCCTGTAGCGGGCATAGACCTCGGGCACGCGATAGTTGGGCAGCCACCCGCCATATTCGATGCCGGCCTTGTCCAGAGCCTCCAGAGCGTGCTCGGGATAGCGCACCCCGTAGACGCGCGCTTTGAGCCCCAGCGCCTTGACCGGCCCCAGCAAATACTCCTCCAGCTCGCGGGTACGCTCGCCATCCCCCCAATTCCCGATCCACACCAGGTCGCCCTCCAGTTCGGACTCGGACAGCGGCCGGAATATGTGTGTGTCGGCGGCCTCGTGCCACGTCCAGGCGCGCCGTACCCAGCCGCGCCGCAGATACAGATCGCGGATCACGCGACCAAAGGCCAGCACCCCGTCATAATGGCTCAGATCGTAACGGGCCATCGCGGCAGGATCGGTCACCGAACGGTGATGGGTATCGTGAAAGAGCAGCCGATAGTGGTCGGACCGCGCCCGATGCGCGCCGAGACGCACCACCAGATCGGCCTCGTTCCACTCGTGGACGATGACCAGGTCGGCCGTATCCAATACCGCATCCAGATCCAGATCGTCACTGCGATACTGCCGGCTCGACAGCATGGGATAGGCCCGCCGGAAATCGCGCAATGGGGCATCTCCGTACTCGCGGCACAGGTTCAGCCTGCTCCAGCTGTCTTCCGGCTCGTACACCGTCACGCAATGCCCCCGCGACAGCAGTTCTCCGGCTATGCCACGCAAAAAGTGCGCGTTGCCATGATTCCAGTCTGAGACCAGCGAATGATAAAACAAGACAACATGCATGAATCATTACCCCTCAGCCTACCAGAAGCGATTCGGCGCCGTCGATCCAGATCTCGGTGCCACTGATATGGCCGGCCGCATCCGAGGCCAAAAAAACGACCAGATCGGCCACCTGCTCGGGCCGCCCGGGCTGTCCTCCGGTCAGGGGCACCTTGCCCTGTGGGAATTCGGCCTGTTTGGGCAGGTCCTCCAGGCCGCGCCGCTCTGTTTTTTCGTCGATGGGTGTCTCGATCGATCCGGGGCAGATGACGTTCACGCGGATGCCATCGCGGGCCAGCTCCAACGCCAGCATCTTGGCCAGTGCCACCTGTCCCGCCTTGGAGCAGGAATAGGCCGTCGCCCCGATGTTGCTAAACACGCGCGTGCCGTTCACCGACGAGGTAATGATGATCGAGCCGCCCTGCCGTTTGAGATAGGGCGCGGCATATTTGATGGTGAGAAAGGTGCCCTTGAGATTGATGTTCAGCGTTTGATCCCAGTCCTGAGGCGTAAGATCCTCCAGAGGAGCCCACACGCCGTTGATTCCTGCATTGGCAAATATGATATCGAGCCGGCTCCAGCGACGCGCCAGCGTCTCGATGGCGGACTGTATCTGCTCGGGCTGAGAGATATCGGCCGTCAAGGGCAGGGCCCACCCCCCGGCCCGATCGATCTCCTCGGCCACTCGATTCACGCTCTCTTCGGTGAGGCCCAGCACACCGATCCGTGCCCCCTCCTGGGCTAACGCCAGGCAGGCGGCACGGCCGATGCCCGATCCACCGCCTGTTACCAACGCCACTCGATCTGCAAGCCGCATGGGCAGTTCCCCCTTTTGTGCGTCCGGAGCATATCCGAGAATGAAATGCCGCACATGCATCGTGCCGCACCCGGCATAACGGGTCCGGGTATGGTGTCTCACCTCTGATTTAGAGGCGTAGCCTCTAACCAGCCGCATCCACCCCTATGGCCAACCATACCCTAGGCCCGCTGTGGGACGGACCGTCCCAGCACCTTGACGGTCGGCAATCCCTCACCGGTAATGAGCCGACAGTAGGCGACCAGATAACCGGTGGCCATCCGCTCGGGAGAAAAGTATCTGGCCCGCGCCTGTGCCCGGGCGGCCAGCATGGCGCGACGCGATGGGTTGGCCATCAGGCCGCTCAACGCCCGCTGCAGCGCGGCGTTATCGTTCGGGGGAACATAGAGCGCCGCATCCTGCCATACCTCACGCAGACTGGGGATATCGCCCAGCACCAGGGCACAGCCCTCCGTCGCCGCCTCCAGTGCCGAGAGGCCAAAGGGCTCGTAGCGTGCCGGAAGAGCATAGATCGCGGCGCGCCGGTACCATTGCCGCAGGCTTTTTCGTGGCAAATAACCCAAATAGTTCACGTTCTGGGGGCAGGCCCGCCCCCCATCGGGGTGATGATCTTCGCCGGCCACGTAAACCGGCCAGTGAAGCCGTGGAGCCACAGCCTCCAGCGCCGAGACGTTCTTGGCCTCATCCCACACGCGCCCGGCCGTCAACACCATTCGCTCCTTGGGCTGCGGAGAAGAGTTCTCCTCGGATCGGGCGATGCCGTTGGGCACCACACCGGTGGTCTCCAGCGGCCCATAGTACTCGTCCAGAGCGGCCAGCATCGAGCGAGTGGGCGCCAGCACCAGGTCGGCGGCCTGCAGGCCCGCCTGAACCTCCCGGCGATAGCGATCCCATGAAGGGGGTGCCGGCTCTCCTTTGACCGCCTGCCACCAGGAGAGCACGCAAGAATGACCCACCACCATCACCGGGGCGCGCCAGGGCAGAGCGCCATGGACATAGCTGTTGAGGTGGATCACGTCGGGCGCCAGCTCCTCTTCCAGTTCGAGCAGCCAGTCACCGGCGCGATAGACATCCTCCCAGGGATCCTCCATCCACTCCAGGCGATAGTGGCTCTCGTACAGCGCCAGGCCGGGCACCGCTGCCACCTCCTGACGCTGCTGCGTGCTCAGCGGGGCTCCCATGGTCGCCAGGGCCACCTCCACGCCATGACGCCCCAGCGCCCGGGCCAGCTCGACGGCATAGGTCCAGATTCCCCCCACCGTATCTGCCGTCATGAGCACCCGGATGGGCTTTCCTTTTCGGCAATAGGGTCCGTCGCTCATATCATCACCAGCGCCTTGATAAATCCTTCGGGGCGCTCTCGTACGGTGTTCAACGCCTCGGCCAGGCGATGCAGGGGATATCGATGAGTGTATAGAGAGAGGGGATCGAGCACACCGGCGGCTATGGCCTCAATGGCCAGAGAGATTCCCTCAGTATAGATGCGCATATCCCGTTCGTGCGCATTGATCACATCCAGCCCCCGCCAGTTCCAGAGTTGCATATTGACCTGACGCGGGCCATCCTGATGGTACCCGGCGATGACCAGCCACCCCCGTTCCCGGGTTAGCTCACCGGCGAGATCCAGAGGCCACTGTGCGCCGGTCGCCTCGATCACCCGGTCACACATGCGACCGCCGGTTAGCGCCCTGACGCGCTCGATAATGCGATGGTGGTCGTCCATGGGGATGGTTTCTGCGGCCCCCATAGATCGCGCCGTCTCCAGGGCGAAGGGACGACGGCTCATAGCGATCACGCGGGCTCCACGGCGAGATGCCAGGCGCGTGAGCAACGCCCCGAGAAAACCGATACCGACGATGGCCACCGTGTCCCCCTCCGAGATATCGCAGCGGCGCAGGATGTTCATCGCACAGCCCAGCGGCTCGCCGGGGAAGGGTTGATCGCTCAACGCCTCTGGAATCGGCACCACCGCCTCGACCGGGGCCACGTCATACTCGGCATAGGCATGATCGGAAAGGAGCGTCACCCGCCGGCCCTCTGCCAGAGTCTCCACTCCGGGCCCCAGCGCATCGATATATCCCCATCCCTCATGCCCCAGTTGCCCTGGCTCCATGGGGTAGTGAAACCAGGGCTTGCCCTCCCACGGCGGCAGATTGGAGGCGCACACGCCGCATCCCTCCAAACGCACGCGCACCTCTCCCTCGCCCGGCTGAGGCAGAGGCACCCTGCGCATCTCGATGCGGCCCGGCTCGGCCACCACCGCGGCAACCATGGTATCCGCACGAGATGCCACCTCATCTCCCAAGCGTATCTGCGGCAGGGTCATGATACCGGACTCCTGGCCATGCGGGCCAGAGATGAGTGCTCCGATGTCACGCCGTATGATTCGACCAACCAGTCGTACAACGTTTTCACCCCCTTGTGGATGCCTACCTGTGGCGACCAGCCGGTGATACGCTGAAAGCGAGATATATCCGAAACGTAGAAGCGTTGGTCGCCGGCACGCCAGTTGTCGAACAGGATCGTCGGTCGGCGGCCATGGATCTCGGTGATGAGGGTGACAAGCTCCAGCAGACTGAGGGTATTGGCGCTGCCGCCGCCGATATTGAACATCTGCCCGGCAAGGCTCTCGATATGTCGGGGCACCTGCAAGAAAGCGTTTAGTAGATCGTCTATATACAGGGCATCGCGCACCTGCAGCCCGTCGCCAAAGATGGTGATGGGCCGGCCCTCCAGCGCCCGGATCAGAAAATGGGCGATCCAGCCTTGATCCTCGGTGCCGAACTGGTGCGGGCCGTAGATGCAGCTCATGCGAAAGACCACCGCCGGCAGGCCAAAGGTGTGGGCGTAATCCAGCACATATTGATCGGCCGCGCCCTTGGAACAGCCATAAGGGCTGGAGAAATCCAGCGGTCGTCCCTCATTGATGCCGCACGACTTGAGCCGGCCGTCCAGCGGCTCGTACCGCGTACTGTTCAGGGTGAGAGAAAGATCGGCCAGGTCGCCATAGACCTTGTTGGTAGAGGTGTAGATCAGTGGAGGAGGATTCTCCAGGGCGCGCATCTCCTCGAGCAAGTTCAGGGTGCCCCGCACGTTCACGTCAAAGTCGTAAATGGGGTTTTGCAGGCTCTTGGTCACGGCCACCTGGGCGGCCAGGTGAAATACCATGTCGGCCCGCTCCACAGCGCGTCGCAGAGAAAACCGATCGCGTACATCGGCGATCTCGATCTGGATCAAGTCATCGTGGGTATCACGCAGCCAGTGCAGGTTGCGCTCTACCCCCGGACGCGAGAGATTATCATAGACGATGACCGGTTGCCCCTGGCTCAACAGGCGATGGGCCAGATTGGTGCCGATAAAGCCGGCGCCCCCGGTGATCAGTGTCGCCCGCCGCCGATCGGCCCGCACACGTGCGGGTTCTCCCATCCGTACGGCCTGCTTGACGGCCTCGACACCGCCCGTCGCCCACAGGTGATAGAGCGGCTTGGGTCGCCCGTCTGCGTGGCGCAACCCAAAATGGTACTCTCGCTCGTCCAGGTGAAAGCCGCTGATGGTGGGTATGTCCGGGTCCAGATCATAGGCCGCATACCAATACATTCGCTGTACCGGGGCCTCCAGCGCCTCGACAAAGACTTGAAGCTGCCCGTGGGGATCGTGCTGCCAGGTCGAAAAGCCGGTCTCGGTGATCCAGATCTCGGGATTAAAGCCGCGCTGCGCCAACACCTCACGGATCCTGCCCACATGAACGGGCCAGCCCTCCCAGCCGTGCTCCCACCCCCCCGGAAAACCGTGAACGCCCACCGCGTCGATGAGGGACATCAGCCCATAATCGCACATCAGCGCGATCCATTCGGGATCGATGGGGCTCATGCCCCCCAGTACGGTCTTTTTTCCCAGATGCCGGGCCCAATAGGCGGCATTGCCGACCATCTCGGCGAACATGAGCCAGCCCGGGTCCAGTATCCAGTCCCACTCGCTGAGGTTGTTTGGCTCGTTCCACAGCTCGACATACTCGAAATGCTCGCCATATCGTTCGATCATCTCGCCCACAAAATCGGCGTAGAGCTTGAGGTTGCGTGGCGGCGAAGATACCTTGGGGGCAAGGCCCTCTGAGGGCGGCGTGTATAGAAAACAGGGCAATACGTTCACCTCACGCGCCAGGCGTGGCAAGAGCCAGTCGATCCATTCTCGCCCTTCGGGAAGATAAGAGTCGGCCCAGGAGATGCCCGTACGCAACTCGGTTACTCCCAGCGCCTTGAGATCCTGCAAAAGTCTTTCGACACAATCGTATTCGCCCACACGAATCCACTCCAGGATTCCGAGGGCAGGCCCCTCGGAACCCCGGCCGGCCTGGCGAATCGGATTCATTTCATCATCACGATACAATCTCACGCCTGAATACTCCCTTTCAGATGGCAAGTCGGCGCATCTGCAATTCTGCCTGAGCCTCCGGCACACGATCCTCGGCTGTCTGGCTCTCGAGCCACTCGGCAAGACTGTCCAGGCTCTCGTCCAACGTCATAAGCGGATCGTACCCCAGGGCGAGCCGGGCCTGGCTGATATCGGCAAAACAGTGGCGAATATCGCCCACGCGATACCGCCCCATGATGTGCGGGACGATATACTCCCGCCCCAGCGCGCGGGCCATTTTCTCGGCAAGCTGAACCACCGTATAGCGATGTCCGCTGCCGATGTTTAGCGCGTTTCCCGCGGCTCGAGGCTCTTCCAGCGCCAGGCGAAACGCCCGCGCCACATCGAATACGCTCACCAGATCGCGCTGCTGCAGGCCATCCTCATAGATCAGTGGGGGATTGCCGTTGAGCAGTCGTGAGGCAAAGATGGCCAGCACGCCGGTATAGGGGTTGGAGAGCGACTGACGCGGGCCGAACACGTTGAACAGGCGCAATGCGACGGTGGGAATATCGTAGGCCTGCCCCATAATGAGCGCCATACGTTCCTGGCCATACTTGGTGAGGGCATAGATCGAGGCCAGATCGGGGGGCTTGCTTTCGGGTGTGGGCACCGGTGTTAGCGGCTCGCCCTCGGGCGTACAGGGATCCCACATGCCAGACTGGATCCGCTCGAGGGAGCGCCTGACATTCTGAACCACCATACCGTCGGGAGAGAGATACATCCCCTCGCCATATATACTCATGCTGGAGGCGACGACCAGCCGCTCCACAGGGCGTTCGGTCAGCGCCTGGAGCAATATCGCCGTGCCCCGCTCGTTGATATCCACATAACGGGCGATCTCGTACATGCTCTGGCCGACACCCACCACTGCGGCACAGTGGCAGACGGCATCCACACCGTCCAACGCGCGCAAAACGGCCTCATCATCGCGTATATCGCCGACGATCAATTCCACTTCAGGATCGAGATAATGGGGGCGCGTTATGCCGGTCCCATGCACCTGTGGCGTCAGGTTATCCAGTGCCCGCACATTGTATCCGTGGGCCAACAATTCATCGGCAATGTGCGACCCGATAAATCCCGCTCCTCCGGTAATCAAGACCCGTTTGCCCAATAGAGGCCTCCTGCGCAATCTGGCCCGCACGCACCCCAGACGGCGGTGCGGAGGGCGGATGATTCATCACGCGTGCATAAACGGAATCAACGCGCCGGCGAGGAGAGGTCGGAGGATGAACGGCGCGGTCGATGCACCGGCCGGGGTTGTCCGAGCGTTTCGACAGGTACGGGTCACATCCCCGTTTGCCGGTATGCCGGTTATCGAGTGACCGGTTCAAAGTCGCCGAAGCGTGGCCCGGCAGCAAATTCACAGGTACGCGAGCCGAAAGAGCACCGGCGGCCACATCCCGAGCATGCCCACCGGCTCGGCCAACAACACACCCGAGAGAGCGGCCCACACGTTGCCCCTCATTCAAGATCAAAAAGCCCCACAGGCCCGAATGCCGGGGACCATCCGCCAAGCCGCCGCGACATCACATATCGGCGAGAGGTTATGCGGCGTATTCTAACCGGACGATGTGGACAGAGCGCGATGGGGGAGAATCGCTATACGTTGCGCGGGTGACAAGAGCACAATGAGGTAACAGAGAGGATATCGATCGGATAATGAGATCGTACGATATTCAGTCGATGATGAATATAAAGTTGATCAACTGTGTCGGCATTATATCATGACCACTGCGACAGCGTCAAACTCGTACAGCGTCCACAGCCGCTTCCGTCATAACGATGCGCGGCGGTATCATCTGCCCATCAGATCGCAATAGAGCGCCTCGTACGCATCAAAGGTGCGCTGCTCGGCATGAGCCTGGGAAACGGCCCACCCTGCCTGCCCCATCCGCTCGGCCAGATGACGATCGCTCAGAACGCAGCTCATAGCCTGTCCCATAGCATAGGCATCATCGGGCGGCACCAGATGCCCGCTGACCCCGTCACTGACCAGCTCGGGCAGAGCCAGCGCATTGGCAGCCACGACCGGCAACCCGGTAGCCATGGCCTGCAGGGTCGGCAGGCTCTGTACCTCATAGGTCGACGAGATGACGAAAAGATCGGCGACCCGGAACAGACCGGGCATGTCCTCCTCGGGAACAAAGCCGAGAAAGCGCACCCGATCCTGCAGCCCCAGATCGTCACATAGCTCCTCCAGGCGCTTCCGATCGTCCCCCCGCCCCACCAGGAGCAGATAGACGTTCAGCTCGGCCGGGATATGGTTCATGGCCCGGATCAGCACATCGATCTTTTTATCCTTGGCCAGACGCCCGACGAACAATGCACGTGGCCCCACAGGCAGATCGTAACGCCGTTCGATATCCTCGTCCTGTCCGTTCAACGGCTTGTAGCGCGATGTATCGACCCCGTTAGAGATGATGGTCGTGGGTGTCTTGAGTCCTTGCTCGAGGAAGAAACGCCGATGCGTGGGCGTGGCAAACACCACATGGTCGCAACGATTCAGCAGCCAGATGGAATAGGCCCACACCAGCGACTCGATCGGGCCGGAGTCCGCCGCCGTATCACCGGAGAGGTAACGGACGACAAAACGAGGCACATAATGACAACTGGCCAGCAGGGGCAGGCCGTTTTGTTGACAATAGCGGGTGAACTGAAGCGCAAGTAGAGCCGTTTCGTGGGTATGAAGAACATCGGGGCGAAAATTATCAACGATCTCTTCGAGTTCGTTGTAACTGATATAGGGGATGGGGCCCTCAGCCCAGAACGGGTTATTGCGCGAGCGCACACGAATCAGCCGAACGCCGCCATCCTCATCAGAATAGGCTTCTTTTCGCTCGCTGGCGGTAATAACGGCGACATCGTGCCCTCTGGCGACCATGGCTCTGGCAAGTTTTTGGGCAACGATCGTCACCCCACTCACCGTGGGAGGATAACCATGACTCGCTACAAGAATACGCATAAGCCCTTCTATAATTCTGAACGCACAAACGTTGTGCCATCGAATACCGATGGGAACTCGATGCTCTCGTCGGACGCTATCGCCGACGTTCGTTTTTGTTCGGCCGCATATTACTGCATCGATATTCGTCTGTCAACGTCTCACGCTCCACAAAACAATCCCCTTCCAAAGGTGAGGCCGGGCGATGACCCCTGCGTTGGCTCTCGATGTGTATGGGTTATGTGTATTTTGACAGAGTGAAAGGGAGGCGGTATAATCTTGGTTCGGCAAGGCTGGAAACTCGGCATGAGCAACCCGGTCGAGTCGGCCCAGGTTCCCGGAGGTAAAGAAAAGAATGTATGCTGTCGTAGAGACCGGCGGAAAGCAGTATAAGGTGATGGTTGGCCAGACCGTGGACGTCGAGCGGTTGGATGCCAACGTCGGTGACAGGGTAGAGCTGGATCGAGTGCTCATGGTCAGCGATGGAGAGGACGTTCAGGTCGGACGTCCCGTCGTAGAGAACGCCAGGATTGCCGCCACGGTTTTGGAGCATGGCCGGGGGAAAAAGGTCATCGTCTTCAAGTATCGGGCCAAGCAGCGCTATCGCCGCAAAAAGGGGCACCGTCAAGAGTACACCCGTCTCCGGATCGATGAAATTCAGGCCTGAGCGGTCGGAAGGAGATGAAATAGATGGCACACAAAAAAGGTGGTGGGAGCACCGCGAATAACCGCGATAGTCAATCCAAGCGGCTTGGCGTCAAGCGGTTCGATGGCGAGGCCGTGAACAGCGGTACGATCATCGTCCGTCAGCGTGGCACACGCATCGTGCCCGGCAATAATGTGGGCTGTGGCAGCGATTACACGCTGTTTGCCACCATCGACGGTTATGTTAAATTTGAGCCGCATACCCGAAACCGCAAGCGAGTCTCGGTGTATCCGGAAAGGGTTCAGGAAGTCAAATGAAAGACGGAATTCATCCCAAGTACTATCCAGAGGCAAGGGTAATCTGCGCCTGTGGCAACACCTGGGTTACCGGTTCGACGCAGGAAGAGATTCGCACCGATGTCTGCAGCAAGTGCCATCCCTTCTTCACGGGGCAGATGCTCCGTATCGTGGATGCCGGCGGTCAGGTAGAGCGCTTTAACAAGCGGGTCGAGATCGCCCGTGGCCTTGGCCAGGAGGCCAAGGAGCGCGCCAAGGCCCGTGAGCGTCGTCGCCGCGAACGCATGTTGCTCGAGGTCGTCGACGAAGAGTCGGTAGAGCCGATCGAGGGGCTCGCCGATGAGGGCGAAGCCGAAGAGTAGCGATAGGCAAAGGGTTCCCCGCCATCGCCTGGTGCCGGGTCGATTGAGCGCCACATCTGCCGGCCGGTGAGTGGACATGGCGCTGACCTATTTGCACCGTTCGTATGGATCGAGTATCTAAAAAGGCAGAGTGGGGACACTCTGCCTTTTTGGCTATCTACCCACAACACAGTTGGAGAGTGGGCCGGCCATGTACCAGCGCATGAATGGGGGCTGGATCGAGCTGATCTGCGGCTGCATGTTCAGCGGCAAGAGCGAGGAGTTGATTCGGCGGGTCAGGCGCGCGCAGATTGCCAGACAAAAGGTTCAGGTGTTCAACCATCGCGTGGACCTTCGCTATGGCGATCATCGTGTCGCCTCACACTCGGGCAGCTACATCGAGGCCACGTCGGTGAGCGATGCCTCAGAGATCCTCTCGCTGGTCGATCCCGATACCGGGACGGTAGCCATCGACGAAGTACAGTTTTTTGATTGGTCTGTGGCGGATGTATGCAACAAGCTGGCCAACCGGGGGCTGAGGGTGATTGCGGCCGGGCTGGACATGGATTTTCGTGGCGAGCCCTTTGGCCCGATTCCACTGCTTCTGGCTCAGGCCGAGAGGGTGGACAAGCTGCAGGCCATCTGCAAGGTCTGTGGCGCACCCGCCAGCCGCACCCAGCGCCTGATCGATGGGCGCCCCGCCTATTATGACGATCCCGTCATCCTGGTCGGCGCCAGCGAAGTGTACGAGGCCCGGTGCCGTTCCTGTCACCGGGTACCCAAGAAGGAAGCACCATGAGCAATTTGAACTATGGCGGCCAGGCCGTCATGGAGGGCGTGATGATGCGCGGCGAGCGTAATTGGGCCGTGTGCGTACGCCATCCAGATGGCCACATCGTCACCCATCGACAATCCCTGACCGGCGCTTTGTATCGTCATCCGGCGTTCAAGTGGCCCTTTTTGCGGGGTCTCGTCATGTTGTGGGATTCTCTGGGGCTGGGGCTGCGCGCCCTGATGTGGTCTGCCGATGTCGCCCTGGACGAAGAGGAGAATGTTCATTTCAGCGGCCCGCTGGCCTGGACAACGGTCGCCGGCTCGCTGGCGCTGGGCATCGGCCTCTTTTTCCTGTTACCGATGTTTCTGGTCAGCCTGATGGACCGGCAGATCAGCTCCGGTTTGCTGAGCAACCTGGCCGAGGGCGCCACGCGGCTGGCCTTTTTCATCGCCTACCTGTGGGGCATCGGCCATATTCCCGATATTCGACGGGTATTCGCCTATCATGGCGCGGAGCATAAGACCATCAACGCCTACGAGCAGGGAGCTCCCCTGACGCCGAAGCATGTGGCCAAGTATTCTCGCGCCCACACCCGCTGCGGCACGGGGTTCCTGCTCACTGTGCTGATTATCTTTGTGCTGCTCTCGACGCTTATGGGCCGACCGCCTTTCTGGGTGCGCATTCTCTCGCGCATCGTGTTGATCCCCGTTGTAGCCGGGATCTCGTACGAATATATCAAATTAATGGCCCGCCTGTACGACAAGAGCGCCCTGGCCCGCGCGCTGGCGGCACCGGGGTTGCTTCTACAGCGACTGACCACCCGCGAGCCCGATGAGGAGATGCTGGAGGTCAGTATCGCCTCTCTGCAGCAGGTGCTGGCTTCGGAAGGGCTCAAGGTGGAGAATCCGGTGGTGGTGGTACCGTCGTCACTGCCCGCTCAGGTGATGCCGTCGGGTGGTGGGGCGTCATCGTCATAGCGACGCATCCTCTTGCATCAGGAGGTTCATATGGAAAGCGCCAAGGCCAAAATCACCTATCGCGATAAAGAGTGGGAAGTCAAGAGCGGCATGACCGTGCGCGCAGCTATCGAAAAGATCGGCCTGGATCCTTATTCGGTGCTTGCGTTGCGCGAACGCAAATTGATCAACGATCAGACCATTCTGGAGCCGAACGACGAGATTCGCCTGGTCAATGTGATCTCGGGAGGATGAGACGGATCCGTGATCGGCTTCCGGGGCGATTGTCCCGGAAGCCGATCTGAACGCATGCCGGTCGTTTGGGGGTAGCCCCCGGAATTCCGGAGGGACGATGAAGTGTACTAAATGCGGTGCGACGGCGGCCATTTCGATGCCCCAGCACCGACTCAAGCTATGCGCCGAGCATTTCTGCCAGTGGATCCCCGACATGGTCGAGCGCACCATCAAAAAGTACGGCATGTTCAATCGGGACGAGCGCGTGCTGGTGGCCGTATCAGGGGGCAAAGACAGCCTGGCGCTGTGGGATGTGCTCATTCGGTTGGGATACCAGACTGAGGGCGTCTATATCCATCTCGGCATCGGCCACGAGGGCTACTCGGACGTTTCGCAACAACGCGCCGAGGCCTTTGCCGCGCGTTACGAGGGTCTTCCTCTGCGCATCGTCAATGTGAGCGAGACGTATGGCGCGGCCATTCCGGATCTGGCCCGTACCGGACGGGGGCAGCGCATGTGTTCGGCGTGCGGTCTGGTCAAGCGCCATATCATGAACCGCATCGCCTATGAGGGCGGATATGCCGCCATCGCCACCGGGCATAACCTGGATGATGAGGCGGCCGTGCTCATGCAAAACACTCTACGATGGCAAACGGGCTATCTGCGACGGCAGGCGCCGGTGTTACCCTCGGTGCATCCCCGGCTGGCGCGCAAGGTCAAGCCGCTGGTTCACCTGTACGAGCGCGAGACGGCGGCCTATGCCCTGCTCCAGGAGATCGAGTTTGTCGAGCAGGAATGCCCCTACTCGGTAGACGCCAAGACGATCTTTTACAAAGAGCTGCTCAACCGCCTGGAGCGGCGCTCCTCGGGCGCCAAGCTGGCCTTTTACCTGCGCTTTTTGCAGGCGAAAAAAGAAGAGGGGATGTTCGTCGAGGAAGAGCCGGAAGAAGAGTACCAGACCTGCACGCGCTGTGGTCAGCCCACTATGGCCGTCGGTCTGTGCTCGTTTTGCCGTTTGTGGGAGAGAAACCCGGCCCCATGACCGACGCGCAGCGCTCGCTCCAGCATCCCTCTCCACGAGCCTATCGCTATTTCGACCTCGTAATGGCCACCTTTGTGGCCGCGCTGCTCATCAGCAATGTGGCCTCGACCAAGATTCTACAGTTGGGGCCGTTCAGCTTTGACGGCGGCACGCTCCTGTTCCCCATCAGCTATATCTTTGGCGATGTACTCACCGAAGTGTACGGCTATGGTCGGACGCGCCGGGTTATCTGGGTGGGATTCGCCGCCAACCTGCTCATGGCCGCGGTCTTTATGGTGGTAGGCGCGCTGCCGGCAGCCGAGGGATGGGACAACCAGCAGGCTTATGATGCGATCCTGGGCCTCACCCCGCGTATCGTAGCGGCCAGTCTCATCGCCTACTGGGCGGGCAGCTTTTCCAACTCGTGGATCATGGCCCGCCTCAAGATCGCCACATCCGGGCGTTGGCTGTGGACCCGAACCATCGGTAGCACGCTGGTCGGTCAGTTTATCGACACGTTGCTTTTCGTGGTGATCGCCTTCCTGGGCGTGTTGCCCAACGACCTGCTGGCCGCCGTGATTGTGTCCAATTACCTGTTCAAGTGCGGGTTGGAGGCGCTGGCCACCCCGTTGACCTATCGGGTCGTCAATGGACTCAAGCGGGTCGAAAATGAAGATTATTATGATTATGACACCAACTTTTCCCCCTTTGCCTCGGACCGCCCCCGTCCCGAGCAGGGCGCCGAAAGGATAGAGGATAATAATGGATGAGGAACATGCTCCGCTGTTGATCGGCGAAGTGGGGCCTGACCACCGCAGTGGCTTTGTGGCGCTGGTGGGCAAGCCAAACGTGGGCAAGTCGACGCTGCTGAACGCCTGGCTGGGATATCGCATCGCGCCGGTCTCGCCCAAACCACAGACCACCCGCGACCGGCTGCTGGGCATTCTCACGCGAGAGGACGCTCAGGTGGTGTTCGTAGATACCCCCGGTATCCACGAGCCCCGCAACAAGCTGGGTGAATATATGGTCGGTGAGGCGAGGCGGGCGATCCCCGACGCCGACGTGGTGGTATTCATGGTGGACGCCTCCGAGCCACCCCGACGCGCCGATGAAGAGGTCGCCGCCATCGTGAGCGGCCTGCGCGATGTGCCCGTCATCCTGACGCTGAACAAGACCGATCTGCTCACTCCGGAGGAGCGGCAGCAACGCACGGAGGCCTACCAGTCGCTGGGCGAGTTCGACGAGACGGTGCTCATCAGCGCGCTGGAGGGGATCCACCGAGATGAGCTGCTGGAGCATATCATCTCGCTGCTACCCCTGGGGCCGCGGTTCTTCCCCGAGGACCAGATCACCGATGCACAGGAGCGTTTTGTGGCGGCCGAGATGATTCGAGAGCAGGCCCTGCACCTGCTGGAGCAAGAGGTGCCCCACGCTCTGGCCGTGCTGGTGCACGAATTCGCCGAGCGCCCCAACGACATGATCTATATCTCGGCGACCCTCTATACCGAAAAAGAATCTCAAAAGGGCATCGTCATCGGCCGCAAGGGCGCCATGCTCAAGCGCATCGGGCAAGAGGCGCGGGTTGCGTTGGAGGAATTTCTGGGGCGCAAGGTTTTTCTCGAGTTGTGGGTCAAGGTTAGAAAAAACTGGCGTCGAAACGAGATGTTTCTCCGCCAGTTGGGCTATCGGCCGTCGAGGCGCAATTAGGCCGGGTCACTCTTGCGGCGTCATGCGGTAACCGATGCCACGCTCGGTGAGGATGTAACGCGGGCGCGAGGGATCATCCTCGATCTTTTGCCGCAGACGCCAGACAAAGAGCTTGGTATAGTCGAGGTTGTCGATATATTCAGGGCCCCACACCTCGGTGAGGATCTGGCGATGAGAGAGCACGCGGCCGGCGTTCTCGGCCAGGTAAAAGAGCAGGCGGGCCTCGGTCGAGGTCAGCTCGATACGCTCGCCTTTGCGTCGCACCTCCCACGCCTCCGAGTCGATAACCAGACCGTCGCTCATATAGAGCACCTTGGGGCGCTGCATCGACTCGCTCCCACGGGTTCGCCGCAAGATGGCCTCGATTCGCGCCTCCAGTTCCTTGAGGCTGAACGGCTTGGCCACATAATCGTCGGCGCCCAACTCTAATCCTTTGACCCGTTCGGATTCCTGGCCACGAGCGGTGAGCATGATGATGGGTACGGTGGACATGTCGCGGATGCGCTGGCACGTCTCCCAGCCGTCGAGCTGCGGCATCATGACATCCAGCACGACCAGATCGGGGCGAAGATCGAATAGCTTGCGTAATCCCTCGACGCCATTGGCTGCCGAATGAATCTCGTACCCGGCGCGCGAAAGATAGATCTCGAGCGCTTTGATCAGAGTGGCGTCATCATCAACCAGCAAAAGCCTGGCTTTGTGGCTCATTTCTCCTCCAGGAACACCGGTTTTTGGGGCCCGGAGGGATCAGCGGCAATCCGACACACGTTTATCCTTGCCTCCATGTGTGACCATCCATCTGGCGAGGTCCGGCCCTCATACAAGAGTATAATACCACGTGAATCAGTAAACTGCCAAGGTTACATTAATATACCGTGGAGAAAGCGTTAACTTTTTTCTCCGGATACCGTACGACTCATCAAACCGTTACATGATGATATTCTAAACAACAAGTTACGGTGACGCAACAATGTACGACAGATCATCGCCTGAAGGTGGTGAATTCACATCAGCCTGCATTCGGGCGAGAGAAGGACGATAAATGAACGAACGCAGTCATCCGCCGGATATTGTACTGGGGTCGGCGTCACCGCGGCGCCGGGAACTGCTGGCCGCCATGGGGACCGACTTTGATATAACGGCCGCCGATGTCGACGAGACCCCCCAATCGGGAGAACGCCCCACCTCGCTGGCGCAACGACTGGCCCGAAGCAAGGCCCGGGCAATCGCCGTGGAGCGGCCCGATGCCATCATCATCGCCGCGGATACGCTTGTTGTAATCGATAATGAGATATTGGGCAAGCCCGATAGCGCCGATCAGGCCCGCCTCATGCTGGCCCGCCTGCGAGACAGGGCTCATACCGTCCTTACCGGCCTCACCGTGCTGGACCGAACGCACGACCGGGAGTGCCATCAGGTCGCCGTGACACCGGTGTATATGCGCGCCTATGCCGATGACGAGGTGCAGCGCTATATCGCCAGCGGCAACCCCATGGACAAGGCCGGCGCCTATGCCATCCAGCACAGCGGGTTCGCGCCGGTGGATCACGTGGACGATTGCTATGCCAACGTCATCGGCCTGCCCATGTGCCATCTGTACCGAGTGCTGAACCACTGGGGCAGGCCGACGCCGATTCATCCGCTACAATCCTGTCCACTGCCACGAGCCTGGGGATACTGCCCCTGGGCAGAGGCGATTCTGGAGGCGCCGCCCGAAACCTACTGTGCAGACCACGGCCGGGGCGGCGGGGCGAATCGCGCAAACGAACAGAATAAACCATAGTCGAACATAAAATCTACCTGGCATAATGATTTGACATGCCACGGCAAATATGTTAAATTATGGCGAGTAGTGTGACTGTTCAGCGATTGACAGTCATTTTTTCGTTGATCCTGGCAGTCATCATCCATCGGTTGATGGCATTTTGCGTTTCAATGACAAAAGAGAGGTGTTAAGATTAGCAGTAGAGAACATCGCCTAAATCACGAAATTCGCGTCAAAGAGGTCCGGCTGGTCGATGAGAACGGTAAGCAGCTCGGCATCTACCCCACGCGTGAGGCGCTGCGAGTCGCCGAGGAGCGAGGGCTAGATCTGGTCGAGGTTGCGCCCGGCGCCCGCCCTCCGGTTTGTCGGCTCATGGACTATGGCAAGTTCATGTATGATAAAGCACGGCGCGAACGTGAGGCCCGCAAGACCCAACGACAGGTTGAGGTCAAAGAGATTCGCCTGCGCCCCAAGATCGCCGAGCACGACGTGAAGGTCAAGACCAATCACGCGCGCGCGTTTCTTGCCGATGGGGCCAAGGTGCGTATGCGGGTGCGGTTCCGTGGACGCGAGATCACCCATCAGGAGATCGCCAAGGAACTCCTTGAGCGCATCGCCGAACAGATGAGCGATGTGGCCACGGTGGAACAGTGGCCGTCGATGGATGGCAACACCATGTTGATGATCCTTGCCCCTAACGGCAAGTCATCATAATCGCTTCGTTTTCCAAATCTTAGAGGAGGTTCCCTGAAAAGTGCCTAAAATCAAGACCCACAAGGCCACCGCTAAGCGATTCAAGCTAACCGGTTCGGGCAAGCTGGTACGTACCAAAGGCGAGAGGCGCCATCTGCGGCGCAATCGTTCCAAGCGCGCCAAGCGCAGCGCCTGGAGGATGCTCGAGGTCAAGCCTGCCGGCGAAATCAAGCGCGTCAAGCGCCTGATGCCCTACATCAACAAGTACAACGGTTAGCCAGCCGGCGCCTTCGCATCGGCGTATAGCCGATAGATACCAGCCCAGGAAAGGAACACTCAATTGCCCAGAGTAAAGCGAAGTGTCGCCGCCCGTCGGCGCCACAAGAAGGTTCTCAAGATAACCAAGGGTCAGCGCGGAACCAAGCACGCGCTGTTTCGCCGGGCGAATGAGGCCATGCTTGCTTCGCTCAGCTATGCCACGCGTGACCGCAAGAATCGCAAGCGCGATATGCGTCGCCTGTGGATCATGCGCATCAATGCGGGCGCACGTCTGCACGGCATGAGCTACAGCCGCCTTATCGAGGGGCTGCGCGCGGCCGGTGTGGATGTGAACCGCAAGATGCTGGCCGACATGGCTGTGACCGATCCGGCGGCCTTTGCCAAGGTCGTCGAGGTGGCCCGGAACGCTCAGGTATCCGCCTGACGGCGGGCCGGATAGAGCGACGCGGAAGTGGTGCATCTCGGCTCGATCAGCAGCTCGGATAACGTTCACATTAAATACGTGCGCTCTTTGCAGGAAAAAAAGCGGGTTCGATACCGCGAAAAGTGCTACATTATCGAGGGGCCCGTCATGGTGGCCCAGGCACTTTCGATGGGATATCGACCCGCTTTGTCATTTTATACCGAGGAGCTGGCCGCCGCCCGGCCCGATCTGATCGAGGAACTGGCCGATGGCGACGCTCGAGCATGGAGCGTATCCCCGGCGTTGATGCAAGCCCTCTCCGAGACGGTGACCCATCAGGGGGTGCTGGCCGTCTTGCCCATGCCCGAGGTCGATCCCGATACACTGGTCGGAACCACGTTGTTGCTGGTGCTGGACAATATCCGCGACCCCGGCAACCTGGGTACGATGATGCGCACCGCGCTGGCCACCGGCGTGGACGCCCTCATCCTCTCGACAGGATGTGTGGATCCCTATTCGCCCAAAGTAGTGCGGGCCGGCATGGGCGCCCACCTGAGCCTGCCGATCCTGCCCGGCATGATGTGGGAGCAGATCGCCCCACGGCTGGCCGGTCATCACGTCGTCCTGGCCGATGCTGCGGGCGAGCACACCCCCTGGGAGATCGACTGGACCCGCCCCTCCGCCCTCATCGTGGGTAGCGAGGCCCACGGTGCCGGTCAGACAGCCCGATCGTTGGCCGATGATACAGTGCGCCTGCCCATGCAAGAGGGTGTCGAATCGCTCAACGCCGCCATCGCCGCGGCCGTCATCCTCTTCGAAGCCCAGCGTCAGCGCATGGGAGCCTCGCTCCGCTAAACGCCTCCCTCACTCGCAAGAGAGCCAGCCAGCAGCACCTCGACCAGGTCCAGCGCAGCCTGTGCCGAGAGTCGCTTGTTCCCCGCGCGATCTCGATCCCACACATAATGGCGCACCGCGTCGCCAGCGGGGCTCGACGCGGCGATATAGACGGTTCCGACGGGCTTTTGATCTGTACCGCCCGTAGGGCCGGCGATACCGGTCACCGAGACGCCCACATCCACATTCAGCACCCGACGCACACCCTGAGCCATGGCCAGCGCCACCGGCTCGCTCACCGCGCCGTGGGCGATGAGAAGTTCTTCGGGCACTCCAAGTGCGTCCCGCTTGATCTCGTTGGCATAGGCGATGATACCGCCCAGAAAGAAATCCGAGCTGCCCGACAGCTCGGTGATCAGGTGCCCCACCATCCCGCCGGTGCACGATTCGGCCGTGCCCATCGTCCAGCCTCTTTCCCTCAACAGATCCCCGATGCGGGCCACCTGCTGCAGTTGTTCGTTCATCTCAGTATCCTCGCTTAATGTCCACCCGATTGTACAAAGGCTCGCCCGCCAGGTAGCGGCGTAGATTCTCCGCCAGCAGCGCCGACAGGCGATCGTTATAGCGGGCGGTAAATCCCGATATATGAGGGGTGATGATCACACCCTCCATATCCCACAGAGGGCTGTCTGCCGGCAACGGCTCGCGCTCGAACACATCCAGCGCCGCCCCGGCCAGCCGCCGGGTACGCAGCGCCTCGATCAGAGCGGCTTCGTCGATGACGGCGCCACGGGCGATATTGATCAGAAACGCGCCCGGTGGCATCGCCGCCAACGCAGCGGCATCCAGCATATGGTGGGTCTGGGGCGTGAGCGGCACGGCCACCACCAGGTAGCGGCACAGTGACAAAAACTCGTGCAGTTGATCGGCCCGATACCAGGCATCGGGAATGACGCCCTCTGGATCTCCCGTGCCCTCGACGACATAGCCCGTATCACGCCGGCGTCCCGAGCTGCTGAGGGCCAGCACCCGCATGCCCAGGCTGCGGGCCATACGCCCCACCTCACGACCGATGCTGCCATAGCCCAGAATGCCCACCGTCTCACCGTACATCTCGTATCCGGCGAACGTCTTGTGTGTATCCTCCGGCCAGGCACGGCGCCGCTGAAGCCCCTGCGCCAGCGGGAGCTGGCGCGTCAGGGCAAGCATCATGCCCAGCACATACTCGGCGATGGGCGTGGCATGGATGCCGCTGGCGGTGGTCACCATCGCCCCCGAAGTCATGATCGGCTGATCCAGCAGATGATCTACCCCTGCGGTCATGAGCTGCACCCAGCGTAACCGGTCGGCCCGCTCCAGGGAGATGCGTCCGTGCTGGGTCAGCAATATCTCGACCCCCTCCAGCAACGGCCCCACTTCGTGGGAATGCCGACAATAGACCTGCTTTACCCGCACCTGATCGGACACTTTTGCCACGCGGGCCAGTTGTCCGTCGGTCAAATCCATCGTGCTCAATAGTATGATATCGCTCATCGTCCTCCTCCGTTCACCCCACGATTATACATCGTGCGGTAAGGATCGGGCCAGACGCTTCCATCGCCTTTTGACAGAGCGCCATGGCCATGCGATACTCTAGAGGTTGCCACCATAGAAACGAGGAGAGACATGCTACGTATCGCCGGACGAGAGCTGCACCCCCGCCTCATTATTCTGGACAAAGACGGTACCCTTATCGCCTTTGATGCGATGTGGCGCACATGGTTCGATCATCTCATGGACGCCATCACTCGCCGGCAACCACTGGATGACAGAGCCAGGGAAGGGCTGGCGGGCACATTGGGGTACGATCTCGTCAGTGGAGAATGGGATCCTGCGGGGCCCCTGACGCTGGCCGCGACAAACGAACTGGTTCTACTCATCGCAGGACAGCTCTATCACCACTGCAACCTCTCCTGGGACGACGCGCTGAGCCTGGTGGCTGCGGCCGAGGAGGAAGCACGGGCACTGCTGGAAGAGAGGGTCGACCTGATCGAGCCGATCGGCAATGTGCGGGGCGCCCTGCAGCGCATGGTCGATTGCGGGCTGCTGCTGGCGCTGGCCACGACAGATACTCGCCGCCCCACAGAACTCGCTCTGGAGCATATGGGCATCACCTCGCTCTTTGCCACCATCATCTGTGGCGATGACGGCATTCCCCTCAAGCCGGCCCCCGATATGGCGCTGGAGATCGCGCGCCGTGTGGGAGTGCAGCCAAACGAAGCCGTCATGGTGGGCGACAGCGTGTCCGATCTGGTCATGGCCCGGAACGCCGGGTTGCTCTGCTCGGTTGCCGTCACCTCGGGTGCCATGCCGGGTGAGATGCTGGCGCCTTATGCTGATATCGTCATCCCCGATATTCACTCGATCGAAGTATTACCCAATGAGGAAAATGCATGATGCCACAGATTGATCGCCGTTACGACGGCTATATATTCGATCTGGACGGAACCGTCTATCTGGGAGAGCGGCTCATCCCCGGCGCGCGCGAGACGATCGCCCGGTTGCGCGAACGAGGGTGCCGGGTGGTGTTTCTCTCTAACAAGCCGCTCGAGCCCGCGGCCGCATACGCGACCAAACTGACACGCCTGGGCATCTCCGCCAGCAACGACGATGTCATCAACTCGACGCAGGCCCTGCTGCACTATCTGCGTGCGCATCATGCATCGAGCTCGATCTACGTCATCGGCGAGCCGGCACTGCTGCAGGAATTCCGCGAGGCCGGATTTCGCCTGACGGAAGAGATCGAGGAAATCGAGATCGTCGTCGCCGCCTTTGATCGAACGCTGAATTACGCCAAGCTCGATACCGCCCATCAGGCTCTGGTACGTGGAGCGCGCTTTTACGCGACTAACGGCGATCGCACCTGCCCGGTGGAGGGCGGCGCCATCCCCGATTGCGCCGGTGTCATCGCTTTTCTAGAGGCCACCAGCGAGCGGCGGGTCGAACTGGTAGCAGGCAAGCCCTCGCAGCACATTCTAAACGCCGCGGTCGAGCGGCTGGGGCTACCGTTATCCCGTTGCCTGATGGTGGGCGACCGCTTGGCGACCGATATGCGCATGGGGGTGGAATTCGGCATCGATACCGCTCTTGTGCTCACCGGTGTGACCTCTCAACAGGATCTGGCCGAGAGCGATCTGAAGCCGACCTTTGTGCTGAACAGCATCGCCGACCTGCCCTGATCGGCCCTCATTCGACCTCAATCTACGGCGGCAAGGAACGGATGGCCTTGCCGCTGTTTCTCCAAGAATACAATTTGCTATTTCTCTCAGGTTTGTGTATAGTGGACCTAGCACTCTGAGCAGGAGACTGCTAATCCTCAAGACCGACTGGTTCAGCGGAAACAAAAAAAGGAGGATGCTTCAATGGCGACGAACCTGAAACCCCTGGGCAACAACCTCGTAGTCGAGCCGATGGAACAGGAAGAGCAGACCGCATTCGGCATCATCTTGCCCGAAACGGCCAAGGAAAAGCCGCAGAAGGGCGTGGTGATCGCGGTAGGCCCCGGCCGTCGACTGGAGAGCGGGGAGCGACAGCCCATGGATGTCAAAGAGGGCGACAAGGTACTGTACGCCCGATATGCCGGCACCGAGATCAAGGTAGATGACCGCCAAGTTCTCATCGTTAAAGAGGATGACATCCTGGCCGTTATCGAGTAGCCCAGACTGACTATCGGATAAAACGATTCATGTTTTCAGGAGGTAGTGTTTGTCATGGCAAAGAAGCAGCTACAGTTCTCTGAAGAAGCGCGCCGTAGCCTAAAGGCCGGCCTGGACAAACTGGCCGCGGCGGTGGGCTCGACGCTGGGCCCGAAGGGGCGGAACGTGGCGCTGGACAAAAAGTGGGGCGCCCCGACGGTGACCCACGACGGCGTGACGGTGGCGAAAGAGATCGAGCTGGAGGACCCCTACGAGAACATGGGCGCGCAGCTTCTGAAAGAGGCGGCGACCAAGACCAACGACGTGGCCGGTGACGGCACGACGACGGCCACGGTGCTGGCCCAGGCGATCGTGACCGAGGGGCTCAAGAACGTGGCGGCGGGGGCCAACCCCATGCTGCTGCAGCACGGCATCCAGGCGGCGGCGACGGCGGTGGTGCAGGCCATCCGCGACGGGGCGCGCAGCGTGGACACGCGCGAGGACATCGCCAACGTGGCGGCGATCTCGGCGGCGGACATGACCATCGGCTCGCTGATCGCCGAGGTGATGGACCGGGTGGGCAAGGACGGCGTCATCACGGTGGAGGAGTCCAAGGGGCTCGAGTTCGAGACCGAGTACGTGGAGGGCATGCAGTTCGACCGCGGCTACATCTCGCCCTACTTTATCACCAACCCGGAGGCGGGTGAGGCGGTGCTGGAGGACGTCTACGTGCTGCTGCACGACAAAAAGATCTCCTCGGCGCAGGATCTGGTGCCGCTGATGGAGAAGCTGGTGCAGGCGGGGCGGCGCAACCTGCTGGTGATCGCCGAGGACGTGGAGGGCGAGGCCCTGGCCACGCTGGTGCTGAACAAGCTGCGGGGGGTGATGAACGTGGTGGCGGTGAAGGCGCCGGCGTTCGGCGATCGCCGCAAGGAGATGCTGCGAGACATCGCCATCCTGACGGGCGGGCAGGTGATCACGGAGGAGATGGGCCGCAAGCTGGAGACGGCGCAGCTGGCGGACCTGGGCGAGGCCCGGCGGGTGGTGGTGAACAAGGACGAGACGACCATCATCGAGGGGCAGGGTTCCGAGGCGGAGATCAAGGGGCGCATCGAGGAGATCAAGGCGCAGATGGAGACGACGACCTCGGACTATGACCGGGAAAAGCTGCAGGAGCGGCTGGCCAAGCTGTCGGGCGGCGTGGCCATCATCCGCGTGGGTGCGGCCACCGAGGTGGAGCTGAAGGAGAAGAAGCACCGGGTGGAGGACGCGCTGTCGGCGACGCGGGCGGCGGTGGAGGAAGGCATCGTGGCCGGCGGCGGCGTGACGCTGGTGAACGCGGCGGCGGCGCTGGACGGGGTCACGATGGAGCTGCCGGACGAGGCCACGGGCGTGGAGATCGTGCGGCGGGCGCTGACGGCGCCGCTGAAGGGCATCGTGGAGAACGCCGGGCTGGACGGCGCGGTGGTGATCGCCGAGATCGCCCGTCGTCAGCGGGAGGCGAACGACATGGCCATCGGCTACGACGTGATGCGCGACGAGTACGTGGACATGTTCAAGGCGGGTATCATCGACCCGGCCAAGGTGACGCGGTCGGCGGTCGAGAACGCGGCCTCGATCGCGGCGATGATCCTCTCCACCGAGGCGCTCATCACCGACATCCCCGAGCCCGAGCCCCCCATGCCCGCGGGTGGCGACGGTATGGGCGGGATGTACTAATCCCGAACGACAGAGCCCCTCAGGGAGTTGGGCTTAGGGATTGAGGAAAAGCTTTACTGAGCAGCTTCAAGCGGAGCACAAAAAGAGACCGGCTATACCGTTCCTGCAATAGCGGAGGCAATGGAAAAACTGCGCAGCAGTATGCAGATTTTCAGCTATCAGCTCCGTCATATCGGTGTTGGTAAGCATAATATGGGCAAGCGTGTCAAAGCAGTCAAGCCGGAGCTTGAACGCTATGCGGGATTGGTACAGCAGCTCAAGGATAAGAGTAAGGAGCGGAAAAATCTGCTTGCGGAGAAAAAGGAAACACCGTTCTATCAGATACCCAAGCTGCATGACCTCACTCGCCGTATTACCGAACTGACCGAGGAATTGGAGGAACTGAAAACCGAAAAGGAAATGTTGCTTCACTCTTTGGACTGCGCCGACGATGCGGGTATCTCTGCCGTGAAGAAAGAAATTGCCACATTGGAGGGTGCGCTGCAGAAACTGTCCGAGCAGGAAGCAAAATATTCTGCCGAGCTTGACGAAGCCTTGAAGCAGTATGCCGAGCTGATGGATGCAAGGCTTGCCATCTGTGAGGAAAAGGAACGCTCTGCCATTGACCGTGTGAAAGCGGCCTACGGCGAGAAATACGATCCGATGATGATGCACGACAGCAAACGTGATGTAGCTAATCTGCTCCATGAGAAAGCAGAAACACACTCCATCCGTGAACGTCTGCGTCAGAAGCAGCAACAGCAGGCACAGCAGAAGCAGAACAAAAAGAAAAGCAGAGACCGTTGGGAACGATAAGCTTTTTGGATATTGCAAAACTGCGGGTCGATCACTACTCGACCCGCAGTTTTCAGAAAATCTTTGCTTGATATTTATTTTCCAAAAGTCTCTGCAACTTTTCTCAAAAGTTCACGGATTGGCAGTTTTTGCGGACACACCTGCTCACACAGGCCGCATTCGATGCAATCACTTGCTTTGCCGCGGGTCTCGCTCAGAGCCTTGTAGTAGAAGGCAGAGGCGTGAACGTAATTTACGCTGCTTCTCTTTTCCTCGTTATAAAGGGCAAAGTAGTTTGAGATGGCGATATTCTGGGGACAGTTATCCTCGCAGTATCTGCAGCCGGTGCAGGAAATTGCCGTGTTGGACTTTACGATAGCACCTGCCTTCAGACAGAGTTCAGTTTCCTCCCCAATAAGATGAGCAAAGTCCTGCATATGGGCGGTGTTATCCTCGACCTGTTCGAGGGTAGACATACCACTGAGAACGCGATAAACACCGGGCAGGCTGGCAGCAAATTTAATAGCCCAGGACGCTTGGCTCCAATCAGGATGTGCGGTCTTTAGCAGTTTTTCTGCCTCAGCAGGCAGGTTGGCGAGGCTGCCGCCTTTTACTGGCTCCATGACCAGAACGGTTTTGCCGTGCTTCATGCAGATGTCGTAGCAGTGGTGAGACTGAATACCTGCATTTTCCCAGTCGGCGTAGTTGAGCTGCAGCGGGACAAGATCGATCTCGGGATAATGGGTCAGAAGATCCTCAAGGATTTCCGGTGTGCCGTGGAGGGAGATACCAGTCTTTTTGCAAAGACCTTCTTTCATTCTCTGCAGGAACTCGAAAGTGTGCAGCTGCTTTGCCTTCGCATAGAAATCGGCATTGATGTTGTGAATAAGATAGTTGTCGAAATATTCAACACCGCATCTTTCAAGCTGGTTACGGAAGTACGGTTCCTGATCTTCTTCCGCCTTAATAAAGCCTAAAGTGATCTTGTTTGTCAGCTCATAAGCGTCCCGGGGGTAGCGGCTGGTAAGGGTTTCCTTCAGTGCCGGTTCACTGGCGAAATCGCAGTAGCGAAAAGCGGTGTCAAAATAATTGTTGCCACGAGACAAAGATCCACCATTTTTGTCAGCAGCGGGATATCAATACTGGCCGCATCTTTTGGGTCGGTCAGAGGCAGACGCATAAAGCCAAAACCAAGTTTGCTCATGATAAAAATCCTTTCTGTTTTTGGTTACTCTTCAAAATTGCACTTTGTGGTTGCAAGTCTCTGAAGAGATTCCGGTGTGACCTTATAGAAGGGCTCATGCTTATTGAGGGTTGCGATAAGCTCCATCTCCTCCTGTGTCAGCTCGAAGTCGAAGATCTCGGCATTTTCCTTGATGTGACTGAAGGATTTACTGCCCGGAACGAAACCGAAGCCCATCTGCAGGTGCCAGCGCAGAATGACCTGCACAGTGCTCTTGCTGTATTTTTCGGCAAGTTTTACAAATACAGGATCATTCAGGAGGTCTGCGTTGCCGTGCCCCAGGGGATACCAAGCCTGCAGCTTGATGACCTTCTCGTCGCAGAAAGCCTTGACCTTCTCTGCGGGATAGTAAGGGTGAGCTTCTACCTGCATGACGGCCGGAACGACCTCGCAGTTGTCGAGGATCTCCTGAATCTTCTCTACAGGAAAGTTGGAGATACCGATGGCACGGAGCTTGCCCTCTTTGTAGGCATTTTCCAGCATCTTGTATGCATAGATGTAATTGTTGACAGGATGATGGAGTAACATCAGGTCAATGTAATCGACACCGAGACGGACGAGGGTATCGTCAACGGCGCTGTCGTTTTCGTAAAGGGTGGGGCCCAGCTTTGTCTCGAGGAAATATTCCTCCCGTTTCAGCCCCGACTGCTTCAGACCGAGGCCGACTTCCTCTTCGTTGCCGTAGCGGTTGGCAGTGTCAATGAGCTTATAGCCGTTGTTCAAGGCAAAAGCCACATTGTCGATGATCTGCTGGCCGAACTGCTGAATGGTACCAAAGCCAAGCTGGGGCATTTCAATGCCGTTGTTCAAAAGGATCGTGGACATAGTGCGGCCTCCTTTTTAGTCGTGGATCTTTCTGCCGGTGCACATTCTTACAAACTCCGGGTCAAAGTGCTTGATGGCTGTGCCCTGATAGCCCATATCGAGGGAAGAGATCTTCGCCATTTCCTCTTCGGTAAGGGTAAAATCCCAGATGTTGAAATTTTCCTCAATGCGCTCCTTGTGAACGGACTTTGGAATGACAACGACACCGCGCTGTACGTTCCAGCGAAGGATGACCTGACCGATGGTCTTTCCGTAGGCTTCAGCGATGCCCTTGAGCATTTCATCGTTCCACGGGCTGTATCTGCCGCCGCCAAGGGGAGCCCATGCTTCGGGAACAATACCGTAGTAGTTCATGACCTCAAGGGATGGCTCCTGAGTAAAGTATGGATGAGTCTCGATCTGGTTGACCATTGGTTTGATCTCAACGGTCTCGCAGAAGTTTGTGAGAACAAATGGATAGAAGTTGGAAACACCGATGGCTCTCAGCTTGCCCTCTTTGTAGGCATCTTCCATGGCTCGCCATGCGCTGAAGTAGTCCTTCATGGCCTGGTGGAGCAGATAGAGATCGATGTATTCCAGACCCATCGCCTTGATAGAATTGTCGATAGCGGCTTTAGCCATGTCATAGCTCTGCATATCCTGCACCCACATCTTGGACGTGATGAAGAGTTCTTCTCTTGTGCAGATACCCTCCGCAATGGCCTCGCGGACAGCCTCGCCGACAGCGTCTTCGTTTGTGTAGGATGCGGCTGTATCGATGAGTCTGTAACCTGCGCGGATAGCGTTGAGAACGGATTCCTTGCACTCGGCTTTATCTCTTATCTGAAATACGCCGAAGCCCACCATGGGCATTTTGATCCCGTTATGTAATGTTTTGAATTCCATAGTTACGCCTCCTTACTTTTGGATGGATAAACAAGGGCGGTAAAGCTGAACTGGACAAGCTTCCATTCTCCTTCAATCAGGCTGTAAACCTCGGTTACGGCGAAATGATGGGTGGTCGGCTTGCCACCCAGCAGCAGACTGTAGTCACAGTCGGTGATAACGACAGCTGTGTCACCGTAAACACGGGCATCCTTGCTGTGGAAGATCAGTTCGGTGGGCTTGAAAGCGCCGCTTGTATAAAACTCGATCTCTTTGTCCAGCTGGCAGGTAATGCCGATGTGTACGAAGGTGCAGTCCGGCACGGCACAAGCTCTCATGCCGGCCTCGTCGGCTGCTTCCATGGCTGCCCAGAATTTATCGGATACGCTGATAACCTGATTTTTCATATTGATTTCCTCCGTTATATTTTAGCCGCCAGTTCAGCAGCTTCTTTTTGTGTGGTGGCCATGCCCTGATAGGAAAGCCCGTAGAGGGCAGCAAATCTCTTCATCGTATACTCGCCGGCATCCAGCATCCATTTTTCGGGTGCTGCACCCTGATACAGGAAGAACAGCTTGCCGCTTAAAGACCCCTGTTCTACCGGACCGTAGCAGCGGTCAAGGAAGGTACGGACAGATCCGCAGATGTTGTGCCAGTAGACCGGAGAGCCGATGACAAGAATATCGGCGGACTTTACCTTGCCGAGAACTTTGTCAAACTGATCGCCGGGGAGCTGTTGACCGTAGACGTTGATCTGATAGTCTGTCAGGTTCAGGGTTTCGTATGCATGGTCCTTTAGCAGGGTCTTTGCAAGGGCTGCGGTATTACCGTTGGGATTTGGGCTTCCGTTAACAAATAAGATTTTCATAATAATCACTCCTGACTGTCAAGATCAATGGCAAATTGAGCATATCTCTCTACCATTTCATCGGTAGCGTTGTAATATCGTACATTCTTGTTGAGCTTTGCGATCTCTGCCATTTCTTCGTCGGTAAGGTAGAAGTCAAAGATATCGAGATTTTGCTTGATATGCTCCGGATTGTTGGAGCCGGGGATGACCTGATTTCCCATCTGAATATGCCAGCGCAGGATGATCTGAGCGGTGCTCTTGCCATACTTCTCTGCCAGCTTTACAAATACAGGCTCTTCGAGCAGACCCTTGTCCCCATGTCCCAGCGGATATCAGGCCATGACACGGCAGCCGCAGGCGGAAAGCTTTTCGATGGTTTCAGCGTCCATAAAATAGGGATGTGCTTCCATCTGAATGACATGCGGCTTGATCTCGCACTCTGCCAGCAGTCTGTCCAGCTTTTCGCCCCTAAAGTTGGAGATGCCGATCGATTTGATCTTACCCTCTTTATAGGCCTTTTCAAGCTTTCTGTAGCCTTCCATAAAGTCACCTGAAGGCTGATGGATAAACATAAGGTCAATGTAGTCTGTACCCAAAAGTTCAAGGCTTTTCTCTACAGTACCCTCGGTGGTATACTGACTTACCCAGATCTTTGTTGAGATGAAGATATCTTCTCTTGCAACGCCGGACTTCTTTATTGCACGTCCGACTGCCCGCTCGTTCATATAGGCCTGGGCGGTATCGATCATCCGACAGCCGTTTTCAATAGCACAAAGGACCGCAGCCTCTGCCTGTGCGGGCGTCATGGTAAAGGTGCCAATACCTGCTGCGGGCATTGTGATTCCGTTACTGAGTGTAAACTCCATAATAGTACCTCCGTTTATTCTATAGAATTTTAACCGATGTATCCCAATCGGCGGTTAAACTGGTTATCGGTGCGCTTCCCAGAAGGCAACTGCTTCCTCGTGCCATCCCTCTGCGATGGTTCCGACCCCAAGGCCATATCCGTGGGGAAGTCCTTCATATCGCTTAAACTCCACCGGAATCCCGGCCGCTTTCATCGCGCGATACCTTTCTTCCATTGCGATATCAAGGTGCCATATGTCATTTCCTCCAGCGTTGGAATAGGTAGGCGGGTCATTTTGGGTAAAATTTCTGTGTCCGGTGTACTGCATAATGACCGCACCGGGTTTCGGGAGGGCTGTGCAGCCAAAAAATTCCGTACCAAAGCTGCCAAGGTATGCTGCCATTCTGGCACCGGCGCTTTCGCCCCAGATGGAGTAGCCTTTAGTGTCCACCTGCAACTCTTCGGCATGGGAGAAGATAAAATCAATGGCTTTTGCCAGATCTTCACAGGATTTCTGTGCATCGGGTCGATAGATAAGAGCAAAAGTGTTATATCCTTTTTGGGCAAGCCTCAGCGAGAGCGGGAAACTGCCGTGGATAGCCCCTACGAACTGAAATCCGCCGCCGGCACAGGTCACAGCAAAAGGCCTGCCGGGTTCACCGCGAAAGAAAAACAGGCCGGTGTCCCGTTTTTCTGGATCGAGTACTTTTTCCTCGTTTGTATAAATATCGTAGAAAATCGTATTTCCTCCGTCTGCAGCCACCTTCAGATAATTGATTACCGACACAGTATCATCCGGACTGATACAATTGTAAAAAGTCATCTGAAGCTCCTCTAATGTATTGCCGAACAGATGCTCCTTTTGTATGGGAAAAATGAGTCGGCCATAATCCCCAAAAGACGGATCGTTCATGGCTTCGTAAATGGTGCTGCTGCGTGTATAAACCATATTTTACCTCAGAATAAATTTGGTATTGTAATCAGACGGTTTTTTTATTACAATAAAAGTATATCACTCGGTAGCTGCTACCGGTCAAGCTGCGTGTATAAACCATATTTTTACCTCAGAATAAATTTGGTATTGTAATCAGACGGTTTTTTTATTACAATAGAAGTATATCACTCGGTAGCTGCTACCGGTCAATAGGACTTTTAAATTTTATGAGAGGTTTTTATGTATACCATGAAAGATGTCTGCCGCGAAACTGGCATACCATATGAAACATTGAAATTTTATTGCAACAAGGGTCTTGTGCCCAATGTAAAGCGCAACACCAACAACTACCGCATATTTGATGATAGGGACGTTGCATGGATCAAAAGTCTTTCCTGCTTAAAAAAATGCGGCATGAGTATTCAGGAGATGAAAGAATACATCGGTTTGTGTCTGAAGGGAACGGCATCCATTCCCGAGAGAAAGGTAATTCTCGCACAAAAAAGAGAAGATCTGCTGATGAAAATGGCAGAGATTCAGGATAGTATCGATTATATCGATAACAAACAGGCTTTCTATGATGACGTTCTCTCAGGAAAGACTGAGTACCGCAGCAATCTGCTGGTGGCAGACGATACCGAATAATTATATGTAGAAAAGCGCTCACCCGAAAGGATGAGCGCTTTTTGTATTGGTTGGTTCCTTTGCAGAAAGCAATATCACAGAATTGGCACAAAGTTTTTCATACATTCACTTGACCGGTAGAAGCTACCGTCTTGTATGATGAAAATATCACTTAACAGGAGGAATCGTGATGAATATAAAAATCAAAAATCGCAGCATATATCCATTGGCTGATTGTAGCCGCCTGTTGTGGCCTGGCGATCAGCTCTATCGGTATCGTCACCAACTGAGAGTTCATTGACAAAATTATAGTATTCAAGGCTGAAAAGGTAGATGGCCGCAGAACCCGGCGGATTCAAATTTTCTATAACTGCATTGGCGCTATTGATTTGCCAAACTAAACGAAAAACGGCATAGCCGCAAATCAACGACTATGCCGAATTTTTCAGGAATTACAAATCCCTATATGACCGCTCCTAATGAGGGGCCCTTTTTTCCTGCCGCGATGATGCCCGATGGTTCGCGCGAAAGGTAATGTATAGCCACTCTCGGTGAGAGGTCCTGTCATACAAATCAGGGGTCGGCTCATCAGCCCCACCCGAAGCGTTGGGCGCCTTGCACGACCTTTTCGTTCAGATTATAATGCGGCCGATCAAGACGTTCCCTCTTCGATTCCGGCCCAACCTCACCTCTTTCCTCTTCGGGCCGGACAAATACTCATTCGGTTCGATTTATAACGTGACATAGGTGATGGTTTGACATATCCTCGTTTGAGCCAATGATCTGCGTCGTCAGATCGTCTCAATCCCTCGCTCTTTTTGGTGCATGCCGTGCCCGCCGTTCGACCCGGCCAGAGTCTCGTTCTTTTGTGTTCATCCCTGATCCTTGCTCAAAAAAGGCCGCGCAGGACGCTCCGGAGCACGACGCCACCATCGCCGCAGGACAGTATCAGAATACCCGAATCTGTATAGAGGGTTTCTGAGATAGCCCCATCACCTCGTGACATTCGTACGCTGTGCCCCGGTGGCTCGTGTCGAATGTCAAAGGATGCCTGCGTAAGCGTGTGAAAGGAGCAGGATCATGCGGTTTAGGCTTGTTGTATTTTTGCTGCTCATAGCCCTGGCCACTCTGGGTTTGACGGGCTGTGAGGAATTGGGCATCGAGTTGCCCGAAACCCCCGTACCCAACGGTGAGATGACGCCGACGCCCGAAACCCCCGACGCAAACCAGACGCCGGACATGGACCAGACGTCCGATGTAGACGAGACCCCCGACACGAATCAGACACCCAATGCCGACGAAACCCCCGATATGGATGAGACACCCGATGCCGACCAAACGCCCGACACGAATCAGACACCCGGTGCCGATGAAACCCCCGACGCCGACCAGACGCCCACGGCGGATGAGACCCCCTCCGCGGCTGTAGGCGAAGCACCCCAGAACATTACCGTTGCCGACATGGGCCGCCTGGACGATTTCGACAGCTATCGTGTGCAGACGGTGGCCACCTGGACGCTGGATATCGGTGAAGTGATCGTTATCGAGGTCATGACTCAGGCCGAGACGGAAGGCGATCAGGTGACCCGCCATTCGGCAATCACCGTCTCCCAGAATGGCGAAGAGACCGAGGGGATCGAATTCGTCACCCGTGGCGATCGAGCCTGGTTGAGGACAAACGACGAATGGCAGCAGGTGAATGTGTCGCCCGACGACATCCTGGGCCAGCTCGGCTGGTTGGGGCAGCCGGACGAATTGCTGAGTGAAGATGCTCGGGGGCGCTTTATCCGCGAAGAGATGGTGAACGAGTGGACCACCTGGAGATACCGCTTTGGCTATGATGCCTTTGCCGATGAAGAGCGTTTCGAGCAACTGGAGAACGCCGAGGCCGAGATCTGGGTGGCGCCCGAACGTGATAACGTCCCGGTGCGCATGCGTGTGCGCATGGTCGGCCAGGACGTTGATGAGCGCAGCGGCGTTCTCGAGATCGAGTCCGAGGTGCAGTCCATCGACGAACCCGTAGATATCCCACTGCCGCCCGAGCTGGAAGGCGAGGATATGGCGCCGGATCAAACACCCGAGACCACCCCGGATCAGACGCCCGATATGGATGAGACGCCCGACGCAACCCCCGAATCAGACCAGACGCCCATGGCCGAAGCCCCCGCTTTGCTGACCCAGCGCGATATCTCCATGATCCCCGAGGCCACCGATGTGCAGGCGCTCGCCAATGTCGTCATCTTTACCGTCGCCCGATCTCCTGAAGAGGTCATCCAGTTCTATACCGACGAGATGGAAGCGGCAGGCTGGCAGGCCGGGGGCGAGACAGGAGAGACAACCGCACAGTTTACACGCGAAAGCGAATCGGTCAGTATCGTCGCTCTGCAGCGCCCGACGGGCGATCAGAGCACCGTCATCATCACCATCGACAACGGCACCTGATATCGGCGTGACCACGAGAGACTTTTCCCGGCGCTCTCCCGGCACTCGAATCGGGAGAGCGCCCTCTGAACGAGGCGCCGTGAACGGGCCTGGTCCAGAGTCGACATAAACACCTCCTTCGCGATAGAAGGGGGGAGCGCTCCAAAACAGAACGGATGCCCTCCCCGCATTTATAAGGAGTCTGTCATGAGATCGAGAACTGTGACGGCGCTGGCGACTGCGCTGCTCCTGGTGCTGAGCGTAGCGAGTGTGGGCTCGCTGCTTCAATCCGGGAGCATGGCACAGGTGCTATTCCCCACGCCGACCGCCGAAACACCGGCCGAGACACCTGAAGAGGCCGAACCCCCCGGACGAGTTTCGCCGCCGCCGGCCATCACGCCCCCCGATGCCGGAGCGACGCCCGAGCCCCTGGATGAAGATTTCGCCCGCAATCTGCTGCGCAACTTTGCCCGTTTCGACACCTATCGAATCGAGAGCATGATGGCATGGGAGCTGGATGAAGGCACCAGCGGCACGGCCGATATCATCACCGAGGTCGTCAACCGGCCACTGGCGCAGCGCTGGACGATCGATGTTCGGCAGAACGAGGGCCCGGCTCAGCAGATACAGATCGTCTATGTTGATCACCGGGCTTTTATCAGAATCGACAATGAGGAGTGGCATGAGGTGCCACAAACCCTCTTTATGCTGATGGGGCGCATCCGCTGGTTGACCAACCCCGTCGAATTGATCGACTTTGAGCAGGGGCGCTTTATCGGCTGGGAAGAAATCGACGGCGTTGTCGCCGAACGGTATCGGTATGGCTTTCCCGCGTTCGAGCCGGCCACCCGACGACTTGAGCTCGAAAGCGCTCAGGCAGATGTGTGGATCTCGCGGGATCTGGGCGTATATGTCCAATCCGATGTGCGGCTCGTCGGTGAGGACGGCCTGGGCAACTCGGGCATGTTCACCCTCCAAAGTCGCCTGATCGAGATCAATCAGCCCATCGAGATCGAAGCGCCCGATATCGTCGAGCCCCCGGTTGCGCCTCCCGCCGCGACCCGCACACCGACGCCCGATGTCGACGAAATGCCCACCCGCACAGCGACTTTGACGGCCACCCCCGAGGAGGATGAGACGCCTACCACCACGCCAACGGCCACACGAGAGGAAGAAGAAACACCTACAGCGACCCTGACGGCCACCCCTGAGGAGGAAGAAACGCCCACGGCGACGCCCGTGGTATACGAAACACCCATAGCCACCCCCGGGGCGGATGAAACGCCCGACATAGCCGGCACCCCGACGCCCCTTGTGCCGACCACACCCGAAATGGACGAGACGCCTCCTCTCGACATGGATGACGAGGCGGGACTCGTCCCACGCACATCCCAGGCGCTGAACGGCACGCCTACACCACTCTTCCCCGCCGAACCCGATGAGGGTGAGACGCCGGATACCGATACCCTCCCCACTCCGTTGATGCCCGACGAGGACGAGACGCCGGATATGGACGCATCGCCGACACCGCTGGCGCCCGCCACACCCGAAGAAGAGACCACACCGACCCGCGAACCGCGCGTCACGCCCCTACCTGACGAACCCGATGAAGAGCCCGGGCTGATCCTGGCCGAGGCGCTGAATCTGGGCGTATTTGCCACTTATCGCATGGAAAGCATTATCCGTTGGATACCCGAGACCGGCCAGTCCGTCACCGCCCTCATCCGGGCCGATGTCGTGCACGATCCGCCGGCCGAGCGGGCCACCATCGATGTGCGCGCCGGCTTCCTGGGGCTATTCCGTCAGCAGGCCGAGTATGTGAATATCGAGGGAGAGCCGTTCATCCGGCAGAACGGCGGATGGATGTCGGCGGCCAACCTGGACTTGCCCGGCGTGCTGGAGCGCCTGGGCTGGGTGGGCGACCCAACCACCTATGTGGATGAGCAGGCCGGACAGTTTGTCGGCATCGAGACGGTAGACGGCATCCAGACGCGCCACTATCGCTATAACACCGAAGCCATCGGCCCGGTGGGCTTTATCGAAGAGGTCGAGGAAGGACAGGTGGACATATGGATGTGGGTGGCAGCGCAGCAGAACGTCCGAGCGCCCATTCGCGTTCAGGTCCACGCGGTGGGCACCACCACAGGCGGCGAGCGGGGCACCTTTAGTCTGGATACTCGCATCGATGACGTCAACATGCCCATCATCATCGAGCGACCCGCCGACCTGCCCGACACCAATGGCCCCCCCCCGACACAACACCCGAGATAGCACCGGATGCGACGCCGACGCTCGAATTCGACATGCCCATGCCTGGAGATGAGCT
>JBMNOI010000010.1:0-44676 GCA_050942995.1 Anaerolineae bacterium
GTTTCGCCCGCGCCGATGATGTTCCGGTCGATATGGGCGCTTTGCTGAAAGAGTCAATGACGCCGTACGGTGGTCGTGGCGGCGGGCGGCCCCATATGGCCCAGGGCGGCGGTGTGGATGCTGCGGACCTGACCAAGGTGCTCGATACGGCGCGGCGGCGCCTGGCGGCAGAAGAGGGTTTTTAGGAGGTCGTTGTGCTCAAAGAAATCGCCGATGGCGTATTTGTAGAGGATGCCTTCGAGGGGGGAAACGTCGGAGTGGTGATAACGCAGCGGGGAGGCCTGCTGATCGATACGCCCATGTTGCCCCCGGATGCGCGCCAGTGGCAACTGACGTTGCTGCAGCTGGGTGTCGAAGAGACATATGGCGTGGTGAATACCGACTATCATCCCGAGCACTTTTTGGGCAACGCCTACTTTATGCCTGCGCGTGTATTCGGTCACGAAAATTCGTTCAAGCCGATCGCCAAATATCAATCCTCGGTGCTGGAGCAGCTTGCCAACAGCTATCGTGAGAAGAACCCCGTCCTGGCCGATGAGATCCTTCATATCGAGATTTGCCCGCCCGAGATCTCGGTGGGTGATCGTGTGACGCTGCACCTGGGCGAGCGTCGCATCGAGGTGTTGTATATGGAGGGGCACACGCCCTCTTCGCTGGGGGTATATCTGCCGGAGGAGCGCATCCTGTTCGGTGGCGACAATATCACCTGCAACGATCACCCCGTCATGTCACAGGCCAATTCGCGAGAGTGGCTGCGCACGCTGGAACGGATTCGCGAGATGGATGTGGATATGATCGTCCCCGGCGTGGGCGAGATCTGTGACAAGAGCGCCATCGAGCCGCTGCACGAATATATCTCTGATATGCGCGAGCAGGTGACCGAGCTCTTTCAACGTGGCTCCAGCCGACGCGAGGCGGTGGAAAAGGTTTCTTTGCAGGACTATTTCCCCATCCCTGAGGATCGCGCTTCGCGCATCAAGCGAATCCGCCGTGAGAATATCGAGCGCGTGTACACCGAGGTGCGCACGGCCAGTCGTAAGCGCTGACGGCCGGTTGTGGACCCCGAATCGGCAGGTGCAGTATGCTAATCTTGGGATCAGAACGTCCGGCGTTGAAGGACTATTATGTGGCGTCTAGCGTCGATGAGGCGTTGGCCTACCTGTCGGCGTATCGTGGCGAGGCGCAATTGATGGGTGGGGGCACCTTGTTGATGCCCCGGGTACATCGTGGCGAGATCCCGATCTCTCGGTTGGTCGATATCTCGCGGATCTGCTCGACCCGGCGCATCATAGTCGACGGCAATCACCTGTATATCGGCGCGACGGCTTCCTTTTCCACGCTGGTAAAGAATACGCCGATCCGCGAACAGGCGCCGATCGTGCACGATGCGGCATCTCGTATGGGCACGCCACCGGTGCGTCGACTGGCGACTCTGGGGGGCAACATCATCTCGGCGGTGGGCAACGCCCACGCGCTGGTCGCCCTTATCACTCTGGGCGCCGAGGTCGAGATCACCAACCTTACCGGCTCGCAATGGCTGCCCGTTGCGTCGTTGTCGGCACGTCATGGAGTGTCGCGGGTCGATAGCACCACCGAGGCCATTACCAGCGTGCGCGTCTCGCGCCTGTGGCCCGGCAGGGGCTCGGCGCTGCAGGGGCTCAACCTGCGCGAAACCGGCGGCCGCGACCTTTTGATTCTCGGCCTGGATCTGGCTCTGCACGAGGACGGCGAGACGGTGCATCGATCCGCCGCCGTGATGGGGGCGGTGGGAACGCTCCCCACCCGGTTAGAGGCGGCCGAGGCCGCCTTGGTCGGCGCCTCGGTGCACGATCGGGCCACATTGCAGGCGTTCGTCACGCCCTTTGCCGAGGCCGCTCACGCCGCACTGGAGGATCCGCTGCGCGGCGCCGAGGAGAGGGTGTTTGGCCTGGCAGAGGATGTATTTCACCGCGCGGTGCATATCGCACTGGGTCGTTCCGGAATCGATTCTGACCATGACGGCGCCTGACGAGACACAGGCCGGCATCTATATCCACATCCCCTTTTGCCGCGCCAAATGTGCCTACTGCGATTTTGCCTCATACGCGGGCCTGGAGGCCCTGGCCGACGACTATGTCGACGCCCTGTCTGCCGAGATTACCCATCGTGCCACCGAATGGAGCGATACGATCCTGGGCAGTCTCTTCTTTGGCGGAGGAACTCCTACACTTCTACCTCCCGCTGCCATCGCCCACCTGATCGCCCATTGTCGCGCCGCGCTTTCCCTGGCCGATGACGCCGAAATCACGGTAGAGGCCAACCCGGGCACGATAGACGCCGAATCTTTGACCCATCTGCGCGATGCGGGGGTCAACCGTCTGAGCCTGGGCGTGCAGAGCCTGCACGATGATGAGCTGGCCATGCTGGGGCGCATTCACAGCGCCGCCGAGGCTGTGGCCGCTGTGGAGGCGGCACGGAGCGCCGGGTTGAGCAATATCAGCCTGGACCTGATCTACGGCCTGCCGGGGCAGACGCTTGCGCGTTGGGAGGATACGGTGCGCCGCGCGCTGGCCCTGGAGCCGGAACATCTCTCTCTGTACGGTCTGTCGGTCGAGGCCGGCACCCCGCTGGAGGCGTGCATCGAATGTGGCCTGTTGCCGGCCCCCGACGATGATCTGGCCGCCGATATGTACGAGCGGGCGGGCGAGTTGCTGGATCAGGCCGGGTATGCCCAGTACGAAATATCGAACTGGGCGCGTCGTTCTGCCGGCGATGTGTCGGGGCGCATCCCCGCGCTGGCCTCGCGGCACAACCTGATCTACTGGCGCAACGAGCGCTACCTGGGGGTCGGGGCGGCGGCTCATTCCTATGACGGGCAGGTTCGCCGAAGCAATGTGGTCGATCCGCCCGAATACATCCGTCGCATTCGGGCGGGGCAGAGCCCGGTGGATGAATCAGAGACGGCCGATCTCGATCGGCGCATGGCCGATACCATGATGCTGGGGTTGCGCTTGAACGTGGGTGTGGACGAGGAAACGTTCAGTGCCCGCTTTGGCCTCGCGCTGCGTGAGGCCTATGGCGCTGAGATCGACCGGCTGGTGGACGAGGGGCTGTTGGAGGCCGACGATCGCGGCGTGCGGCTTACGCCTCACGGGCGACTGCTGGGCAATCGGGTCTTTGCCGAGTTTCTTCGCTGAACGAAAACCGCCCTTTCAGAGGCCACCCGCGACCCCTGAAAGGGCGAAAGCAGTTCATATCGCGTATCAGCCGCGCAGAATCGTGCGTTTGAGCACGATCTGCTGGCGTACTCCGCGCAGATGCTCCATGACCTCCTGATCGGCGCTTTCCTCGAACCGTTTCATATGCTCGTCGAACGTCTGGAGAAACTCGTCGGTGAGCATGCCCCGATGGGCCTCCAGCACAGCGTTGGTGCCGTCGGGGTAATCGGTGCGCAGCAGGCGGTTGATCAGGCGCACATCCGGCGGCAGGTTCTCTTCCAACGCCTCGGTGACCGCCTCGAGGATGGCGTCCATTTTGGCGACTCGTTCCTCATCGCCCTCTCCCTGGGCCGTCTCGCGATAGCGCACGAGGACGCTCAGGAACATGGGGTCGATCTGCTCCATGTGCTCGCGCACAGCGGCGGCGACATCCTCGGCCTCGACGATCTGCTCGACGAGCTGCTCGGCCTTTTGCTGCGCCTGACGCAGGAACTGATCCTGGGCATCCAGCTCTTGCAGAATGCGCTGGCGAAGCTCGGTCAATGCTTGAGCCGTCTCGTTATTGCCCTCGCTCTCGGCCTGCTCGATGCGGTTGGTGAGCGCCTGGAAAAAGCCGTAATTCAGCCGCGGACGATTGAGTGCGATGGCCCGCGTCCAGTTCTCTTCTCCCTCGATGCTGCGCAGCATGTCGATGAACTCATCATCGCTGGCGTCGCCTGAGGGCATCGGCGATGTGATAGGGCCGATATGTTCGAGGAGCTTGTCGCGGAGGACGCGCAGTTGCGATGCCAGGTTGTTTTCTTCATCAGTCGGCGCTTCCTCTTCCTCCGGTCCCTCGATCAGATTGCTGAGGAACAAAAAGAACTCGTAGGTCAGGGTGTCGCGATTTTCCTCCACCAGGGTGGCCAGCGTTTCGTCGTCATCCACGGCCGATAGCATCTGGTTCAGCAATCGCACCCGTGCTCGATGGGCGTCCAGCGTTTCGCGGCTCACCCCATCTGCCTCGAGGATGCTGTCGTACAGCCCCTCCAGCGTCAGTACTCTGCGCGGCTGCAAAAAATAGCCCTTGCGTTGCTCGGCCGGGATACTGTTCATCACCGCCTGCACCAGGCTACCCACTATCTGTTCCTCTTGATCGGCCGGAAGGCCCATCTCGGAGGGCACAAAGGCGATCAGCAACTCTTTTTCCGGGTCGTGATATAGAATAGGCGAGCCCAGCAGGCCACCGGCTCCGCAATTGGGGCACCGGGCCAGATTGATCTCACCGCGCAGCAGCGCCGTTTTCAGTTCGGGCTCTTTGCCTGCATCGATCACGGTGCGTGTCTGGACGACAAATGTCGTCCCGCATTGTGGGCAACGAACTTGTGTGGGAATCGGTGGGAATGACATTATATGGACTGCTCCTTCGGTCTGAAACGGCTATGCCCATCCCTCGCTGTAGCGGGCAGCCAGAATGCGGGAGAGTATTGCGCGGGGATGGGTGCCGGTAGCGGCGATAATCTCCTCCTCGGTGAGGCCGGCTCCTGCGGCCACCCGCCGGGCAAAATCCAGCGTGATGAAATCTGAAGGGTCATGCGCATCGGTATCCACCACCATGATGGCGCCGGCCTCGCGGCATGCTGTCGCTACATGGCCGTTGGTCAGCGAATGCCCCTTACGCGAGGTGATCTCGATGGCGCAGCCGCGCGCGGCGGCGAGACGCGCTTCCTCTGGCGTGAGAAATCCCGGATGGGCCAGAATGTCTACCGCGGGAGACTCGATGGCGGCACGGTTGGTGCCGGGGGCGACCGGCTCGACGATGGTCTCACCGTGAACCACCACGATCTCTGCGCCCAGCCGACGCGCCTGGCGGGCCAGCCGATCGATGCTCTCCGGCCCCACATGGGTCAGTTCCACGCCGACGATGAGATGCGTGTCGAAATCGCCGTTTTGCTCCTGTAGCACACGCCGCAGATTCTCGATGATCCAGCCCATGTTGGAGGCGTCGGCATGATCGGTGATGGCCAGCGCTTCATGCTCCAGGGTGGTGACCCGGCGCAGCATCTCGGAGGGCAACAGCGCCCCGTCACTGAGAAAAGAATGGGAATGCAGATCGATCCGTTTATACTCGTTCATACCAGGCAGTATACGCGGCGAGATCTGTCTGTCAATGGGGATCAAACGAAGGAGTGGGATTCGGTCCGCGGCATTCTCGCGGAGGATGCCCCCACGAGAATGCCAAGAAGATGCAAGCAACCGTTCGTCCCGATATTTTGTCGGACGATGGGGCGCTAGTACAGCCTGCGGTGCATTTTAAGCGTGGTGCGGCGGCTCTTGATGCGCTTTTTGGCCGCTTTGCGCTTGCGCTCTTGCGACGGCTTTTCGTAAAAGCGGCGGCGGCGCGTCACCGTCAGGATCCTTTCCTGCTGAACGGTCTTGCGAAAACGCCTAAACAAGCTGTCAAACGATTCACCATCTTCGCGGTATACGGTAGCCATAGGTTCCACCTCCTGTGGTTATGCTGGTGGCGCCGACGATCTCGAGCTTGCTGGCAGAGATCACCTCACAGACCGCCCGTCCGGACAGTATGTGGCGCGCCTTGGCGCAGCGATACGGGACCCTTCCACGTTCGCGGCGGGCAACGATTATCCACCGGTTGTCGGCTCACTTAGGAGGTGTACAAAAGCGCGGAATCTCGAACGGGATCCGATCTCGTCGAGATCAAAGGGTAACATGGGCGCCGGACAATGGCCGGCATGTCGAGCTGTCAGGGGATTGAGTGCGTCGCGTCGGGCCATGAACGGCCGGAGAACGCCTGGGCGACAGCCCGGTTACGCTTTTGAACGATCGTAATGATAATTGTGGGCCATACCCTTTGGGCCCCTTCCCTCCTGTCCTACAACAAACTAAAATCGCACAGATAAATCCCGTCCACTGCGTTGGACTTGTCTCTATATATAGTACACGACACCGGCCTGAGGGTCAAGCCACGCGGCCAACAACCACCTTCCGAGGGTGACGAATGCGAATCGTGTGCTTTCCTCGCGAACCGTTCGCTCCCATTGCCCGAAGCATCGGCAATCTGATATAATATGATCATAATAGTAACCAATGTCCGCGACAGGTAGCGGGCTGTATTGTCGGGCGATATTGCCGCTTTGCGCTCCGGCATAGGGCAAAGGAGATACGTTGTGATATGATATATGACATCCAGGTAAGAGAAGGGGAATCGCGGCCGGTATTGAGCGTCCGTGTGGTAACCCGGCGTGAGACGATATCTGAAACCATCGCCGAAATCCTCCGGGAGACCTACGCTTATGTGGCCGAGCTGGGCATTGAACCATCGGGGCGCCCCTTTACCCGCTATCACATGATCGCCCCGGCCGAGTTCGATCTGGAGGCGGGAGTGCCGATCGCCGAGCCGATCCCCGGTCGCGGGCGTATTATCTCCAACGAATTGCCGGGGGGGCTGTTGGCCTGCACATGGCATACGGGCTTTTATGATAGCCTGTTCAAGGCATATGAGGCATTGGAAGAATGGATTCGTGACCATCGCTACGAGCCGGCCAGTGCGCCGTGGGAGGTGTACTGGACCGACCCCGCCGAAGTGCCCGATCCGACCCGGTGGCGCACAGAGGTGATCTGGCCGATACGTGAGGGTTAGGGGCACTCGGGCGTGCCGGGCTGATCTTGTCGGCGGCCGATCCGGCAATCTACAGAACGAAGGCGTCCTCTCCTGTGACGAACGTACCGCTACAGGAGAGGGCGCTTCGTTTCGTGTCGATCGGAACATAACGATATGCGGGTGCGCCGGTATATGGTTGTCCCCGCTGATTCACTGCGCTATAATCGCCCCGTGTTGTTCCCCGCGCCGGTCTCTATCCGGCTCCTTTTTGCCTGGAGGAGGCTCACCATGCCCGCCTTTTATGATGGTCCGGCTTCTCCCCGTTTTGCGCCGCTAACGCTAAATGGCGAGATGCCACCGATGGATTCTGCCGTTCTTTCAAACGAGATGCGCGATGCATTGCCCCTTGCTCCCTCCGGAGAGGGAACTGCGTGGGGCATTCCGTTCCGCATTGAGAAGCCCATTGTCGTGGGTGGTGATGTCGTCGAGTTGACGGTGGAGCCCACTCGCGCCGAGTGGCTGGTGTTTTTGCACACCTCGGATCTGCGCCCGATGTCGTGGAACGCCGACGGGTTCATCTCGCCCATGCGTGGTGAGGGACACCTCAACGAGCAGGCGGCCACCTATGTCGTCATCTATGACGACGGCAGTGAAGAGCGGCTTGCCGTTCGACGCCGTCATCAGATCGGCGCCTATACTCGTAGCTGGGGCGAGAACTCTTTCGAATCGGTGACCGACCACAAGCCACATCCCTTGAGAGCTCACCACGAGCAGACGCACCCGTTCTGGGGGTATAGCCAGTTCCGGTTGTGGGCGGCCGATGATCGCCCCTGGGTGAACTGGCTGTGGGCCTGGAAGAATCCGCATCCGGAGCGGACCATTGTCGGGCTGCGTCTGGAGCCGGCCGAGGGCACGGTACTCCTCTCCGCCGTCTCAGCCGGCAGCGCCTCGGAGCAGCCGTTGCGCTGGCGGTCGCGGCGCAAGGCGTTGTTAACCTTACCCGAGGGTACGGCGTTCGATCCGACCCTGGATGAGGATGGGTTGCTGGCCCAGCTCAAGCTGGATCTGGGGCAGGTGATCTCGGCCCGTCGGCGGCTCCTCTATCCAGAGGGTGACGAATGGGCCGCATCCTATAACAACAAATTGCCCGACATATCCGAGCGAGAGATCATCGTCGAATACACCGCTCATCCCGATGCCCTGTTCCACTTTGCCGACGGCACGACGGTACCGGTGGCTGAGGTCGAAGCGGGGCAGGCTGGAGAGACGCTGCGCCCCGTGGCTCCGGCGACGCAACGGGTGTGGTTGCGCGCCCTGGAAAAGGGCACCGGCCGCCCTGTGTCGGTCAAGCTGCACGTGCACGGCGAGGTGGGCGAGTATCTGGCGCCGGTGGACCGACACCGCATCCCCAACCCGGCCTGGTTCGAGGATTACAGCGTAGATTTCAGCCACTGGGGACGACACTATTGCACCTATATCCCCGGTGAGACGCGGATCAACCTGCCCCTGGGGCGGGTGTATCTGGAGGTGTCCAAGGGGTTCGAGATCGCTCCCATTCGCAAAATGGTGGATGTAACCGCCGATACGGAAGAGATCGTTGCCGAGATCGAAAAGGTGCTGCCCTGGCGCGAGCGCGGCTGGGTGAGCGCCGACACCCACGTGCACTTTTTATCGCCCATGTCGGCCCTTCTGGAGGGCTCGGCTGAAGGAGTGAACGTGGTGAACCTGCTGGCCAGCCAGTGGGGCGAGTTGATGACCAACGTGGGCGATTTCGACGGCAAGACGACCTGGGGCTCGAAAGAGGCCGGCGGCGACGGCGAGTATCTGGTGCGGGTGGGCACCGAGAACCGCCAGCATATTCTGGGGCACATCTCGTTGCTGGGCTATGAGGGTAACATCATCTCCCCCATGACCACCGGTGGACCGGACGAATCGGCCCTAGGTGACCCCATCGAGGTTTTGCTCACTGAATGGGCCCGTCAATGCCACAAGCAGGGCGGGCTCGTCATCCTGCCCCACTTCCCCAACCCCCGTGGCGAGAATGCTGCCGCTCTGGTCAGCGGTGAGGTGGACGGCGTCGAGATGACCTCATGGGGCAGTCTGTATGATGGCATCAATCCCTATTCGCTGTCGGACTGGTACCGCTATCTGAACAACGGCTACATGGTGGCCGCTGTGGGCGGCACCGACAAGATGAGCGCCACTACGGCGGTGGGCACGGTGCGTACTTATGCCCGGGTGGTAGGGTCCGAGCAGGGGATCGACTATTCGGCGTGGATGGATGCGGTACGTCGCGCCGAGACCTTTGTCACCTATGGGCCGCTGCTCGAATTTGCCGTAGAGGGCAAGCCGGCCGGTACACGCATCGCCATGTCGGCCCGGGGTGGCACCGTGGATGTGACCTGGAACGTCGCCAGTGTGACGATCCCCATCTCTCGGGTGGATCTCATCGTCAACGGTGAGGTGCGCGAGAGTGTGGCGGCCGGTCCCTGGGCGGCCGAGGGGCATTGGTCGGTGCGCATCGATCGCAGCTCGTGGATCGCCCTGCTGGTGCGGGGTCACTATGCCGATAAGCCCGAGATCATAGCCGCTCATTCGTCACCGGTGATGGTACAGGTAGAGGGCTCGCCCTTTTATGCCGCCGCCGATGCCGTCACCATCCTGGAGCAGATCGAGGGGGCGATGGCCTATCTGGATACGATAGGGACCCGCGCCGAAACGCGCGCGTACAAGCGTATGCGCCTGGTGCTCGAATCGGCTCATCGGCGGCTGCACAACCGCATGCACGCGCAAGGACACTTTCACGAGCATACGGCGGCCACCGATCATCCGGAGCATCATCGTTAGCATGCACGACAGGCCCACGGGGCCGCGTCATGGTCTGGCATCGGATGTTTGTGGACCTCACACCGTCTCACCCCGCCGCCGGGCGCTGAGTACAGCACACCGGCAGCCCCCCTCCCTCATATGGGAGGGGGGTGATACCGGACTTTGACGCGGCTCTGCAATCCCCACAATTGTCATTGACATCTGTCGAAAATAGATTTATGCTTATAATGTAAGGGTTCATAACCTTTACCGTCTCACCCCCGTCGATTTATGATCCGCACTCCTCTCCCATCGATCCGGCCCGGTTCCATTTCACCCACTATTCGTCAACGCCACATGCATATTCGATGGCGTCGGTATGGTTTATTGTGTCCGGTGAGTCGAGCAGGAGGTGGTCATGTCCAAGTTTTTGATCCAGGTCTCGCACACTCCCCAGGAGTGCAGCGAGGCGATGGACGAGGTTTCTCGCAAGGGAAGCGACGTTATGGAAAAGACCTACTGGGGATGCCATTTCGGTGAGCATACGAGCTGGACGATTATTGATGCTTCCAGCGAATCCGAAGCGTTGCGCTCGGTTCCGAACATGCTCCAGGATAGGGCTGAGATCATCGAAGTGGAGCAATTGACGCCCGAGCAGGTGCGCCAGGCACACCAGTAGGGACGGGCATCCGGTCTATAGGCGTCCGGAGGCGAGAAACCTCGCCTCCGGACGCTTTTTCGTTGCCTATTTCGTGCCAAAATGCACATTTAGCTATTGACAATCTAGATCAAATTAGTTTATAATGAGGATGAAGAAGATGAACGCCATCACCGACAGGTGCCCCACCAGGGAGGTGGTTCAGGACGGTCCTGTTGTCAGCAAAGGAGCTAACGGACAATCCGCCCACGTTTCGTCGAATCGACGTACGACACAAAAAAAAGCCCGTAGATGCAGGTAAGGGAGGGTATGATGTACCTCGATTCATCTTTGTCCAAGGCTCTCGCCGACACTCGAATCCGTGAATTGCAGCGTGAGGCTGCACAGAACTCTGGTTTGTGGAACAGAGGCCGACAGTCCGCTCAATCATTTCGCAAGATTCTGTTGCCGAGCTGGGTAGGTATTCACGCGCACGATAGTTAGGGCATGTGTTGGGGAATGCGCCGTTGCCTGTGCCCGCAAGAGCCATTCGAGCACAACCGGCACCCCCGGGTAAATCCCTTTTAACGCGGCAAGAACCGCGTGAGAGACGGGATGAGGGCGATCGCTCATCCCGTCTCATAATGTATCGTACCGAATGCGTGCAGCGACTACCTGGCCACCTGGATAGGGCGAAATACTGCCCGAATGGCCGATGACCCTATGGAGAAGATGATGTAGACTATGCCTTGAAGTCGTGTGCGATGTTGCATCTGATGCCGAGTCGCATCGAATGCCAAAGATGCCGCACGCGGCTCTTTTTTTGTGCCGGGAAATCGGCACCACCGGACGAGCTGGCACCGGTGGATAGAGGCGAATCGGGTGTGGCCTCTCCGAGGGCGGAGAGGGGGAGCACAGGCCGATGTCAGGACAGCCGATGGACCGGCTACGGAATAGCGTAAAAGCGATGACACAAGGAGGAAGACATGTTTCCGAGTCAGGACCACAGGACGGCAGAGTTCTATCTGGATGATCTGATCCGCGAGGCGGCAGAGGAGCGTCTTGGCCGCCGCATCACGAACGAGAACAAGACCCGGCGCGGCTTTCTGGCCACTCTGGGATTAAGGAGGAGATAATGTATCCGAGCCCGGATTACAAACTGGCAGAGTACCGTCTGGATGAGTTGATCCGCGAGGCGGCAGAGGAGCGCCTTGGCCGCCGCATCGCCCCCGAGCACAGAATTCGGCGTGGCATCCTGGCCACACTGGGACTGTGGAGGGCCGCGGCATCATGATCCCCTGTTCCATCCTGTCTCAGCGCTGCGACACGGATCAACCGGAGCGAAGCGAACGAGCCAGCCACGCTTTGCTCCGGTTTTTTAGTCCTTCTCTATCGCCTCATTCAGACGAGCCGTAAGCGGTTGCCCACTCTACGACATCATCCCATCCCATACCCCCGTCTCTGGAAAACAAACCCCCTGCCCTGATCGGGCCCGTTCGCTTCCTGCAACGTGGCTACGGCTTTATCCCCCGGTGACGGTATAGGGGAACGACTCCATATACTCTTTGCTCAGCAAGCGACGCAGGCGCTCTTCCCACACGGCAATGGCGATCTCGTCTCTTTGACGCATGGCGTGGGCCAGTTCATGCAGCCAGGCGCTGCCCATACGAAACAACACCGTCGCCCAAAATTCGTCATCGTCTATTTCGAGGTCGAGGCGCAGTATCGGCGACAGGGCCAGCCACAGATCACGCAGATCCGATAGCCCCTCGTATTGCATGCGCAGGTCCATCTCGATCTCGGGAGTTGGATCGACGATAAAGGCGTAGAGAGAGGCAAACTCGTAGGCCAGGGTCATCATTCGGCTGTTCTCCCAGCGCATGAGCATAATGCGGCCGGGGCGACCGGGCTCATCCAGCGCCAGGATGCTGTCGAAGCGCAGGTTGCCGTGGATGAGGTATCCCCGGTTGTGGTGTTGTCGCAGATATTCGCCTGCCCCTCGAATTTCGTCGTACAGACTATCATAGCCCGCCGGTCGTACCAGATGCTCCAGCGCCGCCCGCCATGCGTTACTCACGTCTACGGGGGCGGTGGAGCGGACGATGTCATAGATCCGCTTGATCTCGCGGGGAAGACGCGATACCCAGAATCGAGGCGATTCGGCGAATGCGGCGCTCAGGCTGGTTCCCGAGACGTAACGCTCGAGCAGGTAGGGGTAGGACAATCCGGCATATTCCTCGCCGACCTCCAGTATCTCGGGCATCAGATCCTTGCCGGCGTACAGTTGATAGGCCTCTTGCGCCCGGCGAAACGCTTCGAGTTGTTCTTTACACTCTGTCGGGATGGGGTTGACGGCTACGTGAAGGATCTCTTCCCTGCCGGCGTGCAAATAAGTGCGATTTTGCACACCGCCGATATATACATAGCCCTGCTCTGCGAGCAGGGTGTCCACACGATCCTGATCTGTCATTCGCTCATACCTCCACAGCACCGACTGCCCTTTGCCCGCTCAAGTTAAGCGATACTGTACATAACGTCAAGGACGTTCTTCATCGCCTCCCTCCGCCCGCCTTCCGAAGGGGGCGACGCCCTGGTAGGGACTTTCGAAAAGGGACTTGAGGTGATTTGAAGGTGGTTTGGGAGGATGTTGCGTGATATAATGGCGCACGATAAGAGATCGTGCCGGAGGTTCGACGGATCGGCCTCCGGAGCGCATGAGGTGCGAGACGCCACCGGCGTTGTATCACTCATGGCAGGGGCAACGCACCTCCTACGGGAGGAGCACATACCGTGAGGGTGACGCGTCGGATCATCGCCCTGGGCGTGGCGATAGGGATGGTCCCGTGGATCGTGATGCGCCGAGCGCTTACCCGCGCCTGGCCTCGTATCCGGGGGACATTGCGCTGCGAAGGGCTGTATGCGCCGGTGACGGTGCTTCGCGATCGTTGGGGTGTGGCGCACATCTATGCCGCCAATGCGCACGACCTCTTTTTTGCTCAGGGATTCGTACACGCTCAGGATCGTTTCTGGCAGATGGAGCTGGAGCGCCGGTTGGGAGAGGGGCGGTTGGCCGAGCTATTCGGTCGGCCGGCGCTGGCCCAGGATCGTCTGATGCGCACGCTGGGAGCCCATCATGTGGCGGCGCGCGAGGTGGATCTGCTGGACAAAGACGAGCGCTTTTCCCTGGAGGCTTATTCTTCGGGAGTCAACGCCTATCTGCGCCGGCTGCGGGGACGGCCCGGCCTGCATTTCGATCTGCTCCGTCTGACGGGGGTGCGGTACGATCCCGAGCCGTGGTCGCCCTATCACACGCTGCTCTGGGGCAAGGTGATGGCCTGGCAGCTCAGCGGCAACCTGGTGGACGAGATGCTGCGGGCGGCGCTCGCCGGGCGGTTGGGCGCCGAACGGGCCGCCGAACTCACACCGCCTTACCCCGCCGATCACCCCGTCATCGTCTCCTCCGGCGGCGCGCCCTTTCTCGATGACTCGTTGCCCCACGAACCATGGCCCGAGCTTTCTCCATCGACTCTGGATAGCCTGCCCTGGAATGAGGTGGGGCCTCTGGCGATGGGGGCAAGACAGGGGACGGGCAGCAACAACTGGGTGATCGCCGGATCGCGCACCACCACCGGGCGACCCCTTCTGGCCAATGACCCTCACCTTACCGTCCAGATCCCCTCGCTCTGGTACGAGGTGGCCCTCCATTGTCCGCCGATCGACGATATGCCCGGATATCATGTGGTGGGAGCCTCATTCCCGGGACTGCCGGGGGTCGTCATCGGACACAACGAGCGTATTGCCTGGGGCGTCACCAACGCCTATCCCGACGTTCAGGATCTCTATATCGAGCGACAGAATCCGGATCATCCCGATCAGTACCTGGCAGACGGGCGATGGGTCGATATGGAGATCGTCGATGAAGCGATTCACGTGGCCGACATGGACGAGCCGATCAGCCTGCGGGTGCGCCGCACCCGCCACGGTCCCATCATCAACGACAATCTGCCCTGGCGGCAGCGGGCAGACTGGCAGCCACTGGCGCTGCGCTGGGTGGCCCTCGATCCGGCGCCCATGGTCGGCGCCATTCTGCGTCTGAACCGTGCCGGCAACTGGGACGAGTTTCGCCGGGCTCTGCGCACATTTTACGTGCCCAGCCAGAATTTCGTCTATGCCGATATCGAAGGCCATATCGGCTATCAGATGCCGGGGCGCGTGCCGCTGCGTCGCAACGGCAACGGCGCTACGCCGGTGGGGGGGTGGGATGGCTCGGGCGAATGGATGGGGTATGTGCCCTATGAGGATCTGCCCTATCTCTACGATCCGCCGGGGGGCTATATCGTCACGGCCAATAACGCGGCGGTGGGGCCGACCTATCGCCCGGTAATCGCCGCCGATTGGAGCCCCGGCCATCGAGCGCAACGCATCACCGCGCTGATCGAATCGCAGGAGCGATGGTCGCCGGACGATGCCCGGCGGGTGCAGCTGGATGATCGGGTGTTGCATGCGCCCGAGATACTGCCCCATCTCCTGAACCTTTCTACGGCAGACCCGTGTCTGCGGCAGGCGCTGGATCTGCTGCGTCGATGGGATATGCGCGCCCGGGTCGACTCGGTGGGCGCGACGCTCTTTGAGGCGCTACGCATTCGCCTGATCCGGACGCTTTTCGACGAAGCTCTGGGGTCCGACCTGTGTGACCACTATATACGGAGCCGCTCCCTTGTGGCCATGCAAGCGCTGGTCAATATATTACAGGATGAACGCGCACCCTGGTATCCCCTCGGGGCCGATGGCGCGCCTCGCACTCGGCAGGATGTGCTGTTGGAGGCGCTGAGTCGGGCGGTGGACGACCTGGCGGCGCGGATGGGGAAGGATGTTCGCCGCTGGCGCTGGGGGGCGTTGCACACCGCTCTCTTTTGCGACCCTGCCATGGGCTATCAGGCGTCCCCTCTGGTGCGTGCCCTGTTGAATCGTGGCCCGGTGGCGGTGGGCGGAAGCTGCGAGACGGTGAACAACGCCGTCTATGATCCCTGCTCCCCCTTTGGCGTGGTGGTGGCGCCCTCTTATCGGCAGATCATCGATGTGGGCGCGTGGGGGCGGTCCGTCTCTATTCATACCACGGGTCAGTCGGGGCATCCGGGCCATCGTCACTATGACGACATGATTACCCTGTGGGCAGCGGGCGAGTATCATCCCATGTTCTGGGCCACCACGCCCGACGAGCTGCTTCAGGCAGCCGGGCGTGGCGTGCGGCGGCTGGTACTGCGACCCTAATTCGGGTAAAATGGGCCTGTCGAGGTCGATTCTTACAAATGAGGAGGTGCCCCATGCGCATCCGCATCAAGCGAGCCGAAGATCCCCCGGCGCCTGAAGATGGCTACCGCATTCTGGTCGAATGCCCATGGGATGAGGGGGCGATTCCCGAGGAGGCGCATATCGATCTCTGGGCCAGAGAGCTGACCCCCAGCGACGATCTGTGTGAGTATCTCAGGGGAGATGAGGCGCGTTGGGACGAGTTCAGACGCCGGTACTATGCAGAGCTGAATGTGCGGGTGGAGGAGATCAGCCGTCTGGCCAAGATGGCCTCCCAGCAGCAGGTGACACTGGTGTATGCCACAGGAACCGAGCGATACAACACGGCGGTAGCCTTGCGCGAATTCGTCGAGTATCGCTTTAACCTGTAGGGCGCGCCCCGCGTTTTATAGAGGAGATCGTAGAGATGGAGACATTGCAGGCGATTCGCGGACGACGTAGTGTGCGCGCCTACAAAAGCGATTCGGTGCCGCGTGAAGTGATCGCCGGGGTGCTGGATGCCGCTCGTTGGGCTCCCAGCGGCAGCAATCGGCAGCGCTGGCGGGTGACGGTGTTGACCGGTGAACCGCTCAAGGCTCTGGCCGACGAGCTGGTCGCCCGGGGCAGGGAACGGGCGCAGAGAAACGGCGGCGCGCAGCAGGCGTCCCGCCCCGATCCGCGCGCGCAGGCGCTGTGGGAGGGGCTGGAACGCGTCGCTCAGACGATAGGAACGACGGCGTACGAGATGGTGACGATGGGCAGCCACCGCTTTTTCGACGCGCCGGTGGTGATCCTGGTGTCGAGCCCATCAGAGGGGCCGGGCGATGTGCCCCAGTTCGTCACCACCCTCATGCTGGCGGCGTATGACGCCGGCCTGGGCACCTGCTGGCTGGGCATTCCGATGGGCTACGCCGACGTCATCACCCGGATGGCCGGAATCCCCGATGGCGAGCATCTGGTGTCGGTGGTGGCGATAGGCTATCCCGATCCGCAGTCACCCATCAACGCCTTTCGCTCCACCCGTGACGGGCTGGATGCCTTTGTGCGCTGGGTGGGCTTTGACGAGTGAGTGTTGCCACGAACCAAAAACCGGCCCGCGATGATCTCGCGGGCCGGTTTGTTGTATCTCTCGATGAGCGCAAATCCCCTTGATCCGCCGGTTCTCGTGTTCAGACATACCTTAGTGTGACAGACCTTCGACGGTGCGCGCCCCGGCGGACGCGCCGGCGCGACAGCGTATGGCGACGATAGCGAGATAGGCGGCGCCAGCCAGAATCAACCCGGCCATGGTGCTGAACATCACCTTGAATCCCATGAACTGGGTGAGGGCGCCACCCACCGACGCACCCAGAATCGAGCCGATACCCCCCGCCGATGCGTAGAGCCCCGAGATCTCGCCGCGCTGAGAGCGGGCGCGCACTTCGGTGGCGTAGGTCATGGCCGTGGCGGTGAACGCCGAGTAGGCGAATCCACGGGTGAGCTGCACCACGATGATCCATGGCATGACGGGGATGAACACATATCCCATAAAGACGGCGGTCCAGGCCACAAAGCCCAGGCTAAGCATGGGCAGCCGGCCGACGCGATCCGACAGCCAGCCGGCCAGGATCATGAGTGGCAGCTCGGAGAGAGAGGCCACGGACCAGAGCCGGCTCATGTGCGACGGGCTGAACCCCACCTCGTGCACCATATAGTTGGCCCATACGGCATACACGGCACCGGTGACCAGTGACCAGAGTAGAGACGAGATAAGCAGAGGCGACAGGGGCAGCCGTTCTCCCCGCTCGGAGTAGCGGTCGGTCTCATGGCTCGAGGTGGCGGCTCCCTCGTTCCCTCCGCGCTCGTGCAGCGCCACGAACACCTGGCGTATGGCGTCGCCCATCCCCGCCAGGGTCGAGCGGGTCACCCCCCAGAGGAAAGCCGGCGTGTCGCGCAGAGACAGGGACGCGTCGGCGTCCGTCTCATCATTCTCGGCCGGCGGTTCCTCGACGCGCAGCATCAGGATCAGCGCCACCAGAGCGAATCCGGCGGCCACGACGAACGGCGCGCGCAGCGAGAGCCGGTCGGCGACCGTGCCCGAGGCAAAGGCCATCAACCCGAAGCCGAAGGATGAGAGGCCCCGAAAGACGCCCATGCGCCGGCCGCGCCCCGACCTCTCGTGCTCCAGCAGGTCGCCCATGAGGGCGAGGCTGGCGGTGCCATAGGCCGCCTGAGAGGCCGCCAGCAGCACATTGAGGGGAAAAAGGGCGATGTAGGTGGGAGCGGCGGCGATGAGGCCATAGGTGACCACCTGGACGGCCAGGCTGCCGACCAGAAAGAGCTTGCGTCGGCCCAGTCGATCTGAGGCGCGCCCCCAGAAGTAGCTGAAAAAGACCCCGGTGATCGAGGCGACGGTGCCCAGCATGCCGATGGCGACATAAGTGGCGCCCAGCGACTCGCGATAGAGCGAGGTGATCGGACCGGTGATGCCGTTGGACATAAAGAGCACAAAGCCCACGATGGTAATCAACGAGACAGTGCGTTTCATCGATTTACGCCTCACCCATAGTGTCCACCGACAGCCGCCGGTCGCCCGACCATTCTACCCGTTTCGGAGGGATCGTCCAATCGCCCGGTGAAGCGGAGAGGGGATGGATCGGCGATAAATAGACGTCACGCCGCAAATATGTTATGCTGCGGCCGCAAGAGGCTCCAATGAAGCCCAATGGTGACGGATGGAGCACGATCAGATGAGCACAGCCTCACCCCGCGAATATGACGAGTATGTCGACCTCGTCTCAATGACCGATCGACCGTTCAGGACTTGTGTAACCAGATCTTTTTCGGAGTGACGAGAACATCGACCCTGGATGTTGTACCGGGCTGAGCGCGGCGCGATGACTCATAGCAAAAGCGAGGTTCCCATGACCACACGATACGCTCTCGTCGGCGTGGGCGGGCGGGGGTATGAGATGTTCGCCCGGCCCCTGGTGAAGGATTTCGGCGACGTGGCCGAGCTGGTGGCGCTGTGCGATCCCAATCGCCACCGCATGGCTCTGGCCAACGAGCGGCTGGGCACCACCATCCCCGCCCACACCGATTTCGACGCCATGCTGGCCGACGCGCGGCCTGACGTCATCATCGTCTGCACGGTGGACGGCACCCATCACCGCTACATCATCGGCGCGCTGGAGGCGGGCTGTGACGTCATCAGCGAGAAACCCCTTACCACCACGGCGTCGCGGGTGCACGCCATCCTCGACGCCGAGCGGCGCACGGGCCGGCGGGTGACGGTGTCGTTCAATGCCCGCTACGGCGCCGCCGCCGAGACGCTCTATCGTCTGCTGCGGGTAGAGGGCGTCATCGGGCGGGTGCTCTCGGCCGACTATACCGAGTATCTGGATACCGCCCACGGCGCCGACTATTTCCGGCGCTGGCACCGTCGCATGGCCAACTCGGGCGGGCTGCTGGTGCACAAGGCCACCCACCATTTCGACCAGCTCAACTGGTGGCTGGGCGCCGAGCCGGTGGAAGTGTTCGCCCGGGGCGGGTTGCGCTTCTACGGGCTCACCCGCGCCAAACGGGGCGAGCGCTGTCTGACGTGCGCCCACACCGCCACCTGCGAGTTCTATCTGGATCTGCACGCCGACGCCGGGCTGGAGGCGATGTATCTGCGCGCCGAGGGCGAGGATGGCTACCGGCGCGACGCCTGCGTGTTCGCCGACGAGATCGACATCGTCGACACGGCGGCGGTCGTCATCCGTTATGCGGATGGTGTGGTGGTGAACTATGGTCTGCACGCCTTTTCGCCCTATGAAGGGCAGCGCATCGGGTTCAACGGCACCCTGGGCCGGCTGGAGGTGGATCTGGTGGATCGTTACCATGGCGCCGATGCCGACGGACGGGTGCGGGTGTTGCCCTTCGACGGGCCGCCGATGATCCGGGTGAGCCCCCTGTTCGGTCGGCCGTACGACGTGCCGGTGGAGCAGCGGGAGGGTGGCGGCGGGCACTCTGACGCCGATGAGCGGATCCGTCAGCACCTCTTCCGGCCGGGCACGCCCGACCCTCTGGGGCAGAGGGCCGATTCTCGCGCCGGAGCGCTTGCGGCCCTTATCGGCATCGCCGCTAACGAGTCTATGGCGACCGGTGCGCCGGTGCGCATCGCCGATCTCTGGTGAGTGATACCACCTTCCGAAGGGCCCTATCCGGATCGAATGGTTCGCGAGGAAAGCATACGATCTGCATTCGCTACCTTCGGAAGGTGGTATTTTTCAAAGGCGTTGCGTTTGAGGTCAGGGTATGCTATCATAGGTCGTGAATGGCACAGGTGTATGTGGTGTATGTGGCGCACGCGCTTGTGCAAACGGACATCAAGAAGGTGTGTTTCTCCATCGCAATCCGATCCGGTTGTCGGGTGTCGATTGGGGAGATCCGGTCGACACGACTGACGGCCAGTCCCTACCCTTTCTTTCACCCCTCACCCTTTCCTTTTTGGTGTGCGTAGCCCATAGTGAGGCAGCCTGTGGAATCGTCATGGCGCATACTGCCGATTCCCATGGTGTCGAGGCTGCCAGTAGATGATGTTGCGAGATGAGCCACCGCGGCCGCTGTCCCGTCCGTTGAGGCGCCGAGCACGAATGCACATCGGCGACCGTGGTGAGCCAGCCAAGGAAAGGAAGAACGATGGCACAGGCAAAAACCGGCGATAAAGTACGCGTGCATTACACCGGCCGCCTCAACGACGGCGAGATATTCGATTCATCGGAGGATCGTGAACCCCTCGAGTTCACGATCGGCCAGCAACAGGTGATTCCCGGTTTCGAAGAGGCGGTGGTGGGCATGAATCCCGGCGATGCCACGACCGTGGAGATCAAGTCGAACCAGGCCTACGGCCCGCACCGCGACGAGCTGGTGATGGAGGTAGAACGCGATCAGATCCCACCCAGCATTCAGCCCGAGGTCGGCCAGTATCTGCAGATTCGGCAGGGCAATGGCCAGCCCATGATCGTCACCGTGACGGCCGTTAGCGATAATACGCTCACGCTGGATGCCAACCATCCCCTGGCCGGCCAGGATCTGATCTTTGACATTCAACTGATCGAGATCATTTGACCCTACCATTCAGTCGGCACCGGGCCCTTCCCATCACGGGAAGGGCTCTTTTTTATGTCTAATTCAGATTAACACTTCTTTATTGCATCTTCTTCTACGGTGCGCACACATGCTGATACGTTATTTGTGCAATTTAAGACGATTCATGCTATAATGCAACTGAACGTAACGTTCGGCCCGCACTTGCGAGAGCCGCCAGGCGACCGGAGGGGCGACCGAACGAACGCTGTGATCGGGAGACGCGATGACACAGACGCCAGAGGCAGAGTCCGTTCCGGGCCGGCCTTACGACGATGACTTGGCGCGGCTGTACGATCTGTTTTACCTTGACCGCACGAATCGATGCCCGATACTCTGCTCCCGCGGAGTAAAAGGGTTCGTCTCTTGTCCCCTTGCCATGCAACCGACGCGTGGTACATGCCGTCGGGAAGGCACGGTGAGGGATTTTTTGTTGCCCGCGACGCTACGTTCGGGCGACATGGTCACCGCCCTTGTCCCCATCCTGTTCCTCAAAAGGTCATGATGGGATCCCGTTTGTGCCGGATATCCGGCTGCGTCTACGTTTATCCCGATAAAACCCATGTCCGAGAGACCGCGCAACGTGCCGCAGGGAGAGTTCTGGCCACGTGAGCGGCTCGATCATCCTTTGATGGAGCGAGCCCGTGAACGACCCGAACACCGATTTCAACGTCTTGTTGCGTCACAAGAGGGACGATCATGACCCGGTTATCTCCGGTGCCCTTGATCCGGTATCCCCGACTGAGCGCGGCCCCCGGACCGTGGTGAAAATCTCCGCTGTGAATGCAGTCGATCCGGCCGTCGGTGGCACTCCCCTGTCACTCGAGGCGATGACCCGTTGCACGGGCTTTTGCCGGATCGACGAGAGCGTCTTTTGGGTGACCGGGCTTTTGGGCCCGACAATATGGCTCACCACGGCGCTCACCGACGCCCCTCCTGGCGTCGGCGTACCGATGGGCGAGTCGCATAGTGACTCGCATACCGTCTGTGAGACGACCCGCTCCGAAAGAGGGAGCCGGAAAGATTCTGCCCGTCGTCGCGCGGCCGGTGCTTATGCCGCCTGTGCAGGCGTTGACGAGACAATCTGTGAGATCTGTATCGCCGTCAATCCGTGGACGGCCCGATACCTGCCCCGGAGGGCGCCGCCCTGACCGGGAGAACAATACCCTGGGGAGTAAATATCAGTCTGATCAACACACCTGCATCGAGATAACAACCAACTTGATGATATCCTAACACGGAAAGATATGATGACTCACCGACGTACTCTCATTGTACTAACGATCATGGCAGTCCTTTCTCTGACTGTTACGCTGATTTTGCCCATTCTATCCGTTCAGGCGGCGCCGTCGGATGCACCTGTGGCGACACGGGTCATCGCCAGCGCCGAGGGCAATCGCACACGCATTCGCATAGAGACCGAAGACGGTCGCTCGATTACGCTGGTCGATCAGCCCTATGACCGCATCATTCTGCCGCAGTTGAACGCGTTTATCACGCTCTCCCCTGACGGGAAGCAGATCTCTTATGCGACGGCGACCTATACTCCGAGCATGAACGCCCAGTTGTGGGTGCTGCGTACTGATGGCACCGACAAGCGTTTGGTGGGCGAGTTCCGTAACAACCTGTTCATCACCCCCCCGGTGTGGTCACCCGACGGGCAGCGCCTGGCCTATGTTCGTACCGATAGCTCGGCGCCCCATGGAATCCGCCTGGAGTGGGCCAATGTGACCAACGGCACCGCGCGGGCCGTGCCCGATGCGCCGGGGTTCTCGCCGGACCTGTTCTACGGCAACCGCCCGAATCCCATCCGGTGGGATGAAGAGGGGTTGGCCTATGTGGACTATGGCAACGGCTTTGGGAAAAAGATCGTTCGGCGGGTGAGCCTGGAAACCGCCGCTGTGAGCGATCCCGTGCCTGCGCCGATGGAGGACGATGAAGCGGACGCGATGAAGGACTGGGCCGGCGTGGCGACGATAGAGGCGACGCCGGTGATGTTGCCCTCCCCGGTGCCGGCGTTCAGCCAGACCGATCCGCGCTGGAGGAACACCGGTATGCGCTCCTGCGGGTTGACCATCGGTGATGCGGGGTGCGCTTTGACGGCTACATCGGGTGTGCTCGCATACTTTGGCGTGAATACCAATCCCGCCTTGTTGAACAGCACTCTGGGCCGCCAGGCTTGCCCGATCATCTGGCAGGCGGCGGCCGACCGGGCCAGTGGTGGGCGCGCCAGCTTTACGGCGCCCGGCACCGGCCGTGTGGACGGTATTAATTGGGAAACGCTGGAGAACAACCTGCGCCAGGAACGCCCGGTTGTGATTCTGGTGGATCGCTACATCAGCGGGCGTTACTTTACCCACTTTGTGACCGTCATCTCGGGCGTGGGCAATTCGCCGGCCAACTATACCATCATCGACTCGTGGGATGGTCGGGTCAAGAATCTGACCTCTTATACGGGCAACGGCTGGTCGGTCAGTGGCCTGCGCATCTTTGGCGGAACCCGGCCTGCCGACGAGGCAAAGAAATGCCCGGAATCCGGTGGGGTCATCCTCTACCAGGGTTCGGACTATGACTGCGGCTATGAGGGGGAGGAATCCGGCTGGATACGTCGTGATACTCCCGGCTGGCAGAATCTCCCCACAAACTTTAACGATCGGGCGAGTTCGCTGCGGGTGCCGGAGGGCTGGTCGGTCAAGCTGTATGAGCATATCGACCGCCAGGGCGCCTCGGTTTGCCGCAGCGCGGATGATGCCAATTTCCGCGGCCAGACCTTTGACGGATCCAACGTCTCGCTGAACGATGAGGCGTCATCGTTCGAGGTGTTCGATAATCCCACCTGTGGCGCAACGCCGCCCACCGGCCGGGTGACCATCGACTCGGGCGCATCGCTCACCTCATCACGCCATGTGACGCTGAATCTGTCGGCCGAAGGGTCCGGCGAGATCACCCATATGCGGGTTCGCAACAACTCGGACGATTGGACCTCGTGGGAGGCGTATGCCCCACAGCGCGAGTGGCGCTTGCCGGATCAAGACGGCAAGCATACCGTGTGGGTGCAATATCGCGATGCGGCCGGTCTTCTCTCGCCCGAGTACTCGGCAGAGGTGATCTATTCGGCGCCTTTTTCCAATAGCATACCGTTGATCTTGCGTGGCCTGTCGTTTGTGACGGGGCACTAACCCCCGGTTGACTCAGGGGTTATCAGAGGGCGGCCCGTATACGGGCCGCCCTCTTTGGTCTCTCGCCCACTCACAAGAACTCAAAGTGCGTTCATCTCGTATGTTAGAGTAGAGATACCGCGGTGCGAGAAGAGGGGGCTCGTGCAAAGTGGCATTGCACACCAAACAGGATACAATATACTTATTGCACCCGAACTCACCGCACCGATTTGAGGAGCGAATATGCCCCGGAAAAGCGCAGCAGCACCCGGTCCGACTCTTCGGCTGGGCTTTCTGGCCTCACACGGCGGCAGCAACATGCAGGCCATCATCGATGCCTGTAAAGAGGGGCGTCTAGATGCCACGCCGTGTGTGGTGATCAGCAACAACTCGAACTCGATGGCGCTGGAGCGCGCCCGACGAGAGGGAATTCCTTGCGTTCACCTCAGCCGGGTCACGCATCCCGATCCTGATGCGCTGGATCGGGCCGTGCTGGATACGCTGCGGAAGCATGAGGTGAATCTGGTGGTGCTGGCGGGATATATGAAAAAGCTGGGGCCGCGCACTCTGGCGCACTATCAGAGGCGCATTCTAAACATTCATCCGGCGCTGCTGCCCCGATATGGTGGTAAAGGGATGTATGGCCAGCACGTGCACGAGGCGGTGCTGGCAGCGGGCGAGAGCGAAACGGGCGTCACCATTCATCTGGTGAACGAGAATTACGATCAGGGGCCTATCATCGCGCAGCGGCGTGTGCCGGTGTTGCCCGGTGATACCGTCGAATCTCTGGCCGAGCGGGTACTGGAGCAGGAACACCGGCTGTATGCCGAGACGTTACAGCGCATCGCTCGGGGCGAGATCGACCTGGACAGTGCAGCGTAAGATAGGAGCATACCATGAGATTGTCGGATATCGTATATCGAGATTTTGCGCCCGAGCCCTGGAGCGAGGGGGACAACATCCCGTGGAACGATCCCGAGTTCAGCAAGCACATGCTGCGCGAGCACCTGAGCCAGGATCATGACGCCGCCAGTCGGCGCGCGGCAAAGATCGACGCCCATGTGGAATGGATCCATACCCATCTGCTGGAGGGGCGTCCTGCCCGGGTGCTCGATCTGGGCTGCGGTCCGGGGTTGTACAGCGCCCGCCTGGCCCGGCTCGGGCATACCTGCGTCGGCATCGACTATTCGCCGGCCTCGATCGACTATGCGATACGACAGGCCGAGGCCGAAAGGCTTGCGTGTCGATTCATGCACAAAGATATTCGTGTCGCCGAGTATGGGGCGGGCTATTCGCTGGCCATGCTCCTTTACGGTGAGCTGAACGTGTTCTCTCGCCAGGATGCGCGACTCATTTTGCGGCGGGCTGCCGATGCGCTGGTTCCGGGGGGGATGTTGCTTCTCGAGCCTCATAACGAAGCGTGGATGCTGCAGGCGGGGCAGGCCGGGAGTTCCTGGTACTCGTCCGAGGGGGGCCTGTTTGCCGAGGTGCCCCACCTGGTGCTTACGGAGAATATCTGGGATGATGCCCGTCGGATCCTCACGATCCGCCACTATCTCATCACGGCTCATGATGCGACGGTGACGCGCTATGCCCAGAGTATGCAGACCTATTCGATCGATGAATATCGAGATCTGTTATCCGAGTGTGGTTTTGGTGACGTGCGATGCTATTCTTCGCTCATGGGGAAAGACGATCCCTCGCAGAGCGCTCTCATGGTGTTGGTCGCGCACAAGGTATAGATCATGGCAGGCGGAGGCGAAACAATGGAACGCCCCCTGAATGACGTCCGCCACGAGGAAGGCATCTTTTGGGCCGCCGACGGGTTGTGTCTGTTCGAGCAGTTCTGGCACCCAACGACAGCGCCTCGAGGCGTCGTTGTGATGATACACGGCCACGGCGACCATAGCGGCCGCTACGCCTCTCTGGGCGAGTTCCTGGCCCAGGAGGGCTATGCTGCCGAGGCGATGGATCTGCGCGGCCACGGTCGCTCTCAGGGGCCGCGGGCATTCGTTTGGTCCTTTGATGAGTATGTGAACGATGTCGAACGGTTTCTGGAGCGGGTGAGGCGGCGTTACCCGGGGGCGCCCCTGTTCCTTCTGGGGCACAGTATGGGGGGTACCGTCGTGACGTTGCTGGCGCTGAATCGTCGATCGAGTGGGGGCGGCCGCTCACAGGACCCGGCCGGCCTCATCCTGTGCAGCGCCGCCGTGCGGGTCAGCGACCACGTGTCGCCCCTTCTGGTGCGCCTGGCCCCGTTGCTGGGGCGGCTGCTGCCGAGGATGTCGTCGCTCCGGCTCGATAGCGCGGCGATCTCGCGAGATCCGGCGGTGGTCGAGGCCGCCCGAGTCGATCCGTTGATGTACCACGGCGGCATGAAGGCGCGTACCGGCGCCGAGCTGCACCGGGCCATCACCCGTATCCAGCTCGATATGGAGCGCCTCACCCTGCCTCTGTTGATCATGCACGGTACCGATGACGCCATCGTCGAGGTGACGGGCAGTGAAGAGATCTACCAGCGGGCCGGCTCCAAAGACAAGATGCTCCTTCTCTATCGGGGGTTCTACCATGAACTGTTCACCGACCCCGAAGCGGAACGGGTGCACGACGATCTGTTGGGCTGGCTGGATGCGCGCGCCTGATCCTGCATGTCGGAGCGAACGGTCGTCATCGGGCGTATGCTGATGAGCTACCCCTTTTTCATCATATCGCAGAGGAGCGTTCACGATGCATGTACTGGGCATCTCGGGCACGCCACGGGCCGGGGGCAATAGCGATATTCTTCTGGCTCATGCCCTGGAGCCGTTCGCGCAGGCCGGCTGGGAAGTGGAACATGTCCGGCTGTGCGACATGACGGTGGCTCCCTGCCGTGGCTGCGACGCCTGCCGTCGCGAGGGCGCCTGTGTGGTAGACGATGATATGGCGATACTGTACGACGCATTTTCACGTTGTGACGCCCTCATCATCTCCAGCCCCGTATATTATCGCAATGTCAGCGCCTCGCTGCTCGCCGTAATGCAGCGCCACTATGGAATCTCTCTACGAGAGCCGTTGAGGGGTGTGGCCGGTGGCGCCATCGCCGTCGGGCGGGGCACCGGCGGCGGTCAGGCGATGGTGCTCAACGTCATCTATACCTGGATGCTCTCCTGCGGCATGATATGCGTCCCCGGCGAACTGAACGGCGTCACCGCGGTGGCCGATGCGCCGGGAGATATTCTGGCGCAGCCCAAACGTCTGGAGCAGGCGGCCATACTGGGCGAAAATGTGCTGCATGTGGCCCGGGCCTGTGCGCCATTACGGCATGAAGGGGGCCGGTTCGCCCGGCCGGCGCAGGGTTAGCGCTATGCTGATCGTCGATATGCACGTGCACACCGGCCACTCGGTGGACGCCAGGGACGATATGGATGCCATGTGCCGCGCCGCCATCGACGCGGGGCTGGACGCCATCGCGTTTACCGAGCATTACGACCTCAACCCGGACGACATGGGCTATGGCTTCTTTCGGCCGGATGCCTACTCCCGGGCCATCGATGAGGCGCGGACGCGCTATGGCGACCGGCTGGAGATCCTCAAGGGGATCGAGTTTGGCGAACCTCACGAGTACCCCGCCGAGCTGGAGCGAATGGCGGCTACCGGCGATTTCGACGTCATCCTTGCCGGCGTCCACTGGATGAACGGCGCGTTTGTGGGGGATGGGGCGTTGCGCCGGCGGCTGTCGATCGAGGCGATTTTCGAGGCCTACTACGAGGCGGTGTATCGCACCGTCATGGTGGGCGGATTCGATGTGCTGGCCCATGTCGATCTCCCCAAGCGGTATCTGGGCGAATGGGCCATGACGCCCGCGGCCGCCGACACGCCGGATGCGATGCTGGCCGAGCTGGTGCGCGCCGGCATCGCTCTGGAGATCAACACCTCACCTTTGCGCAGGGGGTTGGACGAGTGCGCCCCCGATCTGCCGATTCTACGACGTTATGCCGCGGCGGGGGGCGGACCCATTACGCTGGGCTCGGATGCCCACTCGACGGGTGGGATCGCCGCCGATTTCGATCGCGCTCTGGCGCTGGCCCGACAGGCGGGGGTGGGGCCGGTGGGCCTGGTGCGACAGAGACATTTCGTACCGCTAGGCGGATAGGCATAGAACCGTCATACTCGAATCATCATTGCCCGGAGGCTGCCTCATGAAGATATCGCGGCATACCGCTCGCCGAATGGCTCTGACGGCTCAGGGGCTTGACGGTGGCTGGACGCTGCCGGAGGGCAAGGAGGGCGTGGCCCGGGCCGTCGAGCGATTGGGTTATGTGCAGATCGACACCATCGCGGTGGTCGAGCGGGCGCACCATCATGTGTTGTGGACGCGCTGCCCCGACTATGCTCCCGAGATGCTGGATGAGCTCCAGTCGCAGGATCGCCGGGTGTTCGAGTGCTGGACCCATGCCGCCTCGTACGCGCCCATGATCCACTACCGCTACTATCTGCGGCGCATGCGGGCTTCTGCTCAGCGCGAGCGTGTCCGACGCTGGCGTGAGGAGAATGCCGGGCTGATTGACTATGTGCTGGGGCGCATCCGTGAGGAGGGGGCGCTGGCCTCATCAGACTTTGAAGCGCCCGATGATTTCGAGCCCGGCACATGGTGGAACTGGAAGCCGGCCAAGTCTGCGCTGGAGGTGCTGTTCGACTCGGGCGAGCTGATGATCTCCGGGCGGCGCAATTTCCAACGACTGTACGACCTGCGCGAGCGGGTTCTCCCTGACTGGGTGGATACCACCGAACCCTCGCTCGAAGAGGAGCATCGCTTCCGGGTGTGTGAGGCGTTGCGCGCTCAGGGAATTGCCGCCCGGCGTGACCTGCGTCATGGTGGGCAGAGCATGGCGGTGCTGGAGCGCACGCTGAACGAATTGCAAGAGGCGGGGGAGGTGGCGGCCCTGGAGGTGGAAGGGCTGAAGGAGCCCCACTATGCTCTGGTCGACACTCTGGAAAAGATCGAGACAGAGGGCGCTCTGGAGATGAATGACGGGACGCTGCCCCTGCTCTCACCCTTTGATAACGCCATTATCTGGCGCGACCGGCTGACGCGGCTGTTCGATTTCGAGTACAGCCTGGAATGCTACGTGCCCAGAGATAAGCGACGGTACGGCTATTTCACCCTGCCCATTCTCTGGGGCGAGCGATTTATCGGGCGGCTGGATCCCAAGGCCGACCGCAAGACATGTGCGTTGATCGTGCGCAATCTCGTGCTCGAGCCGGATGTAAAAGATCCGGGCGCTCTGATGCCCGCGCTGGCCGTGCGCCTGCACGAATATGCCGCCTTTAACGGCTGCGCTCGGGTGATCGTAGAGGCGACCGATCCGCCCCGATTGCGTGAGGTATTGACCCGGGCGCTGGATGCCGCCTGACCTCGTACCCGATGGCGCACGAGGCGCCCGGTTGATCTGCTCGAGATGGCGGTAGAGTGCTGACGGATGGATGCTCCCCTTGTCGCGCCGTCTCGCGTTTTCGGCTCGTTCGACGGAACCCCCCACTTATGATAGACTGGGCCCCGTTCTATCTGGCCTGGTCTATCTGCTTTCGGGAGTATGGCATGCCCCTCAGTCCGACCCTGCGCGTGTTGCCGGCGATGACGCCCATCCTGGTGATTTTAGCCCTCATGCTCATCGCCCGCTGGTCGGCGGCGAGAGCGGGCATATTGGGCCTGTTGGTGACGCTGGCCATTGCGTGGGTGGCCTTTGGCTACGGCCGGGAGGTGTATCCCGGCCTCGGCCCGGTGAGAGCCACCACCGGCGCCCTGGCCGAGGCCGTCTCGGCGACATTTACCATTCTATGGATCATCTTTCCCGCATTGCTCATCCACCAGGTGCAGGTACGCACCGGCGCCATCGAGGTGCTGCGGCGCTCTCTCGCTCGCCTCACCGGTGACCCGCACATGGTGGCGCTACTCATCGGCTGGTTTTTCGCCCTGTTCTTTGAGGGAGCCGCCGGATTCGGCACGCCCGTCGCCCTCACCGCGCCCCTTTTGGTAAGCGTGGGATTTGCCCCCGCCATGGCGGTGGCCGTCGCCCTCATCGGCCACTCGGTGGGCGTGTCGTTTGGCGCTATCGGCGCGCCGATGGTGCCTCTCATCACGGCGGCCGAATTCGACAGCACGGGCATGTCGCGGGCCATCGGCATATACCATCTGGCCCTGGGATGGGTGATGCCGCTGATTCTCATGACCATCATCCGTCGGCATCTGCCCGCAGGCCAGAGCCGGGTGCGCGGTATCTGGGGGTGGACGCTACTGGCCGGCGTGCTGTTTCTCATCCCCTATTACCTCATCGCCTACTGGGTGGGGCCCGAGTTACCCAGCATGGGGGGAGCGCTCATCGGCGGGGCGATCTTTGTGATGTTGCTGCATTATGCCGAACGCCATACAACCATCGCGCCGGATGAGGGCGATCCTCTGCCCGTGGGCCGATTGATCCATGCCGCCGCGCCCTACCTGGCGCTGGTGTTCCTCATTACGGCGACCCGGCTGATTCCGCCGCTGCGCCAGGCCCTCACCGATGTGGTGTGGGAATGGTCGCTGTTCGGTGTGTTCCGCGGGAGCATCCTGCCGTTGTATCAGTCGGGCACCATGCTGTTCGCCGCTTTTTTGCTGGGCGCCCTGTGGCAACGGCCTCCCTGGGCGATGGTGCGCGCCTCCTTCACGACGACCATAAGAGGGCTAGGGGGGGTAACGGTGGCGCTGCTGACCATGCTCAGCCTGTCGCGGCTCATGGTGCACGCCGGCCTCACCGGTACCCTGGCCGTTGCGGCAGCTGCCACCGCGGGTGGGCTGTGGCCCCTCTTTTCACCGTTCGTGGGCGTGCTGGGTACCTTTATCACCGGCTCGGCCACGGCGTCCAACATTCTTTTTGCCGAGTTTCAGCTTGCCACGGCCACCGATCTGGGTCTGCCGCTTCTGCGGCTGCTGGGCACCCAGGGGTTCGGCGCGGCGGTGGGCAATATCATCTGCCCGCACAACATCATCGCGGGCGGAGCCACTGTCGGCCTTGCCGGTCGAGAGGGCGATGTGTTGCGACGCACCCTGTGGCCCTGCCTGCTCTATGCGGGGCTGGGCGGCATCATGGCGCTGCTGCTGGTGACGGCGGGCATCTGAACCGAATCTATTATGCCGGCGGCGCGCCTGCCGAGAGGGCGGCGTTGAATGCGCTCAAGAGCAACACCAGAACGCCCAACGCGGTGTTGAGCATCAACATCGCCACTTTGAGCCGCTCGATGCGGGGGCCCTGTCTTCGGCCGAGTAACACGCTGCGCACCAGAGCAACGACCACCATCGATAGCACGGCGATATGTTTGGCCGCCAGGATCGCCGAATAGGTGTTCCCCACCGAGAACAGCCCTGTGAAGGCCGGATTTCGGCGGCTCATGAGTATGCCGGTGAGGAGCAGTCCGACGATGCTGACATAGACGGCGACGCGCAGACGTCGCTGGATGCCGTCCATCAGCCCGCGCGCCTCCGGCCCCCTTCCCCAGAGGTGTATGGCCGAGGGTAACACGAACAGGCTCAGACTGACCAGGCCGCCGATCCACACAACGGTGAACAGATCGTGAAGGAATACGATCAACGCATAGACGATCTGTCTGGGGGGCATGGGCGATCTCCTTTCCGCCAGGGTATGGCGCAGCTCGCCCCTTTGCGAACCGTGCCATCAGATCATCGGATCGTTAGAGGATGCGCGTCTTTTCCTTCTGCGCCGGAGTCTTGACCACCAGAAAACGGAACACCTCCTCCGATGGGTTCATCAGGCGATGGGGAATGCGCGCCGGACTGACGACGAGCATATCCCGCGATACCTCCTGCTGTTCGCCGCCGATCTCGACGATGCCGCCCCCTTCCAGGATGTAAAAGAATACGTCCACCGGCGTCGAGTGCAGCTTGAGCGATTCGCCCGGCTGCAGCGTCACCATCGTCACCTGGACATGCTCCGATTGATGCAACGGCCGCGCGCTAACCTGATGCGGATTGGGGCCTTCCTGAGCCTCTAATGAGTAAATGATCTGCATTTTCCCTCCGGTAATGGTTGGTCATGATCTATCTCGAGCATAGCACAATCATGCGAGAGAGTCTCAGACTTTTGTCGAATTACCGGAGCGGATGGGGAGAGACGATGAGGCGGGATGGCTACTCGTGGGCGGCTTTGGTCTCCAGCCCTTCCCGATCGAGGATCTCGATGCGGGTGCGTTCGATACGGATGAGGTTTTCGTCGGCCAGGCCGCGCAGGGCGCGGCTGAGCACGTCGAGCACAGTACCCAGTCGGGCGGCTATCTCGGTCTGCGTGGCCCAGCGGCGTCGGGGCAATACACCGTCGACCGATTCCTGTAGCAGAAAGCGGGCCAGCCTCGCCTCGACGGTGTGCAGCGACAGATCCTCTACCAGCCCCAGCAGATACTGTGTGCGATGAGCCAGAGCGACGATCATGGCCCGCGCCAGCCCCGGATGCTCGTCGATCAATCGAAAAAGTGCCGCCCGGGGAACGACCCACAGGTCGACGGGTTCGAGGGCGATGGCTGTGGCGGGGTTGGGCGATCCGCTGAGGACACCCAGTTCATTCAGGCTCTCGCCGGGACCGACAAAGCGCAGGATCTGTTCGCGTCCCTGAGCTGATACCTTGACCACCTTGAGCCAGCCGGTCTGGATGAAATAGAGCCCCATGCAGGGCTCTCCCTCGACAAAAATCACCTGCCGGGTGGCATGGTGCTGTCGAACGCTCTGTTGGGCAATCGCCTGCAGGGTGTCCCGGTCGAGATCGGCGAAATAGGGTATGGCCGAGATGATCGAGATGGCCGGGTGTGCGTCGTTCATTGCACTCTACTCCCTTCCGGTTCACATTATGGTGAACGCGTTCGGGGCGTCAACAGGCGCCCGGGGGTCCTGCCGCGGAGAGAATAGCAGGAGCATTTTGTTTTCCCAGAGCTTTGTGCTACATTATGCGGGGCATCGCGCTGTGCGAGCCAAAAGAACACCCCTCAAAAGGAGGCTTCTCATGCAAGTCACTATCCATACAACCCGGGTCGATGTGGAACAACCGGGCTCGTGAGCTGATCGTCTCTTTTGGATAGGTGACCTGGCCGTGAGGCGCCCGCCTCATGGTTGATCGATGCTCTCCCTGAAGAGAAGGCACGCCTTCTCCTCTACCCCTTTCCTCAGACGATTCCTCACCGAGCCACCGTTGAGATTGCCCGGACCGATTGCGGTTTTCTTTGACATCCATCATCGTGGACCTGTTCCTGATGATGATCGGGAGGAATCGAGTTGGACCTCGAGCTATTCGGCTGGAACGCCGTTCTGGCGGAGCATTTTGCGTCCCTGCATCGTGGCGACCCATCGCTGGTGGCCGCGCGCGTAGTATGCGGATATCGTGAACAGTATCACGTCTGGAGCGAGATCGGTGAGCTGACCGCCCGCGTCTCCGGGCGGATGATGCACGCCGCCGCGTCGCGGGCGGATTATCCCGCCGTGGGCGACTGGGTGGCGCTGCAACCGCGCCCGAATGAAGGGGTGGGCACCATCCACGCCGTGTTGCCGCGACGCAGCGCCTTTATGCGACAGGCGTCGAGCGGCACGACGGAAGCCCAGGTGGTGGCCGCCAACGTCGACACCCTCTTTCTCGTCAGCGCGATGGATCAGGACCTCAACCCCCGACGCATCGAGCGGTATCTGACGCTGGTCTGGGAGTGCGGAGCCGATCCGGTGATCGTGCTGAACAAGGCCGATGCCTGTCCCGACGCCGCCGGGCCTGTGAAGGATGTGGAGGCCATCGCGGCCGGTGTGCCGGTGTATGCCGTCAGCGCCGTGACCGGCGCAGGGCTGGACGAGCTACAGCGCTATCTGCTGCCCGGCGTTACCGTCGCGCTGCTGGGCTCCTCGGGCGTGGGCAAATCCACCCTCATCAACCGATTGCTGGGCGAGGAGCGCCTCAAGACCGGCGCCGTGCGCGATGACGACCACCGCGGTCGACATACCACCACCCATCGCGAGCTGTTGTTGATTCCCTGTGGGGCGTTGATGATCGATACGCCGGGCATGCGCGCGCTGCAACTGTGGAACGAGACCGGGAGCCTGGAGGATACCTTTGGCGATGTCGAAGCGCTGGTGACGATGTGCCGCTTTGCCGATTGTCGCCACGGGGCCGAGCCGGGCTGTGCCGTACAGGCTGCTCTGGCCGACGGCACGCCGGATCGGGAGCGCTATCAGAGCTATCGCAAACTAGAGCGCGAATTGCGCTATCTGGAGACGCGGCAGGATCAGCGCGCCGCCATGGAGGAAAAGAATCGCGGCAAGCGTCTCAGCCGCCGGGTGAAGGATCTGCAAAAGAGCCCGAAACACCGTTGAGAGGGAGCGGCGACGTTTCCCGGGGCAAAGGGCGCATAGGATACGCCGATCCGGAAGCCGTCGTCACCCGACCATGTACGACGAACGCGCATCCACTTTCATTACGGGAGACTGTTATGTCTGCAATCAACCCTGTCGTGCAACCGCATTCACACAAACCACGGGGACTGGCGTTGGATCCTCGTCTGAAAAAGTTCCTGTCATACTACAAGCCGTACCTGGGCCTGTTCGCCTCGGTCATGTTCTGCTCGATCCTTCTGTCCACGATCACCCTCATCCTGCCGCAGGGGGCGCGATATATCACCAAGAATGTGCTGGAAGAGGGCGCCCCCAACGCGTTGCAGCAGATCCTTGGGGTGGGCGCTCTTATGCTGTTGCTGCTCGTTATCCATACGGGGTGTAACATGTTCGTTGCCTACAAGGGACATGCGCTGGGCGCCTTGATGGAGCGAGATATGCGCAACGAGCTTTTCGGGCACTATCAAAAGCTGTCTTTTACCTTTTACGATAATCAAAAAACGGGACAGTTGATGAGCCGGATCACCAACGATCTGCTGTCGCTGGCCGAGCTATATCATCACGGCCCCGAAGATCTCGTCATGTTCTTGATCCGATTCGTCGGCGCCTTTGTCATCCTGATCAATATCAACGCCAAGCTGACCCTGGTCGTCTTTGCCTTTTTGCCGATCATGGCCTTTTATGCGGTCTATTTTCACAAGAGGTTGATGGTCGCCCTCAAGATAAACCGGGAACGGATCGGTGACATCAACGCGCAGGTCGAGGATAGCCTCTCGGGCATCCGGGTGGTCAAGTCGTTCGCGAACGAGGCCATCGAACAGAAAAAGTTTGCCTATGAGAACGATCGTTTCGTCGATAGCCGCAGGAGCATCTATCGAAACGAGGTCCTGTTCTACGAGGGGATGACGGGTCTCACCCAACTGATCACCATCGTCGTCGTCGTCTTTGGCGGCATCAGTATCCTGAACGTCTCTCTGGATCTGGCGGATCTGGTGACGTTTCTGCTCTACATCGGCAACCTGATCGAGCCCATACGGAACCTGAACAATTTCACCCGAAACTATCAGGAGGGCATGACCGGATTCAATCGGTTCATGGAGATCCTGGAGATCGAGCCGGATATCCGGGATTCGGCCGATGCCGTCGAACCGGATCATGTGCGGGGTCACGTCGAGTTCCGAAATGTCGGCTTTCGCTATGACGGGAGCCGCAACGACGTTCTGAGGAATGTGTCTCTGACTGCAGTGCCCGGAGACTATATCGCGTTGGTGGGATCCTCTGGCGTCGGCAAGACCACCCTGTGCTCGCTCATTCCGCGGTTCTACGAGGTTAGCGAGGGGCAGATCCTGCTGGACGGTATCGATATCAGAGAGATCAAGCTGGCCTCTCTGCGGCGGAACGTGGGCGTCGTTCAGCAGGATGTCTATCTGTTTGCCGGGACGGTGGCCGATAACATCCGCTACGGCAAGCCCGACGCGAGTCGAGAAGAGATCGTTCAAGCGGCTAAAAGGGCGAACGCCCACGAGTTTATCATGGGCCTGCCCAACGGCTATGATACCGACATCGGCCAGCGCGGAATCAAGTTGTCCGGCGGCCAGAAGCAGAGGCTGAGCATCGCGCGGGTCTTTTTAAAGAACCCGCCCGTTCTGATCTTTGACGAGGCCACCAGCGCTCTGGACAACGAGAGCGAAAAGGTCGTTCAGGACGCGCTCGAAATTCTGGCCAGCAACCGTACGACCTTTGTCATCGCCCATCGCCTGTCTACCATCCGGAACGCCAGGCGGATCGTGGTGCTGACCGATCACGGGATCGAGGAAGAGGGTACTCATGAGGATCTGATGGCGCTGGACGGCATCTATGCGCGTATGTACAACATGCAGTTCAAGATATAACTTTCCGGAGGGACGGGGTGCCCGGGTTCCTTTACGGGCATGGCGCCCCGATATGAGGCGACGACATGTACAATGTGTGTCCGGCCTGCGGGCAGTATAGCGAGGAAGAGATCGACCCGGCGGGGCCCCATGCCGTATGCCCCGCCTGTGGTCATCGTCAGCGCTTTCGACGGTTGCCGCTCTTTGTCATCACCGGCGCCAGCGGCGCGGGCAAGACCGTCGTCTGCCTGGGGCTGGTGGAGGTGTTGCGCGAGTGCGTGGTGCTGGAGAGTGACATCCTCTGGCGATCCGAGTTCGACCGGCCCGAGGAGGATTACCGCACCTATCGCAACCTGTGGCTGCGTCTGGTCAAGAATATCGCTCAGGGTAGGCGGCCGGTGGTGCTGTGTGGCAGCGTCGTGCCCGACGGATTCGAGCGCTGCCCGGAGCGCCGCTACCTGAGCGGTATCCACTATCTGGCGCTGGTGTGCGACGATGACGAGCTGATCCGCCGATTGCGGGCGCGCCCCGTCTGGCGCGGTTCATCGGACGAGGCGTTTATCGAGCGGATGCTGAATTTCAACGGCTGGTTTCGTCGGAATGCCGCCGGCTCGCAGCCGCCTGTCGATCTGCTGGATACCACGCACATCACCGTGGACGAGACCGTGGCCCGTGTGGCGGATTGGGTACGTGCGCGGTGGCCCGCGCTGAAAGGGTAGATATGCAAGAGCCTGCGGCCACGACTCTTGACACCATCTCTCCGGCGCTGCGTGATGCGCTGGATGGCTGGCGTCTGCCCGAGGGCGAAATTGACTTGAGCAAGGCGATCGACCGTATGGTGCGGCCGGCGCTGGCCCGGGGAGTGCTGGGCTCGGGCAGCGCCACGGCCATTGTCGGTGGCGCCCACTATCATCTGGGGGGCCGGCAGGATACCGACGAACTGGCCGCGCTGGCCGGCCTGACCGCCGCCGACCGGGTGGTGGATGTCTGCTGCTTTATCGGGGGACCCGCCGCCCATCTGGCCGCCACCCTAGGCTGTCACGTCACCGGCGTCGATTGCGATGTTCGCTCTATTGCGGCCGCCCGGCGCATTGCGGCGTTGTGTGGGCTGGAGGATCGGCTGGCGTTCGATGTGGCCGACGCCGCCCACATGCCCTATGCCGACGGCCAATTCACCGTGGTGTGGTGCCAGGGATCGTTGAATCACGACGAGGCCTGGCTGAACGAGTTCGACCGCGTGCTGGCGCCGGGCGGATGCCTGGCCCTCACCTTTGCCATCCGGGGGCCCGATCCGGACGATGACGCCCCACGCTGGACGCTGGATGATGTGGCGGCGCGAGTGCGCGCCATGGGCTATATCCTGTGTCACGTGGAGGATATCACCGAACGGGATATCACCCTCGGTTGGGAGGCGCTGGGGCAGGCGCTGGACGAGGATGAGGACGAGTTCACGGCCCTTCTGGGCCCGGAATGGGGGGTCAAAGCCCGCGCCCGCTTTCGGCGCGAGATCGAGACCATGCGCGCCGGCCGCTGGGGCAACGGGCGCCTGGTGGTGGTCAAGCATGGGGAGGCACGGCGACGATGAACGCTCTGGTCTATTCGGCGAGCTATGACGATCCGTTGCTGGCCGAGCTGTACGACCAGTTCGTGACCGATACCGATGATATCGCATTGTTGCGGCGTCTGATCGCCGAAACGCGAGATGGGCCGTGGCGCATCCTGGAGTGCTTTTGCGGTACAGGGCGCATTCTGACGCCGCTGGCCGCCGACGGTCATGATGTCACCGGCATCGAGATCTCGCCGGCCATGCTGGATCGGGCGGCGGCGCGGGTGGCCGCACTGGGGGCCGACGTCACCGCGCGGGTGACGCTGCGCACGGGCGACGTGGTCGAGGGCGGCTGGGGCGCGGGGTTCGATCTGGTCGTTATGGGCGCTAACGCGTTGTACGAACTGCCCTCGGCCGATTTGCAGGCGCGTTGCATCGCTCACACCCGCGAGGCGCTGCATTCCGGCGGTTATCTGTTTGTGGATAACGACGATTATCGGGGAGGCTGGGAGAGAGGACCGTTCGGCCGGGAGCGTGTGATTTTCGAGGGCTATGGCATGGATGGCCGCTATGGTCGCTGGAGTATGGAGAACATGGCATGGGATGACGAGGCGGCCGTGTTGACCATGCGGAGGCGCTGGCTGGTGCGCGATGCTGACGGCGCCGAGCATCGGGATGAGTATATCGGCCGCAAGCATCCGGTCAGCCGGCTCGAGGTGGAGGGCTGGCTGCGCGAGCGGGGGTTTACCATCGTAGAGCAGTGCGGCGACCGACAGAGGCGGGCGACCTTCTGGGCGCGATGGGACGGGTAAAACGGGGGATGATCTCACCCTGACGGCGGCTCGTCCCTTTTCAAATCTTGACGATCGCGCTCGCAGACGCTACCCTGTGCCTGCATTGAATCGGTAGATATTTCCCCCGACAGGAGGCGGCATGAAGGTCACCAGCGTCGAAATCTTTGATATCCATATCGATAACTGGCCCCAATGGCACCCCGTCGTCGTACGAGTGAACACCGACGAGGGCATCAGCGGTCTGGGTGAGGTGGGCCTGGCCATTGGCACCGGTCACTCGGCCGGCGTGGGCATGGCCAAAGACATCGCCGAGCAATTCATGCTGGGCGTGGACCCGTTCAACACCGAGAAATTGTGGGACGACATGTTCCGCCATACCTTCTGGGCGCAGGGGGGCGGACCGGTGGTATATGGCGGCATGAGCGCCATGGATATCGCCCTGTGGGATATCAAGGGCAAAGCGCTGGGCCTGCCGCTGTACAAGCTTCTGGGCGGCAAGACGAATCTGCGCCTGCGTACTTATGCCAGCCAGATCCAATTCGGCTGGAATCCCAAAAAGCGCGAGGTGCTCACGCGTCCGGAGGAGTATGCCGAGGTCACCCGGCAGGTAATGGCCGAGGGGTACGACTGTGTCAAGATCGACCCGGTGATCTTTGACCTGGAGGGAAATCGCGCCGCCTGGAACCTGACTAACATCTTTTCTCAGGACCGTCTCGCTCTCTTTCGCGAGCGCATTGCCGCTGTGCGCGAGGCGGGCGGGCCAGACCTGGACATCATCGTGGAGATGCATTCGCTTCTCAGCACCACCACCGCCATCCAGCTGGCCGACGTGTTCGAGGAATTCGACTGTTTCTTCTATGAAGAGCCGGTGAACTATTTGAACGAAAAGCTGCACTCCATGGTGGCCCATAACGTGCGAACCCCTACGGCGGCGGGCGAGCACCTCTACACCCGCTGGGGCTATCGTGAGTATTTCGAGAATCAGTCACTGGCCGTCATCCAGCCCGACCTGGCGCTGGTGGGTGGCATCAGCGAGGGGAAAAAGATATGCGACTATGCCCACATCTATGATATCACCGTGCAGTGCCATGTCTGCGGCAGCCCGGTGGCCATTGCGGCGGCATTGCACCTCGAGACGGCCATCCCCAACTTTATCATCCACGAGCACCACACTAACGCCATCAAAGAGGCCAATATCGCCATCTGCCAGCAGAACTATCAGCCGGCAGGTGGCTTTTACGAGGTGCCGGAATCACCGGGACTGGGTGTGGACCTCAACGATGATTTCGTCAAGCGCTCACCGCATATCGTCGTAAAGTAAGACCGATTTGAGCATGGGCGGCTCTCACCGGGATGACGATGCCTCTCCGACGGGATTGCCCGGCCGTGTTCGAACACGGCCGGAATCGAGGTCGCCCTTCATTTGGGGGCGGCCTCTTTTTTGTGCAGATGGTCGGGAGAACGGTCGATAAGCCGGGGATGCCGATCATCGGCCGTGTTGCAGCTTCTTCTTCCCTTGACCCGACCCGCCTCGAGGCGCTATAATGAGTTAAGCCATTCTGGCGATCATTATCGATAGGCTTTCCGGCCGGATGCGTCGGAGAGAGGATAGGCGGACATGATGGACAAAGTGATCAAGACTGACGAAGAGTGGCGCGAGGAACTGACGCCGGAGCAGTATTACGTCGTCCGCGAAAAGGGCACCGAGATGCCCTTTACCGGCAAGTATCTGCATCATCACGAGCGGGGCATCTATCGCTGTGTGGCCTGTAGCGCTCCGCTCTTTAGCTCCGAGACCAAATACGACTCGGGCACCGGCTGGCCCAGCTTTTATGCGCCGATTTCGCCAGAGGCGGTGCTGGAGCGGGAGGATCGGAGTCACTTTATGCGGCGTACCGAGGCTCTCTGTGCCCGATGTGAGGCTCATCTGGGCCATGTGTTCGAGGATGGTCCCCGGCCGACAGGGTTGCGTTACTGTCTGAACTCGGTGGCGCTGGATTTCGAGCCGGAGGAATAGGCGTTCTATGTAGAGGCCGCCCCCAAAGTGGGGGCGGCCTCTTGTTTTGCGTGGCGGGTGGTGTGGACGCTACCGTATCATCCCCAGGCGACGTCGCATCCGGCCGATGAGGGTCATCCGGCGGTGCATACGCCGACTGATAAAGAGCGATGCGGCCAGCAGCACGGTGATGGCCGCGGCGGTGATCATGGCGATCTGCATGATCGGGCTGCCCCCCTCTTCCAGTTCATCCAGGAACCGCGCAACCTCTTCTTCCGCCCGCTCACGGCCATAGCCATAGCGTTCTTGCAGGATGCCCGTCAGGCGGTCGATGTTGCCCTCGATTCGATCGATATCATCGCTGGTAAGCTGACCCCAACGATCCTGCACTTCGCCCCGAAGCCGATTCCAGCGGCCTTCCATTATCCTTGTGTTCATTCCAATCTCCTCATGTTGAACAGATACACCGGCGGACGGCAAGCCGACCTGCCGGAGTGTGCCGGCGCGGACGCATGATCCTGCCTGAACGGAGCGCACTGTTCTGTGATTCTCGTCGCTGTGTGGGGACGACACGATGAGGGAATGACGGAAGACGATGCGGGGGCCAAAGCACACGAGGGTATTTTTGATATTGTAAGGCCGGTTTATACACTTGGGTCCAGTATAACCGAAAGCCCCGGGCCGGTCAACGGATTCGTATTCAGTTTTCTGAAAAGCGAATAAATCATTCTCTGAAAGAGAATGAACTTGACGAAAGGCTGCCCCTCCGGTACACTCGGAGCACTCGAACGAATTGCGTGCCCGGAGGTTTCGCACAACCGTGAGCAAACGTCTAATCATTATCGCGCCCGCCCTGCTGCTTCTTCTCGTGCTGGTAAGCGGGTGCGGTTCTCGCAGCCTCATTACCGATGTTTCCATCCGACCGGAGGTTATCTCGCCCAACGCCGACGGCGTAGACGATATTGCCGAGATCAAATATACCCTCACGCAGCAGTCGGCCATCACCATCTATCTCGTCGACCAAGAGGGGCAGCGCCACTATTTCCGTCAGGATCAGCGCCGCTCCAAAGGGGAGCGCACGGCCTATTTCAGCGGAGTGATCGACGATACTCTGCTGCCCGATGACACATATACCGTCGTATTCGAGGCCACAGACGAGCGCGGTCGCCTGGCGCGTGTGGAGCATCCTATCACCATCGTCGATGGGGATCGGGTGCCGCTGCTCATCGAGAACCTCAACATCTACCCCGATGTCTTTACGCCCAACCGCGACGGCATCACCGACCGGGTGATGATCGGCTATAGCCTGAATAAAGAAGCCGAGCGGGTGATCGTGTATCTGCTGGATGATGAGGGCAACCGTTACCCCGTGCCCGAAGACAAGATTCGCGAGATGGGCGCGGCCGGTTCGCACGAGCATGATTACGACGCCGGCGTCGACCTGGGCGCTACGCCCCCGCCCGACGGCGTGTATACCGTGGTGGTCGAGGCGCAGGATTATGTGGGCAACCGAGCCCGCGCCGAGGGCACTCTGACGATCGAAGGCGGCGGCGTGCCCCGCGTCGAGATCGTGCGTCGCGCGGCCGAGTTCACCCCCTCGATCGTGCAGCCGGGTGGCACGCTCACATTTACCTGCACGGTCAAGAACATCGGCGCGGTGCCCGTCCGCACCAAGGGGCCCGAGCCGGATACCGAGTACAGTACCTCGGAGAACTATAACACCCTGGAAGAATTCGAAGAGCCGGGTATATTCCGCATCGGCCTCGATTTCGAGGGCAACAGTTGGGGGCGGCAGTATCCCTTCCGCTGGCAGTTGGGTATGGATGACGAGCTCACCGTCATCGATACGCCCATCGGCCCGCAAAAGTACCTCATGCCCGGCCAGTCGGTTACGGTGGTGGGACATCTGCGAATCGACGATCCTCCCCCAAAGGCCACGCCCTACTACTGGATCGGCCTGATTCATGAGCAGGTCGAGATCGTGCAGGATCAAGTCGAGCCCACGCCGATCACCATCGGCTTTTAGCAGGGTGCCATGGATCTGGGCGTTGCCGTCGTCAGCTATAATACGCGCGATCTGACCGCCGCCTGCCTGGGAGCGCTGTTCGCATCGCTGGAGCAGAGCGCGCTCGATGCGCGGGTATGGGTGGTGGACAATGCCTCGTCCGATGGGAGCGCCGCCATGGTGGCCGAGCGCTATCCTCAGGCGGTCCTCATCGCCAGCGACGAGAACCTGGGCTTTGCCGGGGGAACCAACCTGGCCATCGAGGCCATGCGCGATGAGCCGGGCGGCCTGCCACGCCATGTGTTATTGCTCAATCCCGATACCGTCGTCGAGCCCGATGCCGTTCCCCGGATGGTCTCTTATCTCGATGCCAACCCCCACGTCGGTGTAGTGGGCGCGCAGCTGCTATATCCCGACGGCTCTTTTCAGCATGGCGCGTTTCGCTTTCCCACATTGCCGATGATCCTGTTCGATTTCTGGATCATCAACCATCGCTTGATCAATTCGCGCCTCAACGGGCGTTATCCACGGCGCCTGTACGAGGCCGGCCAGCCCTTTCCCATCGATCATCCACTGGGCGCCGCGCTCATGATCCGTCGCGAGGCGCTGGAGCAGGTGGGGCTGCTGGATACCGGCTATTTCATGTATTGTGAAGAGGTAGACTGGTGCATGCGGATCAAGGCGGCCGGATGGGCGGTATATTGCGTGCCCCGGGCGCGCATCGTGCATCACGCCGGAGGCAGCACGCGCCAGTTTCGCGACAGGATGTTTATCGCTCTGTGGCGTAGCCGTTTTCGCCTGTTCGACCGCCATTATGGCCGTGTCTACCGTACTCTGGCCCGTGTCATCGTGCGCGCCGGGCTGCGCCGCGATCTGGCGCGCCTGCGCCGAGAAGTCGCTCGTGGTCTTGTATCACCTGACGAAGCGGAACGTCGTGCCGCCGCCTACCACACTGTGATGGAGATGTAGCCGTGCCCACAATCTGTGCCGCCGTCATCGCCCGCGATGCCGAGGAGGATATCGGCGACTGTTTGGCCTCACTGGACTGGGCCGATGAGCGGCTGGTCATCCTGGATACGCGCAGCGCCGATCGCACCGCCGAGATCGCCGCCGAGATGGGCGCGCGGGTGGTGCCCCACCCGTTCGAGGATTTCGCCGCCCAGCGCGAGTTTGGTCTGAGCCTCTGTGAGAGCGACTGGCTGTTCTATGTGGATACCGACGAGCGGGTGCCGCCTCCTCTGGCCCGCGAGATCCGAGAGGTTATCGAGGATGACTCTTATGCGGGCTGGTGGGTATCACGGCGTAACTTTTTCTGGGGTAACGAGATCCGCCATGGTGGCTGGTATCCCGATTACCAGCTGCGCCTGTTCAGGATCGGTCAAGCGCACTATGATATGAGCCGCCCCGTGCATGAGGTGGTGATTCTGGACGGGACCGAGGGCTATTTACGGGAGCCCCTCATCCATTACAATTACCGCAATCTGCGACAGTTTATCGCCAAGCAGCGCCAGTATGTGGCCTATGAGGCGCGCATCCTTCGCGATGCCGGTGCGCGCGCCCGGCCGTGGACCTATCTGCTGCAGCCGCTTCGCGAGTTCCGCCGACGCTACTGCACTCTGCAGGGCTATCGTGACGGGTTCTGGGGGCTGGTGCTCTGTGCGCTGGTGGCCTATTACTATGGGTTTCGAGCCACCGTCGAACTGGGGCGGCTGCGACGGCGCGAGGGGTAGGGTCGCAAACGGGAATAAAAAGAGGGCGAGGCATTATGCCTCGCCCTCTTTTGTGATGATCGTCAGGCCAGTTCGGGAATCAGCAACCCGTAGCCGCCGTCGCGGCGGCGATAGACGACGTTGAACCCATTGTTTGTGATATTAAAGAAGACAAAGAAATCGTGCCCCAGGAGCTCCATCTGCTCGATGGCCTCCTCCACATCCATAGGCCGGGTCTGGAATGTCTTGGTCCGGACTATGGTCTCTTCAAACTCGGGCTCAAGCTCACCCTCTTCTACCATCTCGGCCACACCGGTCACGCTTCCGTTCGCAGTGCGGCTCTGCGATTGCCAGTGTTTGCCCTTGTAGCGCTTGATCTGCCGGGACATTTTGTCCAGTGCGGCGTCGATGGACGCGCGCATATCTGCCGATCGCTCCTCTGCCCGCAGGACGACGCCGTTGCTGCCTCGCAGCGTGAGCTGGGCGATCTGGCGGTCCTCGGCGCTCTTGGCATTCTGTACGACTAACTCGACTCTGGCCTCATCAATATTGGGGAGGAATCG
>JBMNOI010000137.1:0-9426 GCA_050942995.1 Anaerolineae bacterium
ACAGGTATGCTTGCGAAATCATTCGAGGTTCCGATGTGCGCTGTGCTCTCTTCCGATATGCTGACGGTGCAGAAAGGACTCGTCCGGGCCGGAAGTGGACCGGCCCGGAAAAGCAAGGCCGTATCAGGCAAAGGAGAGAATGAGATGAAACAAAGAAATATTCTGTGGGTGGTGCTGGGTTTTGTGGTGCTGGTGCTGGCCTTTGGCGTCGTCACCTGGGCGTCGACGAACCGCTCTGAGGTGACGGCCGACGCGCCCGCCGAGGTGGCTGAGGCGTTCTACCAGTGGTATACCGACTATGCCAGGCCCGATGAGGCGGGCGAGATCCGTAATCCGATGACTGACGGCGCCTATCGTGACAGCGAGTTTCTGGCCCCTGTGTTCGTAGAACAGGTAGATGATATCCTTTCGGCGCGAGAGATGGGCGGAGGCGATCCCTTCCTCTGCGCGCAGGATGTACCCATGCGCTATCAGGTGGGTGAGGCCGAGATCCGGGGTGATGGGGCCACCGTGCCGGTGACAACCTTCTGGACCGGCAATCCCATGGCCTCACGGTTCATGGTCGAGCTGGGTCAGATCGAGGGGCGATGGATGATCATCCATGTAACCTGCACCGGGGAGCCGGTGCCCCTGACGGCAGAGCAGACGGTGACGGCCTTTTACGACCTGTACCTGGAGGCGTCACAGCGTCGTAACCTGCTGGGCGATGGCGGCTATCGCCATCTGCCCTTCCTGGCGCCCGAGTTTGTGGCCAAAGTGGAAGGCCTGGAGCCGTTCATGTACGACCCCTTCCTGTGTGCGCAGGACATACCCGTTGAGGTCATGGTGGGTAAGGCCGAGATCGTGAATGGTGTGGCCAGGGTAGAGGTCACCACCAGTTTTGCCGAGCACGGCTTTGTGGTCGAGCTGACCGAGGGAGAGATGGGGTGGCAGATCGTCGATGTGATCTGCCGGTAGCCATCAGCCGGACGACGGCGCGGGGAGCGGGGGATACTGATCCTCCGCTCCCCGGCTTTTATTCGGGCGGCATGTGTTGCTCCCCGGCCAGTTGGGGAGAGCGAAAACCCGCCGGAGGTACATGTTCAATCTTGTCTATGCGGCGAGTGCGTCCCGGTAGTGAGCGGTTATGATGCACCTGAGAGTTTGCAGGAACAGGGGGCAATCATGACAGAGATTCAGACTCACGATCGGAGCAAGACGACGTGGGGCAGTCGTCACGATAAGGATATAACGATCGATCAGAGGACGCGGCTGACCGCCGAACTGCTGCTGGCTCTGAGCGTGGTCCAGTTGTCCGAGATGTCGGTAACCCCTGGCGGGTGCCATCAGGGTACCGGATTAGATATTTCGGGCTATTACGCCTGGTATATCGGCTATGTCCTTCGAGGGGAGGATGTGCCCCCTCATGTGGCGATTGCCGACGCGACGACTGTTGCACACGCCGGGGGCCATGCGTATGAGGAGATGATGCTGGCCGAAGTCGAGAGGATCGCCGACAGAGCATGGGTAGAGGTCATCTCAAGTCGCGATGGACGGGGGTTGATGATCGATCTGGCCCGAAGCGACGGCGACTGGCGAATCGTCGATATCACCCGCTGCTGACCTGCCAGAGATAACAAACACAGGGGGAGGGTGAACCCCTCCCCCTGTATCACATTCCACAACATGCCCGGGACGCGATTGCGTACTGCTTAATCGCCTGGAAGAGCCGTTGCCTCTCCAAAAGTGCCCGAGCGACGGCTGTTCATCTGCTATGCCTCAACCTTCTTTTTGGGCGGGAAGATCAAAAAGATGGCGTTCAGCAGGATGCCCACCATGGCCGATGTGGCGATGGCCGGAAGGCCGTCGGGGAAAGCGCTATCGAGCAGCGGCGGGACGATGGGCAGGTTACCGCCGGGGAACATGGACCCGCCGATGCCGATGATGAGAATCACGGCGCCGATCGCCAGTTGTTGCGGGTCGAACAGGTCCACCTTTTCAGACTGGATCAGGGCCACACCCTGCAGGCCGATGATGCCGAACAAAAAGACGGCCAGGCCGCCGGTGACGGCTGTGGGCAGCGTCTCGACCACGGCAGCCAGCTTGCCCACAAAGCCCAGCATCATGGCGATCACGCCCGCGCAGATGATGACGGGGCAGGAGTAGTTTCGAGTAATCGCCATGAGCGAGTTGTTCTCGCCATAGTTGGTTCCGGCGCAGCCACCCAGCAGGCCGTTTACCGCGTCTCCGATCCCATCCAGTATCAGGTTCAGGCCGACCATATTCTTGATCTCCAGGCGTGGGCGCCCGAGGTCATCGGCCAGTTGATCGATATAGAGGCTGATCTGATACAGGTGAGCGGTCGATTCGGGGATGGTGGCGATGGCGATGGGGGCGATCGCCAGGATGGCCGACCATTTGAACACCGGAGTGCTAAAGGCCGGAATGCGCAACCATGATGCTTCGGCGATGATGCCAAACTGGACGATACCCATTGCGGCGGCCAGAGCATAGCCCGCCAGCGCACCCAGCAGCACGGGGATCATCGAAAGGAATCCCCTGCCCCGCAGATATACGGAGAAGAGGATGGTCATCAGCAGCGTGAACAGCGAGACGGGCCAGTTCGCAGAGGCCATATCCAGCGCGGTATAGGCCAGAGAGATTCCGATGACGATGGCCACCGAGCCGGTGATGACCGGCGGGAGCACCTTGTCCAGTGCGGCCTTGCCCATGCGGCGGATGAGCAATCCGGCGAGGACCGAGACGATCGATGTGACTACGATACCGCCCTGAGCCACGCGGATGCCACCCCATTCGGCACCGACGACGGCGACTACAGCGGCGATGTAGGAAAAGCTGGAGCCATAGTACATCGGGATGCGCATGCCCGATCCCAACAGGGCGACGACGGTGGCCAGACCACTGGCAAAGAGGGTAACCCCCACATCAAAGCCGGTCAGAATGGCGACAAATACCGTGGCGGGGAACATGGTGAGCACGTGTTGTAGCCCGAATGCGATGAGCGCCGGAAGCGGCGGGCGATCTTTGGGAAGATAGCCCAACGGCCTGGCCTTTGTCGCTTTGAGCGATGCCTGAGCAGTGGTCATGGAGACTCCTTTCGGTGTGGTGGATGGATATGACGTCGCGACACGAGCCGGTGAGAACCCACAAGGATGAGAAAGGCACAAAAAAAGGACTCAGAAGTCTGAGCCCTCTAAAAAGCGAAACAAAAGCCTGGCCCTGAAGAGCCAAGCTCCTGATATTCTGCCAGATATCGGTGTGCTATCCTCAACTCGCCACGATCCTCACGCTCATGATCAACCGGCGATTATATCACAAGCCACTCAAAGCGCAAAACACGACTATGTGAGGAAACACACCTGATCGCCGCCACGATTCTTGGCCGTATACAGGTTGCGGTCGGCCCGTCCCACGACACTGCTGGCGGTCTGCTTTTCTCCCGGGCGGAATATGGTGAGCCCCACGCTCACGGTCACATGCTCGGGCGTCCCGTTAAAGATAAAGGCGTGTTCGCGCAGCCGGGCGCAGAGGCGATTGGCCAGCGCGTGAGCCTGTTCCGACGAGGTTTGGGGCGCGAGGATGACAAACTCGTCACCGCCGTATCGCGCCACGATGTCGGCGCGGCGCAGGTTGGCGACAAGCAACCTCCCGACCTGGCGCAGCAGTTCGTCGCCGGCCTGGTGGCCGTAAGTGTCGTTGATCCGCTTGAGGCCCCGGGCGCCGTCCAGATCGAGCATAATGACGGCGAGCTCTTGCCCGTAACGTTCGGCGCGGGCGATCTCGGCCTCCAGCATCTCGAAAAAGTGGCCGTGGTTGTACAGCCCGGTGAGGCTGTCTCGGGTGGCCAGATCGCGCATGCGGCCGAACAGATAGGCGTTCTCCAGCGCGATGCTGCCCTGCGATACGAGGATGCCAAAGATGGCCTGGGCCTCGTCGCTAAAGGGCTCATCCGAGTGCCTGGCCAGCGCGACCACGCCGGACAGGTTGTCGCGCAGTGAGAGCAGACCATACTTGACGGTGCCCCAATCTTCATCGCTGATCTCGGTCGATTCGGCGGGCACCGTCCACATCTGGATGCTGCGCGCGTCGGGACGGACGGTCTCGGGCAGGTAATCGGCCATCATCCCCACCAGCAACCGGCGGGTGCGGTTCGACAGGCGCTGTGGCGCGCCGGTGATGGCCATGGCCTGATGCTGAGTATCGCGGGGCAGGGTGAGCACACCGGCGGCGTCGCAGGGTATCGAGCCCAGCATGGCCTGAACCAGCACGCGGGCCACATCGTGAGGCTGCAATGCGCCGGCCAATGCCTGACCGATGTGGTGAATGTACTGGATCTGCTGGCGGCGACGCATATCCAGCTCGCGGTTGGCGTTCTGCAGCTCATCCACCAGCACTTCGTTCTGCCGGGCCAGTTTCTGCCGTTCCAGCGCGCGAGAGATCGAGATGAGGATGAGTTGCAGGTCACGCAGGGGTTTTTGCAGATAGTCATACGCCCCCAGCCTCAGCGCCTCGAGGGCTGTCTGGAGATCGCCGTGGCCCGTGAGGATAATGACGGCGCAATCGGGATACAGCTTTTTGGCCTGGCGCAGGATTCGGAGGCCGTGGGTGTCGGGAAGGTGCAGATCGATGATGCAGATTTCGAATGATGTCTGGTTGAGCGCCTCGAAAGCGCTGGCTCCATCCTCCGCCAGGACAACACTGTATCCTTCCTGCTCGCACAACCGACCGAGCAGGCGACGGATACTTTCTTCATCGTCCACGATGAGAATCCTGGCTCCAACGGTCATAATTCTACCTCTCCATGATACGCGTCTCAGTTTGCGAAGCGATCACGACTAATTGGACAATGTCCAAAAACAGACCGTTGTCCACCACGCCGGGGATGGCGTTTAGCGTGGCGACCAAATCGTGTGGTGCGGCAATGCCCGGATAGCGGCAATCGATGATGTAATGCCCCTCATCGGTTATAAAAGGCGCTCCGTCGCGGGTCATGCGTTGCGATACCTGTGCGCCGGTGTTGATCAATGCCTCACGGGTGTGCTGCCAGCCAAAACGCACCACTTCGACGGGAACAGGGCTCAGGGTACCCAATTGAGTCACCAATTTCGAATCATCGACGACGATGATCTCTCGTCGTGTGGCATAAGCCACGATCTTTTCCCGGAGCAGAAACCCGCCCAATCCCTTGATCACATTGAGCTGCGGATCGACCTCGTCTGCGCCGTCGATGGTCACATCGATGGCCGGACGGTCATCCAGATCGACGAGCGGGATGCCCTCTCGTCGGGCGAGCGTCGCCGTTTCCTCGGATGTGGGAATGGCGACGATATCTCGCAGCGTACCCTGCCGCAGCCGCTGAGCGATGGCCAATGTCGCATAGGACGCCGTACTGCCACTACCCAGGCCCACCACCATCCCGTCCTGCAAATACTCGACTGCCCTCTGGGCCGCCGCCTTTTTTAATTCGTCTCTGGACATGCCTGCCTCTGAACGTCCGCGGGATGTACCGGGCGGGCACATCGATAGCGAACCGGATCGTATTTTTTCATGTATCTGACATTATATTCACAACGAAAGGATTGCAAAATAGCCGTGAGAATATGGGGCGTGCATGGCGTGCTGTTGTCGAATCGGGTTATCAGGAGTTATGTTGTGTTTGTTTCTGCAAGCCATGCGCCCGGGATCTGCAGCGGCTCGGGCTTGGTCTCGTCGCGCTGCAGCGTCAAAGCCTGCTCGGGACAGCGTGATACACATACGCCACAGCCCATGCAACGGGAGACATCGACCGCGACCCCCTCATCGATCGAAATAGCCTCGAACGGACATGCTCCGGCGCATTGGCCACAGGCTCGACAACGGGCCTCGTCGATCCGGGCGACGTATCCGGATGATATGAGCATCGGCGAGCCGTGGCGGTGGGCCGACATGGCCCCACAACAACAGGAACAGCAATTGCATATCGCGTAGAAGCGATTGAGCATCGCCTCTTTGAAGAACGCATGATGGACATGTCCCTGGCGCGCCTCAGCGTGCAGGATATCGATAGCCTCGTCGCGGGTGATGGCCCGGGCCCTGTCCGGGTGGTGCTCCAGGACGAACCCGGCAAAGGGCTCGCCGACAATCAGACAAACATCTAACGGCTCGCATGGGTGCTCGCGGGCCAGGCGGCAGGGACAATCCAGAGCTACAATATGTCCCGGTTGAGTGAGGATGATGTCACGGGCGCTGTGAAACGGGATCACCTGCTCGGGCACCGTCAGGTGCACCTCTTGTTCGATGCGCACCAGGCGGGTGGCCTTTTCGGTGGGCATGATCTTGCCGTGATACCCATCCGCCCAACGCTGTTTGCCAAGAGCCTTGGCGAGAAAGGGCGCAAAGAGGATACGTTGCCGGCGGCGATCTCGCCGTTCTCCAATGGCCGAACCGATGTAGCCGTAGGGCCAGCGGGCATAGACATATCCGTGTACCCGATGCCACAGGGATTGTCCCGCCCGGGCGGCAACCTGCCAGAATCGCCGGGTGGACGGCCGGGGCCTCAGGCGGCGCATGGCTCAACTCGCGCCGCTAGATGCCGACAACTCTGCCCGGATCCTGCACCGCTTCCGTACTTGGACATTCGCCTCTCCATCCCGGAAGGTGTCGCTTGAAGGGCATTGGGCAAACAAAAGGGATCGTGGTAATTGGCCGTCGCAAAGCATCGGGGGGACGATGGGTATACCCGATAGAATCGGGCATTTTGCGACAGTTCCCTCATTACCGGAATAATACCACGGACATGCAGGGAAGGCAAACAATTGTTGCGGCTGCTGTTATGTCTTTTTCGCTGTCGGCTCCATTTCGTGCTATCATCGAGAGACGATGATTCGTATCTATCTTACATTCCTGGGCTGTAAACTGAATCAGGCCGAGATCGAGACGCTGGGGCGCGCAATCACCTCAGCCGGGCATGGTGTGGTCTCGGACCCCGGACAGGCCGACTGGGCGATCGTCAATACCTGCGCCGTGACTCATATCGCCGCGCGCAAGTCGCGCCAGCTCGTGCGCCGGTTACGCGCCAGAAACCCGATGCTGCGCGTGGCCGTAATCGGCTGCTATGCCGATACATCGCCGGTAGAGGCGGCGGATCTCGGCGTCGACCTGGTGATGCCCAATCGCGAGAAAGAGCGCGTCGTCGAGCGTATCCTGGGGCATGTGCCGGCGGAGGACTCGTTGTCAAAGGGGGGTGGGCGCGTTCCGGGCGCCCGAATCCGTGCGCTGGTCAAGATCCAGGACGGCTGTGATAACCATTGCACCTATTGTATCGTGCGGGAGGCCCGCGGGGCCTCGCGCAGCCGCGCGCCGGAGCGCGTTCTGGCCGAGGTGCGGCGTCGACTGGACGAGGGCCATCGCGAGGTGATCCTCACCGGCGTCAACATCGGCGCCTATGGGCGTGACCGGAGAGATGATGCGCCACTGCCCCCAACGGCGGGCTGGTCACTGGCCCGCCTGGTGCGCGAGATCCTGGAAAGCACGGTGGTGCCCCGCCTGCGGCTTTCTTCCGTCGAGCCATGGGATGTGACCGACGAGCTGCTGGCCCTGTGGCCCGATTCGCGACTGTGCCGCCATCTGCATCTGCCGCTGCAGAGTGGCTGTGACGAGACGCTGCGCCGTATGGGGCGGGGGTATACGGTGTCTCGGTTCGAGGAGACGGTGCGGGCGCTGCGTGAACGGGTGCCGGATATGGCCATTACCACCGATCTCATCGTCGGCTTTCCGGGCGAGACCGATGACGAGTTCGAGAAAACCACCCGGACGGTCGCACAACTGGCTTTTTCACGGTTGCACGTTTTTCGCTATTCGCCGCGTCCCGGCACTCCGGCCGCGTCGTTGCCCGGCGCGGTGGATCCCCGCGTGGCGAAAAAGCGCAGCGAGGCGTTGACGGCCATCGGTCGCCGGTCGGCGGAGGCGTTCTATCGCCGACTGGTGGGTGACGAGGTGGAGGTGCTGTTCGAGACGTGCGAAAGCGCCGACTCGATCTGGAGCGGCCTGACGGATCACTATGTGCGTGTGTCGGTGCCGGCCCGAGATGACCTGACCAATACTTTCGCGATGGTGCGCTGTCTCTCCGCCGATGAGGAGGGCTGCTATGGCGAGCTGGTGGAGGCCGGTAACGGGTAGCGGGCACTATGGGGTTATGCTATAATCATACCCTGATGATCATCAGGGCATGATGATTGCTCATTCCGGGCGGCCGTTGAATGGCCGCTTGATGCCGAACAGGGGGCTGATGGCGACGAGACGCCTCTATTGGGAGAATCCATATCTGCGCACCTTTGAATCCCGGGTGGTGCGTTCGTTCGAATACGATGGACGCCCGGCGGTGGTGCTGGATGCCACCGCCTTTTACCCCACATCGGGCGGGCAACCCCATGACACGGGCACCCTGAACGATGTACCGGTGGTGGAGGTCCTGGAGGATGACGGGCAGGGCGCCGGCCCGGAGGTCGTTCATGTGCTGGCGGCGCCTCTGGCCGATGAGGGTGTGCGGGGCGTCGTCCATTGGGAGCGTCGGCTGGATCATATGCAGCAGCATACGGGCCAGCATATCCTGTCGCAGGCATTCGAGCGAGTGTTGGGCGGCGCGACGGTGGGATTTCACCTGGGGGCTGAATCCGGCACCATCGATGTGTCCCTCTCTTCTCTGGATGCCGACTCGGTTGCCCGTGTGGAGGATCTGGCGAACGAGATCGTGACGGCGAATCGCGCCATCGAGGTGCAGATTTACGATTCTGCCCGGGCCGCCGGCACGGCATTGCGCCGCGACGCGGAAATCCACGGGCCCGTCCGCATCGTGACCATCGAGGATTTTGATGTGTGCGCCTGTGGCGGCACTCATCTGCGCGCGACCGGCGAGGTCGGCATCATCCATATCCGTCGCTGGGAGCGCAGTCGCGGCCGGACGCGGGTCGAGTTCTTGTGCGGTCGTCGGGCTCTGGTCGATTATCGCGCCCGCGATACCCTGTGCCAGATGCTGGCCGGGCGCATGAGCGTGGGCGTGAACGAGCTCCCCGATGCGGTGGGGCGGCTGGCTGAGGCCGAGGGAGCGGCGCGGCGTCACGTGGATGAATTGCGGACGCGATTGCTCGATCTAGAGTTGCCCCGTCTGGCGGCCAACGCCGAGGAATGGAACGGGTTGCGGCTGGTGTGCCGTTTATTGGAAGGCTATGATGCCGGGAACATGCGCTATCTCGCGCAGGGGTTGACCCGACAGGTCGGCACCGTGGCCCTGTTGGCCGTTACCGAGCCGGCTCCGCAGGTGTGTTTCGCCCGCGCCGATGATGTTCCGGTCGATATGGGCGCTTTGCTGAAAGAGTCAATGACGCCGTACGGTGGTCGTGGCGGCGGGCGGCCCCATATGGCCCAGGGCGGCGGTGTGGATGCTGCGGA
>JBMNOI010000139.1:0-9183 GCA_050942995.1 Anaerolineae bacterium
CAAACTCAGCAAGCGAAAGAAAAAGCGCCCCGACGGCCGCGAACTGTTCACCTATATACACGAGTTTCGCCGTGCCGGATATCTGCCCGAAGCGCTGTGCAACTTTTTGGCGCTGGTGGGATGGTCGTACGACGGGTCGACCGAATTCTTCCGCCGGGACGAACTGATTCGCTACTTTAGTCTGGACAGGGTGAGCAAATCGCCCAGCGCCTTTTCATACGACAAGCTGGAGCACATGAACGCCACCTACATCCGCGAGCTGGGACAGAACGACCTCGCCGGTCGTCTGCTCACCGTCCTGCTGGATGCCGGGCTGGCCGCTGATTATATGACGGTGCTGCGCCTGACGCCGCTCATCCGCGAGCGCATCCGCACGCTGCAGGATGCCGTAGATCTGGTGGACTTTTTCTTTGTCGACGAAATCACCTACGAGACCGATGCGTTGATCCCCAAGCGGCTGGATCGCGCAGCCACACACAAGGTATTGGCCGTCGCACGGGAGGCGCTGGCGACCATGGAGCCGTTTGATGAGGCGACCATCGAGACGCAGCTTCGCGCACTGGTCCAGGAACAGGGTGTCAAGGCCGGCGATTTTTTCGGCCCCATCCGTGTGGCCTGCTCCGGCAAGAGCGTCGCTCCGCCCATCTTTGGCACTCTGGATGTGCTGGGACGCGAAAAAGTTCTGGCCCGGTTGGATCAGGCCGTGGCCGCCCTGGCAGAAGGATAAGCAAAATCGACGAGGCCGCCCCGGAGATATTTCTCGCCGCACGGGAACCGCCCGTGCCCGGGGCGACCTCTTTTATCTCACGCCGGGCGTGAGATAGGACGAGAGTGGATGATGAAGAGACGACCGGTCGACCAGAACCGTGCAAACGGCGGGTTGTCCAGTGTGCATCCGAATCAGCTTTTGCGAAAAAGAGAGACAGAGGATGAGCGGTTGCTCAACCGCCCCGCCCCGGCGCTCCCCTTTACCGATACAGACCCCTGGCGGGTATTGCGCATTCAGGCCGAGTTTGTCGAGGGGTTCGATACCCTGGCCGAGCTGGGGCCGGCGGTGACCATCTTTGGATCGGCGCGCACAAAAGAAGACGATCCGATGTACCAGGCAACCGTCGAGACGGCCCGTTTGCTGGCCGAGGAAGGGCTGGCCATCATCACCGGCGGCGGCCCCGGAATCATGGAGGCCGGCAACAGAGGGGCTCAGATGGGCGGCGGTATATCGGTGGGGCTCAACATCGAGCTGCCCTTTGAGCAGGGTACCAACCCCTATGTCGATATTTCCATCGACTTTCACTATTTCTTTGTGCGCAAAACCATGTTCCTCAAATACGCTCAGGCCTTTGTCATCTTTCCCGGCGGCTTTGGCACGCTGGACGAGCTGTTCGAATCGCTCACGCTAATTCAGACGAACAAGATCACCCACTTTCCGGTGATTCTGTTCGGTTCAGAGTATTGGGAGGGCCTGCTGAACTGGCTGCGCGACACCACGCTGGCCAGAGGCAACATCTCGCCGGAGGATCTGGATCACTTTGTTGTGACCGATTCACCGAAAGAGGTGCGAGATCTGATCGTAACGGCGCTGGGCCGAGGATCGCGACATCCTGCCGACTAGTCCATCGAATCTTATCGGCTGGGCCGGAGCCCAGCGTCTACAGAAGCACAGGGACAAACCGCTCTGTTCCATACTGGTTGGGTTTGCCTAATTACAGGGATCGCATTATAATAGATAACTGTAACCAGAAATTGGCCCGTATACCCTTTGCGCCTGTGGGCGCTTTTTTTGCTATCGAGTCAAAAGGATTCAAGCCATGACGGAAAGAACCCATTTTCTCACGCCTGAAGGCCGACGCAGACTTGAGGAAGAGCTCGAGTTCCTGCGCACCGTCAAGCGACAACAGGTGACGGCAGAGCTGAAATCGGCCATTGAGGAAGGTGATCTTTCGGAAAATGCCGGCTATGAGGAAACAAAAAGGCAGCAGGCATTCGTCGAGGGACGCATTCGCGATATCGAGTCGATCCTGTCCAGCTCGGTCACGCTGGAAGAGAATGGTCAGGGAAGCGAGCGGGCGTCCAAAGTTGCGCTGGGGGTACGTGTAACGGTTGCAGAGGATGGCTACGAGCCCGAGACCTATCTCATCGTAGGGCGTGCCGAGGCCGATCCCCTGGCCGGACGCATCTCGAACGAGTCGCCCCTGGGCAAAGCGCTGATGGGCCATGGTGTGGGCGACAAGGTGCGCGTATCTACCCCGGACGGCGTCTCGACGTTCGAGATCATCAGCCTCGAATAGAAAGGATCGCCTCACGGGGCCATCCCACGAACCCCTCCTGATCGCCGGGTCGTCAAGAGACCGCCTCTCAAGATGGCACATACAGGGCGTGTTCCAGATATATCTTACCGTTACCCGGAACCTTCTGGGGAGGCACAGTTTGACGATACAGCTTTGGGGAAACCCATAGATCGAGATTCGGCAGGTGCATGTATGACAGATTCCGATACGAACGACCGCAGAGAACACCGTATCGAAAAGCTTAACGAGATTCGCCGGCGCGGAGTGGATCCGTTTCCCGCTCGTGTATCGGTAACGCATCGAATAGATCAAGCTCTGGCAGCCTATGAGGGTGTTCCCGAGGGAGAACAGGGCCCCGAGGTACAGGTGGCCGGCCGCCTTGTGGCTATCCGCGTCATGGGTAAATCGACCTTTGCCCACATCGCCGACGGCACCGGGCGTATTCAGATCTATCTGCGGCGCGATGTGCTGGGCGAAGAGAGCTATGACCTGTTTCGCCAGACGGTCGATCTGGGCGATTTTGCCTCGGTCCGCGGGCGGCTTTTCCGCACACGCACCGGTGAGGTGACCGTCGAGGTCACCGAGTGGCAGTTTCTCTCCAAGGCGCTACGCCCCCTGCCCGAAAAGTGGCACGGCCTCAAGGATGTCGAGACGCGCTATCGTCAGCGCTACCTGGACCTGATCGCCAACGAAGAGGTGCGGCGAATTTTCACCATCCGCACGCGCATGATCAGCGCCATACGCCGATTTCTGGACGAGCACGGCTTTCTCGAAGTCGAGACGCCGGTGCTGCAGCCCATCTATGGCGGTGCGGCGGCGCGGCCGTTCACCACATACCATAACGCACTGGATAGAACCCTCTACCTGCGCATTGCCGACGAGCTGTATCTCAAGCGGCTCATCATCGGCGGGTTCGATCGGGTATACGAGATCGGTCACAATTTCCGGAATGAGGGCATTTCGACGCGGCACAACCCCGAGTTTACCGTCATCGAGGTATACCAGTCCTATGCCGACTATGCTGACATTATGCGGCTGGTGGAAGAACTCTATTCGACGGTGGCGCAAGAGGTGATGGGGTCGACGGTTATTCATTATCAGGGGCACGAGATCGACCTGACGCCTCCCTGGCGCCGGGTGACCATGCGCGACATCATCCGGGAGCATAGCGGCATCGACATCGAAGAGTATACCGATTACGACTCGTTGTGGGCCGCTGCCGAAGAGCGGAATATCCCCGTGAGCAAGCAGCCCAATTGGGGCAAGCTCGTGGAGAAACTGTTCGAGGTGACGGCCGAGCCTGCGTTGATCCAGCCCACGTTTGTGCTGGATTATCCCGTCGAAATCTCGCCGCTGGCCAAGAAAAAGGCCGATGCGCCGCATCTGGTAGAGCGGTTCGAGTTCTTTATCGGCGCGATCGAGTGTGGTAACGCCTTCAGCGAGCTGAACGATCCGCTGGATCAACAGGAACGCTTCATCGCCCAGAGGAAAGACGCCGAGGCGGGTGACACCGAGGCGCATCCCATGGACGAGGATTTCCTCATCGCCATGGAGCACGGCATGCCGCCCACCGGCGGGCTGGGGTTTGGCATCGATCGCATGGTGATGCTATTCACCGACCAGTCATCCATCCGTGAGGTGATCCTCTTCCCGGCGCTGCGCAGCCGCTAAGGGACGCGTCTCAAATGTATGAAAATGCGCGAGGGACTGCGTGCGCGATCCCTCGCGTCTATATTTGGTGTTCATACGCAGGAGAAACACAGATGACATTCGATGAGCTGTACGATCGGGCCAGGGCTGTTATCAATCCGCGCAAGCTCTCCGAGACTGCCGAAGCGGGTGGCGTGGGCGCCGCCATTCTCGCGGCAGATGGCAACGTGTATACCGGCGTGTGTATCGACACGGCATGTTCGATGGGCTTTTGCGCCGAACATGCCGCCGCCGCGGCCATGGTCACGGCGGGCGAAAGTCGGGTGCTCAAGATGATCGCATTGGACTGGGATGGGAGCGTTCTACCGCCATGCGGGCGCTGTCGTGAGTTCATCAGCCAGCTTCATCCCGAGAATCGGAACGCCGAGGTCATGGTAGCCAAAGATGTCATAGTCACTTTGCGCGAGTTGCTGCCTCACCACTGGCTCGGCGAATAAGACTCATTGCGGACGGGTCTGAAAATACACACGGCGCCGGGTGGACGACCGAGTATTCGGTCGTCCACCGGCGCCGTCCTGTTATCGTACGGAATCAGTAGATGGGCCCGTAGCGCAGCATGGTGAACTCGGCGTGCCCCATCGCCTCGGCGATGGCCTGCTCGCCCGATGCCACCCGCAGGCACAGATCGTAGATGCGCGCCCCCACCTGCTTGACCGTCTCGGTCCCGCTGATGATGGGCGACGCATCGATATCGATATCGTCACCCATACGGGCATAGGTAGCGGCGTTACCGGTCACCTTGATAACGGGCGCAATGGCGTTGCCCATGGGGTTGCCGCGCCCGGTGGTGAACACCACAATCTGGCTCCAGGCTGCCACCAGCGCCGTCACCGAAGCCGGGTCGTTGCCCGGCGTATCCATGAACGAGAGGCCGGGTTTTGAGGGAATCTGCCCATAGCTCAACACCTCCACCACCGGCGTCGAGCCGCCCTTGAGCACATCGCCCAGGGCCTTTTCCTCCACCGTGGTGATGCCCCCCCTCACGTTACCGGGGCTGGGCTGTTTGCCCATAAAATCCTCACCGGTGGCCTTGAGAAAACGCTCGCACTCGGCCACGGTACGCAACAGGTCGCGGGCCACCTCGGGGCCGGCCGCACGATCGACGAGCACATGCTCGGCGCCCAGCAGTTCGCTGGTCTCGGCCAGAATCACCTGAGCGCCGTGGTCGACCATCATATCGCTGAACGCGCCCATCGCGGGGTTGGCGGCCATACCCGATGTAGCGTCCGAACCGCCACACTCGAGACCGATGGTCAACGCCGAGACGGGGCAGGGTTCGCGCCGCAGGTTGGGCACGCCGGAGAGCATCTTGCGGGCCAGATCCACACCCTTCTCCACCGTGCGCCGGGTGCCGCCCAACTCCTGGATCACCAGCAGCTCGACCGGCGCCACGCCCCCGCTGATGCGACGGGTCAGATCGACAGCGTCAAGGGTCTCACAACCCAGGCTGACGACGATGCTGCCGATCACGCTGGGGTGCCGTCCGTACTGCGACAGGAGCTGAGTCGCCAGCTCAATGTCCGTCTCTGTCTGACCACAACCCCCGTCATAGCCGACAAGCGCCGCCCCTTCCACCTGTGCGGCGATGAGCGAAGCGGCATGCAATGAACAGCCACATGAGGGGATAACGGCTACCAGATTGCGCACACCGACACGACCGTCGCTGCGCATATAACCCATGAATTCATTGCCGGTCATGATGTGGCGGCTCCTCTCACACTACGCAGATTGTGAACGTGCACATGCTGTCCCGGTGTGATATCGTCACTGGCCAGGCCGATGCTGGCGCCATACTTGATCACCGGAGTCTCACGCTGGATAGGGCGGATAGCCACTTTGTGGCCGAAGGGAATGGACTCCAACGTGCGGACGTTCAGCACATCACCATCGCCGCCCAGATCCAGCACCGTACCTGCCGGCAGATCGGAGAGGGCCATCACCACGTTGTCGTCAGGATGGATGCGCAATGCATTGACCATGTTCGGGCTCTCCTAAAATGAGCGCCCCCCCTTGTCCCATCCATCACAGACAGGACATCGGGCGGCGCAGTTGTTACAGAGTTTCTAGCATGACAGCGACAGGGTGTCAAATGATCGTTCCGGCGCGCCGTTTTTGCGCGAAATTGACAGGATCGATCCTCATAACTCGTCGCACAGATTGGCAGAACGTCCTCCTCGCGCTACAATACCCGCCAAAGATCGCCCTTTTGTGGGCCATGAGAGAGGGGGGACTCGCCATGCCACATCACCTGTCTGTGCAAGAGTTCACGCCTCGGCCAGAGCTTGTCGTGCCAGAGCACCTGGTGACGCACAGCAAGTTTCCGGCCATCGACGCACACAACCACCTGCCCGCAGGAGACCCTCGATTCGAGGGCGAGGGGCTGGCCCGCGTTGTGTACAATATGGATACCGTCTCGGTGCAAACGATCGTCAACCTCAGCGGCGGCACCGGCGACGCCCTCAAACGTCGCATCGAAACGCTGGATGCCGCCTACCCCGGCCGATTCGTCACATTCTGCAATGTGGACTGGAGCGATCTCGGCACGCCGGGCTGGACTGAACGAGCCGTCGCCGCGCTGGAAGAGGACGTCCGGGCGGGAGCCCGTGGGCTCAAGATCTTTAAAGAGCTGGGACTGCGCATCCGCGATACAGAGGGCCACCTGGTCATGCCCGATGACGAACGTCTGGCGCCCCTGTGGGATGCCGCCGGCGGGCTGCAGATCCCGGTACTCATCCACAGCGCCGATCCTACGGCCTTTTTCCGGCCGCTAGACCGCCTGAACGAGCGATGGGACGAGTTGCAGCGCCATCCTGACTGGCACTTTTACGGTCCCGAGTTTCCCTCGTTCGAAGAGCTGATCGAGTCGTTGTATCGCACCATCGAGGCACACCCGGGGACTACCTTTATCACCGCCCATGTGGGCTGCTATCCCGAGAATCTGGCCTTTGTGTCGCAGATGCTGGATCGCTACCCCAACATGTATACCGACTTTTCGGCGCGCATCGCCGAGCTGGGTCGTGCGCCATACAGCGCCCGCTCGTGGTTCTTGCGCTACACCGACCGCATCCTGTTCGGCACGGACGAATCGCCCGAGATCATCACGTTCCAGACCTATTTCCGTTTTCTCGAAACGGCGGATGAACATTTCGAATACGCACCCGGCAGCGAGATTCCGCCACAGGGACGCTGGCGTATCTATGGGGTATACCTGCCGGATGAAGTACTGCGTCAGATATATTATGACAACGCCGCCCGGTTGCTCCGGCTGACCTAACCGTCGCCATATCGCCGGGTCGGCCCCTATCACGCCCTACATTGCAGGAGGAGTCTGATTGCGTCAGGCAGAAGTCCAATCGCTATTTCTACGAGATTTCGACACGCTTTATCCCAAGCTCACCTTTCGCGCCATTCGGCGGTTCCCCGGGCGCATCCAGGGGTTGTATCGCATGGCTCTGCGGGTGGCGTTCGGTCGATCGGGCGCCGAGCTGGATCTGCTCTGCATTCCGTTGACCGACGGACACCCCCAGGAGGTACAGCGCATCATCGAGCGGCTGCACGAGAGGGGGGTAGAACAGGTCGCCCAGGCGGGCATAGAGGCGGTGCCCACGCTGGTTGCCCCCTATTTCGGCGACGAGTCCCGCGCCCTGTGCCGGGAGGCCGGGGTGGCCTACTTTGATCTGGCCGGTAATGCCGGGATCGATCTGCCCACCCTGTTTCTGGATATCAGCGGCAAGACCAATCGTCACGTGCGCAAAAAAGTGATTCAGGCGCCCTTTGACGGCAAGGCCGAGCGCGTGGTGCGCCGTCTGCTGCTCGACACCGAACGGCGCTGGAGCATGCGCGATCTGGCCGCCGCGGCCGATATCAGCCTGGGTATGGCCAGCATGGTCACCTCTTCGCTGGCGGACGAGGGGCTGGTCAAGAAAAGCCGCACCGGACTGGAAGTATCCGCGCCGGGCGCCCTGCTGGACGCATGGGCCGAACGGTACGATCTGCGGCGCAGCATCTTTCGCACCTACCGCTCATGGGAGGATGTGGAGCGACTGGAGGAACGAATCGGTCGTATGCACGACAGCCTGGGCGACCGTTACGCGCTGACGCTCTGGTCGGGGGCACGCCAGTTGTTGGGCGACAACCACAAAACGGCATATGTCTCTCTCTACTGGACCGGCCCGGTAGACGACCTGGTTCAGCGAGTGAACCTGAACCCTGATGCGGGCAAGACCTATGTATTCGTGTTCCGGCCCTATGACGAGAGCATCCTGTGGGAGGCGCAAGAGACGCCGGCGCAACTGCGCATCGCCCATCCGCTACAGCTCTACCTGGATCTGGGCTCGGGCGATGAGGAGGAGCTGGCCCTGGCTCAGCGGGTGCGCGAGCGCCTCCTGCCCTGGTGAGCGCGGGCGGCGCCGGGGCGGCGTGACCGGCGGCAGGCCTCGAGCACCAGCATCTCTAACGCCAGGGTGCCCTCTACACGACCGGTCTTGATGGCCTGATCGATCTCGAGCACGCGACGCATGAGCGCATCCAGCTCGGCCATATCGAACTGGAGCGCCTGGCGCAACAGCTTGTCGATGATGAACCGGTGGCGAATCTCCATCTGGCGGCCGATCTCTTGCGTACTGGCGCCCTCATCGGCCAGCTCTTTGACGCCCATGATGAGCCGAATCTGCCGCGCGATCATCGTCAACAGATAGAGCGGATTGGCCCCATCGGCCAGAGCCACCTGCAGATGGTGCATGGCCTGAGCGCGTTGCCGCAGTCCCAAACTATCCACCAGCGCAAAGATGTCGACCTCGCGCGCGGCGCTGACCATGGCGCGCACATCGTCCTCACTGATGGTGCCGGTATAGTCGGTGTAGGCGGCCAGTTTCTCCAGCTCTTGATCCAGCGCCCGCAGATCTTGCCCCACATAGGTGACCAGCATGGTCACCGCCCGCGGGTCGATCTCGACACCCTTTTCCTTTGCCCGACGCCGCACCCAGTTGCTCAGATTGCCCGATTCGGGCACGCTGAACTCGCGCACATAGCCGTCCTCCATCGTGTCGGCCAGGCGCAGGATGGGATGATTGCGTGGCAGCGTCTTGCTCTCGACAAAGAGCAGCCGGGTCGAGGGGGGCATGTTCGGGATCAAATCCAGCAGGCGAGACACAAAGTCGCCAGTGGTGCCGCTAGCACCGAAGGT
>JBMNOI010000140.1:0-9182 GCA_050942995.1 Anaerolineae bacterium
CATCGCCGCCCGCGGACAGGCGCTGAGCGCCGCCCGCCGCGAGGCCGCCGGACGACTGAGCCGGGATATCGAGGAGCAACTGGCCGATCTGAACATGGAGAACGCCCGCTTTATGGTGGACATGCGTTACACCGAGGATGATGAGGGCGCCGAGGTGGACGGTCGACGCTATGCCTTTGATGCCACCGGGCTGGATCGTGTCGAGTTCCTCATCGCCCCCAACCCGGGAGAGGAGCCCCGCCCGCTGGTGCGCATCGCCTCCGGCGGCGAAACCTCACGCCTGATGCTGGCGATGAAGACCGCCCTCTCTAATATCGACCCGGTGCCGGTGTTGATCTTTGACGAGATCGACTCGGGTATCGGCGGGCGCACCGGCGCCGTGGTGGGACAAAAACTGTGGCAACTGGCCGCCGATCACCAGGTGTTCTGCGTCACCCATCTGGCCCAGATCGCCTGCTATGGTCGGCAGCACTTTCGCGTGGCCAAAGAGGTGGTCGAGGGACGCACCATATCTCAGGCTCGTGAGCTCGCTCTGGACGAGCGGATCGACGAGCTGGCCGTCATGCTGGGCGGCGCATCCACCGAGGCCAATCGTCGCAGCGCCCGTGAACTGTTACAACGGGTCGCCGAGATGGCCTGACACATGAATAGGGAGAGAACATGATCCATCGCGAACGTTTGCTGGAGACCTTTTTGCACCTGGTGCGTATCCCCAGCCCGTCGGGGCAAGAGGAAGAGGTTGCCCGGGCCATCGTCCGGTATCTCAACGATCTGGGCGCCGACGTCGAGACCGATGAGGCCGGCAACCTGCTGGCCCATTTCGACGGGCAGGGCGACCCATTGCTGCTCACCGCCCACATGGATACCGTCACCCCCTGCGACCGCATAAACCCAGTCGTGCGCGATGGCGTGATCTATTCCGATGGCACCAGCATCCTGGGGGCCGACGACAAGTCCGGCGTGGCGATCATTCTGGAGGTATTGCAGGTGCCGGCAGACGAGGACATGCCCCGTCGGCCACTGGATATCCTGTTCACTGTGGAGGAAGAGGTGGGCCTGGCCGGAGCGCGGGCGTTCGATATGAGCCGACTGCGTGCGCGTATGGGCATCGGTCTGGACTCTGGAGGCGGCCGCGGCATCATTATTGTCAGCGCGCCCTCACAAGACTCTCTGGTCGCCACCGTTCATGGCCGCTCGGCTCACGCCGGGGCCCATCCGGAACAGGGCATCAACGCCATCCGCGTCGCCGCCGAGGCCATCGCCGCCATGCCTCTGGGGCGCATCGACGAAGAGACCACCGCCAATATCGGCGTCATCAACGGCGGCGACGCCACCAATATCGTGCCCGATCGGGTGACAATGCGCGGTGAGGCCCGCAGCCGCAACACCGCCAAGCTGGAGGCGCAGACCGGCGCCATGGTAAACGCTCTGGAGAGCGCTGCCCAGGCTCATGGCGCCACCGTCAATGTGCAGGTTACCCGCGCCTACGAGGCCTACAACCTGGATGAAGATAACCCCATCGTGCGCCTGGTGGCCGATGCCATGAGATCTCTGGATATCGAGCCCTGCATGGTCCCTTCAGGCGGTGGCTCAGACGGCAACATCTTTAATGCCGCCGGCATCCCCATGGTGCAGATCAGCGCCGGCATGCAAGAGGTACACACCTGCCAGGAGTATGTGGCCCTGGACGATATGGTGGCCGCAGCCGAACTGGTCCTCGCCTGCGTCAAGCCCTGATCGTCATCCAAACGATAAACATCGATCCCGCCCATTCGACAGAAGAGCCCCTCTACGGTAGAATGGCGCGGGGTCTTTTTATGTTCGGACACTGCGTCCCGCACGATACATATGAATAATCATGCCCCACGCATGAATTACAATAATAGGGAAGGATAAAGTTGATGAGTGACAGAAATGAACTCGAAGCCAGAGCCGACAAGCCCTCGGCAGAGGCGATGCGCCTGCACCGATATTACCGCGGCAAGATTCAGACGACATCCAAATGCGCCATTCGCAGCCTGGATGACCTTTCGATCTGGTATTCGCCCGGTGTGGCCGCTCCCTGCCTGGCTATCAACGAGGATCCCGGTCTGATCTACGATCTGACCAACAAGGGCAATACCGTGGCGGTGGTCTCTGACGGCACCCGCGTGCTGGGCCTGGGGGATATCGGCGCTGAGGCTGCCATGCCGGTGATGGAAGGCAAGGCGCTGTTGTTCAAATATCTCGGTGGTGTGGACGCCGCGCCCATCTGCCTCAAGACCAAATCGGCCGATGATATCATCCAGGCGGTGCGTCTGATTCAACCCTGTTACGGGGGCATCAACCTCGAGGACATCGCTCAGCCCAAGTGCTTCAAAGTGCTCGACACCCTGCGCGCCGATCCCGACGTCACCATTCCGGTGTTCCACGACGACCAGCAGGGCACGGCGACGGTACTGCTGGCCGGCCTGTTGAACGCCCTCAAGATCACCGGGCGCGAACTGCAGAATATCCGCATCGCCCTCATCGGCATGGGCGCGGCCAACGTGGCCACCCTGCGCCTGCTGCTCGCCAGCGGCGTGAGCATGGGCCAGATCGTGGCCTGTGACAGCCGAGGCATTCTGCATCGCGAGCGCGAGGATGTGCGTGAGAGCCAGGCCGACTTTCCCGACAAGTGGCGCCTGTGCCAGGAGAGCAATGTCGACGACCTGCGCGGCGGCATCGCCGAGGCCATGCGCGGCGCCGATGTCTGCATCGCCCTGGCCAAGCCCGGCCCCGGCACCATCAAGCCCGAATGGGTGGCCGGCATGGCTCGGGACAGCATCGTCTTTCCCTGCTCGAACCCGGTGCCCGAGATCTGGCCGTGGGAGGCCAAAGAGGCCGGCGCCCGCATCGTGGGGACGGGCCGCTCCGACTTTCCCAACCAGCTCAACAACTCGCTGGGCTTCCCGGCCATCTTCCGCGGTGCGCTGGACGTGCGCGCCCGCTCCATCAGCGACGAGATGTGCCTGGCCGCCGCCGACGCCATCGCCCGCTACGGTGAGGAATTGGGCCTGGATGATGAGCATATCGTGCCCAGCATGAGCGACAGCGAGGTCTACCCCCGGGAGGCCATCGCCGTGGGCATGAAGGCTATCGGGCAAGGACTGGCCGGTATCACCATGACGCGGGATGAACTGGAGGCCCGGGTCAATGAAAAGATCAAAGAGGGTCGCGAGTTGATCGATCTGATGATGCGCGAGGGCGCTATCGCCCCGGTGCCTGAGGAGTAGAATGTGTCAGGTTGTACTGATTAGCGCAAGAACAGTGCCGCATCCATGCCCATCATATCGGATACCGCCGCACTCTCTTCCAGCAGTTCTTCACCCGTCAGAGCGAGCTTGGCCCGATCAAAGTCGCTCAGCTCCAGCCCCTCCACCACCTGATAGCGACCATCACGGATGGTCACCGGATAGGAGTAGATGATACCACGAGGGGTATCGTACTGGCCGGTGCTGGGGATGGCCATGCTCACCCAATCTCCCTCGGGCGTACCCCGGTGCCAGCTCTGCACGTGACCGATGATCGCCTGGGCAGCGCTGGCCGCGCTGCTCTTGCCCATCACGTCGATCACCGCGGCGCCACGGCGCTGCACCAGGGGGATGAACTTGTCCCTCAGCCAGATATCGTCGCCGATCTCGGCATGGAATGCATCGGGATACTGGGTCGTCGAATGATTCCTCCAGACGGTCACCTTTTTGACCTCTTTCACCGACACACCGGCCTTGCGGGCCAGATGGCTCATCGCGCGGTTATGGTCCAGACGGGTCATGGCTGTAAAGCGTTCGGAAGGAATATCCGGGGCGTTACGCATCGCGATGAGGCAATTGGTGTTGGCCGGGTTGCCCACCACCCCCCGCACGTCATCGGCGGCGTTCTGGTTCAACGCCCGCCCCTAAGCGGCAAAGATCGAGCCGTTGGCCGACAAGAGATCCTTTCGCTCCATCCCTTTGCCACGCGGCCGCGCACCCACCAGCAGGGCCCAGTTCGTATCCTTGAAAGCGCGCGCCGAATCGTCGCTCAACACCACATCTTTCAGCAGAGGGAAGGCACAGTCCTCTATCTCCATCGCCACTCCCTCCAGCACTTTCATGGCCGGGCTGATCTCGAGCAGCTGGAGGATAACCAGTTGCTCCGGGCCAAACATCTCACCGGCCGCAATGCGAAAGATCGTAGCATAACCGATATTGCCCGCCGCTCCGGTCACTGACACGTATCGCTCTCTTCATGGTTCTTGCCTCATCGAAATGTAATATACTGCAATAGATGCCTGCCGCCTCACGCGTACAGGCATGGCGAAACGAACGTTTGCAGCGATTACCACACTCGTTGAGGAAACAGAGCCATGGAGTGATACGAACTCGGTATCGGGTGTATGCGACAACCCGCCGACTCGAGCCGGGTAGAACAATACCCGACACACAGATTATTCCGGGCGATGAGTGAGTTGAATCCGAGGCATGAGGAATCGAAAAAGGAGGTGCCGCGCCACGCGAGCCCTGAAATCGATCGTCCTTGCCCTGGTTCCAGAGCTCGGCAATGAGCTCATCGTGGCCACGAAAATCTGGCCGGTGGGGTCAATCTCACAATGTGAAATATATCACAAGTTTATTTGTATCACAAAACGACTCAAATACCAAATCGCGTGCCATACCCTCAGAAAAGCCCCGGCTCCTCTGTCCATCGAAAAAGTGAGGCGGAGGAGAGCGCTCTCCTCCGCCCGATATCTTTGCCGTCCGTACTTTTCAGAGGCCGCCTCAGGCTTCTGCGACGATCTCGCCGGCTTGCAGCTCACGGAAGGTCAGCGTCCACACAGCGGATTGAAAGACGGTGTACACGCCGGCCAAAAGAGCGCCCACCACAACCAGCAGCAGGATAAACGGTCCGGCCGCCAGCAGCGCCGCCACAGGGGTCTCGCCCACGCGCAGGCCGATCAACGCCGGGATGATGATAACCCCTATCCCAAGAAGCACCAGCGGCGCGGTGACAATCCCCACCGCCAGATTAATGGCCAGCAACAACAGCCACATCAGCCCCGTCTCACGCAGGCGCGTGCGCAACAGCGCAATCCCCGCGCCCAGCGAGTCGAACACACCACGCCGCTCGATGACCGAGGTACGGAAGGCCATCTCGCGCACGATCGTCACGACGCCGCTGACCACCAGGGCGATAGCGACGGCCACCAGGATGAACAACAGCAGACCGATCACGGTAGCGATGCCCCCCGGAACGGCCAATCCCTCACCGCCCTGAAACAGAAGCCACAGCAGCGTAATAGTCGCCGCCACAGCGATACCGGCGATGACGACCAGCACCACCAGCACAGCAAATATGACAATGCCGATCAGCAGGTCGATGGCGAACAGGCGCAACAGCCGGCTCCAGCCCGTACGCAAACCCGAGCGGAAATTGGTGCTCTCGACCTCTTCAATCTCGTTCACCATACCGATCAGAGCGCCTTCGCCGGTATATCGCACGATGATGCTGGCCACAAACAACACCAGGGCAAAGGCCAGAATGGCAACCACCACCATGGCCACCAGAGCGGGATCGAACAAGGATCCCATTCGAGGCGATGGCGAGAAGGGTATGCGCGGGCCGACCCCGTCGAACCACCTCTCCACATCCGACCTGTTGAACGAGAATTGAAAATTCGGCACCCCGCCGCTACCGCCGGAAAACAACGCTATCGCAATACCAAAGATCCAGAGCACTTTGTTGCGCCACGTCACATCGATGGCTCGTTTAATAATCCGTCCGTATTCCATCGCCTCTCACCTCCGTCTCAACCCATGAGCATGAGGTTGCATCCAAAGCACTGCCCACCAGAGCGACAGTACCAGCAACAGCAACAAGACGATCCCCAACACCGTTACTATCGTCAACAACAGTAATGCATGTTGTCCGTCATAACCCAACCGACTCCACGGCCCGATCAGTACCTGAACCGCCTGCTCAGAACTCCACCCCAACCAGCGATAGAGGGTCGATTCCAGTAGAGGCCAGCGGGCCAGACCGATCAGCCCCTGAGTGATGAATGAGGCCGGGTTGAACACCCCCAGGCCCGCCAGCACGTGGATAATCAACGCCGCCGATAGTAACGTCTGTGCCACACTGTTAAACACGCCCAAAAGCACAGGGGGCATAAAGGGCACCCACGGCCATACCGGCCTGCAGCGAGAAGAACGCCCGGGCCGCTTCAACCGACCTGCCAACCGCCCCCAGAACTTGCCTTCGGATGAAAACAGCGCCGGCGAAGGCGCCGTCTCACGCACCAACAGACTCAATCGCCGCCATTCGGCCAGACGGGATGCGCAACGAGGGCAGAAAGCGATATGATCTCGCAGGCGCTGAGCAGAGTCGGGATCCAGCTCCCCATCCTCCAGTGATTGGAGCTGTACATCACCGGGATGTTCCATCAACCATCTCCCTCTACCGAATCAAGCGTCTCTTTCAATAACTTGCGCGCATAGCTCAGGCGCGACATCACCGTACCGATCGGAATCTGTAATACCTGAGCGATCTCTTTATACGACAACTGCTCGTACTCGCGCAGGATCAGCGTCACGCGGGTGTTGGGCGGCAACGCCTCGATGGCTCTGCGTACCCGACGGGCCTCATCGCGTAACAGCACGATCTCTTCCGCCGATGCCCGGGGCTCGCCATGGGTATCCTTTAGCTCAACCTCGGGGCGTCGCTCGCGCAATGTGTCGATGGCGGCGTTCACCGTGATGCGATAGACCCATCCGGCAAACGCCCCCTTCTGACGATGTTCGCTCAGGTTACGCCACACACGCACCAGCACTTCCTGGGCCACATCTTCAGCCTCTGCCGCCGACCCCACCACACCATAGGCCGTGCACAACACACGCCCTCGATAGCGGCTTACGAGTCGGGCAAAAGCCCCCACATTGCCGCCTGCAGCAGCCTGAATCAGTTCCGCCTCGGAGGGTTCTCCCTTGCCCGACAAAGTTGCTTCGGGGCGGTATTCCTCCGAGCGACCTTCGGTCGCCATGGTCGTGTCGATCCTCTCTATGATTAGACGACGTGCATGCCGATGTTATTCGATCGTTTCGTGCGCCAACGCGATCCGGCCGAACTCTTCTCCTCATTTGATCATAACCGGTTTGGACGCCGAATAAAAGTTCGCCACGGAACAGCCCTGTGCTATAATCGAGTGACTCACTTTCTATACGCACTCATCCGGGCCGACGATTCGGTCTGTATCGCCCGATCCGGGAGTTTACGCCGATGCAGAATCTCAGATTCCATGGCCATGCCCCCTATCGCGTCGCCGTCGTTCACGGCGGACCGGGCGCTCCGGGGAGCATGGCGCCCGTCGCCCGAGAACTCGCCGCCCATCGGGGGGTGCTGGAGCCGTTGCAGACCGCCGATTCCATCGAGGGGCAGGTCGACGAGTTACGGACCGTATTGCAAACCCATGGCACACCACCGATGGCGCTGATCGGCTGGTCGTGGGGGGCCTGGTTGGCCCTCATTACGACGGCACAGCATCCGGCGCTGGTATCCCGACTGGTGTTGGTGGGCAGCGGTCCCTTCGAGTCTCGGGACGCCGCCGACATCATGCCCACACGGCTGAGCCGCCTGGACGCCGCCGCGCGCGCCGAGATCGACGCGCTGTCTCGCCGTCTGGCCGATCCCGCTCGTGAGAATCGAGATGAGGTCCTGGCCCGGATGGGCTCGTTGTTATCGTCCGCCGATACATATGATCCGCTGCCCGTCGCCAACGATACGGTGACTTTTCAAGGCAATATCTATCGGCGGGTTTGGGGCGAGGCCGAGGTGTTGAGGAAACGTGGCGCATTGCTGGCCCTGGCCGGTCGGGTGCGTTGCCCGGTGCTGGCCATCCACGGTGACCATGACCCTCATCCTGCCCGGGGCGTGTATGAGCCGCTGTCTTCCGTGGTGGCCGATTTTCGTTTTGTACTGCTGGAGCGCTGCGGGCACGAGCCCTGGATCGAACGGCACGCCCGCGATCGATTCTACGACATCCTGTGTCGTGAACTGGAGCAGATCTGAGAATCGCCCGCCTCGCGCCGCATTATCATATGCCTTGTCCGGGAGAAGTATACGCCATGGTCACGAGTGAACACCTTGTCGCCGGAATTGAGGTGGCCGTCGAACGCTACGGACGGCCGGAGACACGCCATTACATCCTGGATGTGAGCGCGAATCAGTTCGACTACTGGTCGGGGGTTGCTCAGAGACGCCCCGCCGAGGTGGTGCTGGCGCTGCGCCGCCCCGACGGGCGGTTTCTGCTACATACCAAATCGTTCTATCCTCAGAGTGTCTATCGACTGCTCACCGGCGGGGTGCATCCCGGCGAGGACCTGATCGCCGCCGCCCTGCGCGAGGCGATGGAAGAGACCGGGCACGCGGCGCAGATCGAGCGATTTCTGGGTATTTTGCACTATCGCTTCAGACATGCGGGACGCGAGATACCCTTTGTATCCTACGTCTTTTTGCTCACGCTAAAGGATGGCGAGGTGCAGGCTCGGGATCTGGGCGAAAGGATCACCGGCTACCGCGAGGTGCCGCTGCAAGAGTTGAGCGCTATCGCCGACGAACTGGAGGCGCTGGACCCTGATTGGGTCGAATGGGGCCGCTTTCGGGCGGTGGCCCATCGGTTTCTGCTAGAGGTTATGACATCAAACGATGAATAGTTCCATCCATACTCAAGCCGCAACCGCCGGCACATATGGCGTCATCGTGGTGGGAGCCGGCCACGCCGGCTGCGAGGCCGCCCTGGCCGCGGCCCGCATGGGGCGCCGCACGCTACTCCTGACTATGAATCTGGATCTGCCGGCTCATATGCCATGCAACCCCAGTATCGGCGGTTCGGCCAAGGGCCAGCTTGTGCGCGAAATCGACGCTCTGGGCGGCGAGATGGCGCGCAATATCGACCGCACCTGCATCCAGATCCGCCGGTTGAACCCCTCCAAAGGGCCCGCCGTGCAGACGCTGCGCGCCCAGGCCGACAGGCGGCTCTATTCCATCAGCATGAAGCACGTCTTGGAGGCCACGCCCAACCTGCATCTGGCTCAGGGCACTGTGGACGAGATCCTCACCCGGGGGGATATCGTGACCGGTGTTCGCCTGGCCGACGGGGACGAATTCGCCGCGCGCGCCGTCGTCATCGC
>JBMNOI010000141.1:0-9087 GCA_050942995.1 Anaerolineae bacterium
ACCTGCTCCATCAGGGTGTCTATGAGCATCTCATCCCAGCGCAGCGCGGCCTCGGCCAGCTTGCGCTCGGTGATATCACGGGCCACGGCAAGAACGGCCTTTTCACCATGATACTCGACGACACGCGCGACGATTTCGACGGGAAAGGTTGTCCCGTCACGACGACGATGCACCGTTTCGAACTGTGCATACCCCGCGGACTGTAGCTTTGCCATACGATCGGAAACTCGAGCCGCATGTTCCGGGTCATCCAGATCCTGCGGGGACATCTGCAACAGTTCATCACGAGTATAACCCAGGCGCTCGCAGGCGATCCGGTTCGCCTCGAGAAATCGTCCGTGGAGATCATGGATAAAGATAGCATCACCGGCGTTGTCGAACAGGGTTTGGTAACTCTCTTTAGCCTCTTCGACCGCCCGCTGCATCTGGAGCCGATGCGTCACATCATGAAGCGTCACCAGCCGCCCGATAAAGTATCCGTCACGGCGACGGAGTAGAGCGTAACGAACCTCATAGCTACGTCGCCCCTGTTCATTCTCACAGTCGAACAGCGCATCCTCATCATCATCGGCCGGAAGACAATGCGTGGGGAGCAGGGGCTCGATCGGTAGACCAACCACCTCTTCGACAGATCGGGCAACGATTCTCTCGGCTGCCGGATTCAGGCTCACCACCCTGTTTCGTTCGTCCAGTACGATGATGCCGTCAGATAACCCCGCAAGGACGATTTCCTGAGCCATCGGAACGATGTCCAGCAGGCCGAGGCCGAATAACCCGTGGCTCCAGATCAGACCGGCAAGGGCCATGGCAAAAGCGGTCGGATCGATATCGATCCGCGAGGGGAGAAAGGTGGTCATGATGATATGAACGGATAGGGGCGCCAGAGCGCCCACAATCAGCCAGATCTCCTGGCGCCGATAGGGAGCGGGCGTGCTCACCGCAGACAGTGCCAGCAGAGTAATACCGACGACTCCCGCTATATAGCTGTATGCCAGACCGGCATTATGTATGATGCCGCGATCCCACAGCAACACCGAGTACGTCTCGGTTATGTGCAGCGTACGGTAGGTCCCGTACAGGCCGTGCAGGTCGTTCGTCCAGTTGGCCAGCACAACGATCAGTGGAATGAACCACAGCCAGCGATGGGCAAGCCGCGTCACACGAGCATGTCGTGCGGTGTATTCCAGAACAAAGAGCAACCACGCCGATCCCAGAATCAAAGCACCCGGAGCGCTCATCCGAGACCACCAGATGGCTGCGGTCAGGCGGGTGCTTCCCAACTGCATGGCGTAGGAGAATGCATAGGTCGCCGTACCGAACATCATCAGTGTGAACATCAAAGCGGCCGGCGCGACAACCCCCGCAGTAGCCCGTCTGCGCCAGGCGTGCGCGGCCAAACCGGCGCACATGGCGGTGACCAGGAAGAATGGAAGCACAGAAGCAGAGAATCGCCAGCCCATTACGCCCCGCCCCCCTCGGGATGTTGCTCGTGTCCGGTCAGCTCGATGGTGCGACCAGATTATCCTTGATTGTAGCATATCGGACGGCGCATCATGTAAAGACGACGCAAAAATAAAGCAGATCACGTAGAAGCGTTCAAATGGGGCGCATAACCTCTGAGTCTGTGGCCCCTCGGCGCAACAAAGGGCGAGGCATGGTCACAAAGGCAAATCCGGCGACAAACACCAGCGCCGCCGCCGCAGGCAAGAGAGCATCCGAGGGCGTGGGCAACGCCTCCAGCCAGACCCCCTGTGCCCAACGCAGAAGGATGACGGGCAGCAATGCGCCGCCGCCCCGTCGCCCCGCTGTGCGGGCGTACAGGCAGGTAAAGATCGTCGAATCATAGAGAACGATAATCAACAAAAAGACCGGAAAGGGTTCGCCGTAGAGATTGGTCCCCGGCACAAGAAACTGCGGCAGATACCACAGAGCCCATAGAACGCCGACCAGCAGGGCCGCCCCCAGCCACCCCAAACGCTGTGCGGCTCGGGGCAGGGCGTAGCCACGCCAGCCGATCTCTTCGCCCAACGCAATTTGCAGGCTCCAAAAGATGGTTGCCGGTGACGGCCATTGCAGCGATAGGGGCTGGCGCCCATCCGGATGCAGCCAGAGAGCGGCCAGAGGAGCCAGGGCCGGTATGAGCAGGGGAAGGAGGTAATAGCCCGGCCCGACTCGCGGCCGGACGATTCCCCGCAGCAGGGCCACTACATCCCGCTTTCCCCACAAAGAGATCGTCACCAGAAATGCCGCCATTGCAGGTGTCGCGTTTCGACAAAAAGCCCACGCCGCCTGCCAGAAGGGATACAACCATACCCGCTCCGGCGCCATAATAAGCCCCGGCAGCCAGGCCAGCCAGCTTAGACCGTACGCAATGACGATGAACATCGGCAGTTCCACAAGCCATCGCCGTCTGGCGCGTCGGGCTGCGGGGCGCTTGCCTCGCAATTCGGGGTGAGGCTGCCATTGCATCGGCACAAACCGCTCTCGCTCCGGCGGGGGGTCATAGGCATCCGCCACGCCAACCATTCCCCCCGTCGGTACAGGGGTATTTATATCCTCTGTGCCGATATGTTCTCTCACCGGCACAGTGCGTGCGTCCCAGATGTCCATATTCCATCCTGTTTTATCGGCCGCCCAAACGGTACACAAAGCACACCGGCGATGCCGGGCAGCCGGGAAACCACAAGGCCGTACATACTCGCGAGGATCGATACGCGGAAGATCGGATCCAGAGATCTGTGAGGGGTTGTTGTGGGGAGCCCAAAGGCCGACGACAAAGGGTAATCGATACGGCAAACTCCGCGGCGAGTGACTCTATTGTCGCGATTATATCATGCGCCACAAGGCGGTTCAACGGCCAAAAGGCGCATGACTGACGAATCGCCCGTCCTTTCGAATGGATTTTCTAACGCGGGGAATTCATAAAAAAGAGGCTCCATGCCGGTCAACATGGAGCCCATCATACGCGATTCGGCAGGCGATCAGAACAGCCTGTTCCCGTACACCTTCATGGGGGTATGATGCAGCGGTCGATAGCCCTCCGCCACTCGTTCGAGGTCGGGCATGGCCGCCTCATCCGGCTTGTCCGACAGGCCGAACACCAGCGCCCCTTGCTGCGACATCCAGTTGGCGATATCGACCACCTCGGCCGTCAACACGATCTCGGAATGGAGCACATCCTTCGGCAGGGCGCCTTCGGGAAGCACGTCCATGCGCGATACAGTCTCCAGGTATTCGGCGCGACGAAAGGCCTTGAATGGCGTAGGATCCCGGACCTCCAGCCCATGGCGCACCTCATCATGAGCTCGCCTCAGGCCCACGGACATGGCGGCGCAGCGCCCGTGGCACAGCTCGACGAAATCCTCGAAATGGGCGAGACGACCCGATTCCAGCCCCTCCCACAGCTCCTCCGGCGCACAGCATCTCCCCACGATCATCAGGGTGATATAGGCCAGATAATCCTGATTGTCTGCGGTAAAGAAATGGTATTCGGGCTGATTCAGCGGATCATACACAGCGTGAAAGGCCGTCTCGTCCAGCTCATCATCCAGCAGATCGCGCATGGTGCGCAAGATCGCCTGTACCCGCGCCCCATCGATCAACCGATCGTTGCGACCACGAGCGCCCAGGCAGGTCTTGTCCAGGTCCAGCAGCAACGCCGTCCCCTCATCGATTACAAAGCCCGATGCCTGCACCCAGGACAAAAAGTCGCGCAGCGCCTCCCAGCGGTTGGCCAGCATCAGCTCGCCCTGGATGTCGATCCGGGCGGGTTCGGCCATCTTTTCCGCGGCGATAAACCCCAGCACCGGCAGATAACGCCCCACATTGCGGGCGGCCGTGCCGTCGTTCATCGGGGTGTCCCCCACAAAGAGCAGACGTTCCAGCGGCGCCTCGGCGCCGCGAAGCCTCTGCGTCTGCTGCAGATAGCGATACAGCACACCGGCATATTCGGCCGTCGTCTTGCGCGGCACATAATAGCGAGGCAGCCCGGCCTCGGCCCAGGTCTCACGCAGACCCGGCAGGCGCGCATCGACCGGCTCCATATTGCGATAGATCACCCAGTCGCCGAACAGGTCGGCCATAGTGCCCCGTTCCCAATGTAGCGCGTCGTCACTCATGCGATCATCCCCCGGGCTGCCATTAGCTCGGCGTTGAGGATGGCCCCGCCCGCCGCGCCACGTATCGTGTTATGTGAAAGGACGACAAACTTGTAATGGAACACTTCGCAGGGACGTATCCGCCCGACGGTGACGGCCATACCCGCTCCGGCGTCGCGATCACGCACCGTTTGCGGGCGGTCGGGCTCATCGCGCACGATGATGGTGGGATCGACGGCCGACGGGCAGCCCAGACGATAGGGCTCGCTCTCAAATCCCCTCAACGCTTCGACCACCTCATCCATCGAGGGACGTCGCTCGAACTCGACCGATACCACCTCCAGGTGGCCGTCGCGGGCCGCCACCCGATTGCACGATGGGCTGATGGCGATATCGGCCGGCACGATCTCACCGCCGTCTCTCGAAAGAGCGCCCAGCAGCTTGCGCGGCTCCAGCACCAATTTGGATTCCTCGCCTGCGATATAGGGAACCACATTGTCCAGAATGTCCAGTGAGGGCACGCCCGGATAGCCCGCGCCGGAGAGCGCCTGCATGGTGGTCACGATCACCCGCCGCACTTTGAAGGCGTCATGCAGCGGCTTGAGCGCTACCACCAGGCCGACGGTGGAACAATTGGGATCGGTCACGATAAAGCCCTTGTCCCAACCGCGGCGGGCACGCTGGGCGTCCACCAGAGCCAGGTGATCGGGATTGACCTCGGGAATGAGCAGCGGCACATCCGGCGCCATACGATGAGCGCTGGCGTTACTCAGCACGCCATAGCCGGCCCCGGCAAAACGCTCCTCGACGGTAAGGGCCACATCGGAGGGGAGCGCCGAAAAGACCACATCACAATCCAGATCGGACTCGATAGGTTGGACGATCATATCGCGCACCGTCTCCGGACAATCGGCCGAGAGGCGCCACTCACAGGCCTGGGAGTAAGGTCGCCCCGCCGAACGCTCGGATGCGGCTACAGCAGTGATCTCGAACCAGGGGTTGCCCTGGAGAAGCTGAACAAATCGCTGGCCGACGGCGCCCGTAGCGCCTAAAATACCCACTCGAATCGGTTTCATCGGCCCTCCCTTAAGCAGTCTTGTGCAACTCGAACTGGCTATGGATGGCGCGCACCCCCTCGTCCACATCGTTGTGATCCAGAACCAGCGAAAGGTTATACTCTGAAGATCCCTGAGCGATAGAGATAATGTTGATCTGTCGTTCGGCCAGGGCCCCGAATACCCGCGAAGCGATACCCGGCTTGCCCTTCATGCCGGCGCCCACCACCGCCACAATGGCCACCTCATCCTGCCGCCTCACCCGGTCGATATCTCCGCGCGCCAGCTCGTGCTCGAGCTCTCGTTCCAGCTCGCGCACCACAGCGGCCGCATCTATCGTGCGAACGACAAAGCAGATGTTCTGCTCCGATGAAGATTGGGTGATCATGAGAATGCTGACGTTGCTGCGGGCCACCGCCGAGAACACCCGGCCGGCCACTCCCGGAACGCCCTGCATCCCCCGCCCCTCGACCGTCACCAGACTCAGGTCGCGAATGGCGGTAATGGCCTTGATCAGGGGACCGTTGTCGGTATTGCAGCAGATGACGGTGCCGGGGTGATCGGCGTTGAACGAGTTCAGCACACGCACCGGGATGTTCATACTGGCCACGGGCTGAATGGTCATGGGATGAAGCACTTTGGCGCCAAAGAAGGAAAGCTCGGCCACCTCGGCATACGAGACGGTGGGAATTGTACGGGCATCGGGGACGATACGCGGGTCGGCCGTCATCACCCCGTTGACATCCGTCCAGATCCAGACCTCATCGGCAGGCAGGCAATGGCCCAGAACTGTGGCCGAATAATCGCTGCTGCCGCGACCCAGCGTGGTGGGGACGCCCTCGATCGTCGCGCCAATAAAGCCCGTGACCACCGGGACGACCCCCTGATTCAGCATGGGCAACAGGCGCGCCCGGGCACGAACGGCCGTCTCATCGATCAAAGGGGTGGCGCTGCCGTAACGGTCGTCCGTCACGATGATATCCGTCGCCTCGACCGTCTGCGCCTTGCCTCCCTGGCTGAGCATGGCCGCGGCGACGATACGCGCCGACAGGCGTTCACCCATCCCCGAGACCACATCCAGGCCACGCGGGGTCAGCTCACCCAGGGTGTAGATGCTCTGGCAGAGGTTTTGCAGGTTGTTGAGCAGGGTCTCGATCTCGGCGCGCAGCCCACGAGCATGTTCGGGATCGGTCACGCAATCCTGGATCGCCTGCTCATGTCGCTGTTGCAATTCGTCGCGAATGAGGCGAAAAGTCTGGTGGTCGCCAGAGGCGGCGGAGGTTGCGGCGCGACGCAGGCTATCGGTTGTGCCGCTCATCGCCGATACCACCACCACCGGGGGAGTGCCGGTGCGCTCGGTAGTTTGCGCGGCGATGTGCGCTACATTGGCGATGCGCTCACCCGTGCCTACCGAAGTGCCACCGAATTTCATGACGATCATGTCTCACGCTCCCCAGAGTAATCCGAGGCGGTTCCCCGCCGGCCAAAACAACAGATTGCGTCCACCATAATCCATCCATGGAACGCTGCCGACATCGGCACACACCGACTCTGGGGAGGCGGCATCGACCTCATCATTTCTACGCGCCGTGCAAGAGGTGCCGGCGCCATAATGCCGAGATTATACCGTACAACCATCAGGACACCAAAAAAGAGCGCTATCGACGCCTGATGGCGCGACGGATGAGGTTCTATCGCTTCAACTATGCGATCAGGCATGTTACAATCGCCCGTGAAAAGCCCGGAAAGCAGATGGCTCGACCGACTCGTGCTGTAGCTACATCCCGAAAGGAGCCCCATGAGTGCGCAAAAGCTTGTCTTTCTCGGCGGCGGCAGTCCCTTCACTCTATCCATCTTTCAGGCGTTGCTGGAGAACAAGGAAGCACTGGCAGGAAGTGAGATCTGCCTCATGGACCTGAGCGAATTGCGCCTGCCCCGACTGGTCGAACTGGGGAAGGCCATGGCCAGACGCGCCGACGCAGATTTCACCTTCACCTGTACCACGGACGCCCGACGGGCGCTGGACGGCGCCACCTTTGTCTTTCCCGGATATCGAGTCGGTGGTATTGAGGCCATGCGACAGGATTTCGTGATTCCCACACGCCACGGGATATGCGGCGACGAGACCGCCGGCCCGGGCGGCACATTCATGGCCCAATGCACCATTCCGGCCACGCTGAGCTACTGCCGGATGATGGAGGAGCTGTGCCCCGACGCCTGGGCGATAAGTTATGTCAATCCCACCAACTTTGTGGCAGATGCCGTACGTCGCGAGACCCGCATCAAGTTCATCGCCGTGTGCGATTGTTTCCCCGGATTCGTCGAGGGCCTGGCCGGCTGGCTGGGGGTGCCGCCAGAGGATGTGCGGGCCCGCGCCATCGGTGTAAACCACATGACCTGGGTCACCTCACTGAACATCCGCGGGCAGGACGGCTACCCGTTGCTGGAGTCCAAAATGGCCGAGCTGATCGAATCGATGGGGGATGATGACGGCGAATGGACCTTCGCCCGGCGCATCTATGAGACTTATGGCTATGTGATGGTATGCCCCGGTCATGCGCGCATGTTATGGGAGCATGACGCCACCATGGAGAGCCGGCGCGAGCGCTGGGAGGACCCCACAATTGGCGGTCGCGATCAGATCATGCGCGACCTGTGGGAATATGTGGATCAGATGATTCAGGGCGCCCCCTATGACGACACCCGCCCTTATATGTCGATGCACCATCCTCGCCACGCTCTGGGTATCGCCGTCAGCATCATCACCAACGACGGGCGCGAATGGGGCGGGATGAACTTTCCCAACAACGGCGCCATCGCCAATCTGCCTCATGGCGCAATCATCGAAGGGCACTGCATCGTCGACGGTCGCGGCCCCACCCCCATCGCCACGGGCGAACTGCCCAAAGCGGTGCTGGGCATCACCCAGCACATCATCAACTGGCAGGAGCTAACGGTAGATGCCGCGCTAAGCGGTGACAGGCGAACGCTCTACCAGGCGTTGCTGGCCTGTCCCTACGTGCACGATACCCGCGCCGCTCGCAAGATCATGGACGAGCTGCTCATCGCCCATGCCGACTATATGCCCCAGTTCAGGAGCTAGGCGTTGCCGATGAAGGCATCTACCGGAGTGGAAGCTATACGCTTCTACTCCGGTGGTTGCTCTCGCAAGTGGATTGTAATGACGATAGCCGATCTCGCCTGAATCGAGCCGATCTGCTTTTCGGGAGAATATGCCGTGATGCTGAACATACGCCCGCTGGTCGAGGATGATATCGAGGCCGTGCTCCACATCTCACAAATCGCCTGGGCGCCAGTCTTTCAGTCGTTTGAGGAGATCCTGGGCGCCGAGATCTATCATCTGGTCTTTCCCCACGGGCGAAAGGAACAGTTGGAAATGATCGAAGCGATGTGCCGGGAAGAGGCCGAGACCACGCAGACCTTTGTTGCCGAGGTCGTAGAGCATATCGCCGGGTTCATCATCTGGAAGCTCGATCTCGAAGCAAAGAGTGGCGAGATCTGGTTCCTCGCCGTTCATCCCGACTATCAGAACCAGGGCATCGCCACGAAACTCAATCTCTTTGCCCTCGACAAGATGCGCGAGGCCGGCATGAAACTGGCCATCGTGGGCACCGGGGGCGACCCATCACACGCGCCGGCCCGACGCGCCTACGAAAAGGCGGGCATGATCGGGCTGCCCACAGTGCGCTACTACAAAGCCCTCTAGGCTTTGCAGATGGGTTCGTCTCGGGGCGCATTCGTCATACCAGACAGCATTTCACTCTCGAGCATACCGGTACGTGATCGGACAATCATCGACCCATCCGTCTCTCATCCAGAGGAGAACTATGAGCGAGAAGCGTTTTCGTGGCATCGTCCGCAGCGTCACCCTCTGCAAAGAGGACATGATGAAACTGCTCACCATGCCGGCCGAC
>JBMNOI010000011.1:0-42892 GCA_050942995.1 Anaerolineae bacterium
CGCGCACGAACACCAGAAAGAATATCTGCGCCTGGGCGATGGTCCACGGCATAACAACCTGCCTCCTATGCCGCGAAATGAGCGAGGCTGGTAAAGAGCTTTTCCGCAAAGCGCAACATGTTCTGCAACATCCACGAGCCCAAAAGCGCCAGCACCACCACCATGCCCAGCAACTTGGGCACAAAGGTGAGCGTCATCTCGTGAATCTGCGTCAGAGCCTGGAAAAAGCTCACCGCCAGACCGACGATCAGGCTCACCGCCAGAACGGGCGTCGATAGCATAATGGCCAGCGTCATCGCTTCACGGAACAGATCCAGCACATAGCTGATGGTCATGCCCGGTTATCCTCTCAAATAGCGAAACTCTCCACCAGCGACCGCACGATCACATGCCAGCCGTCCACCATCACGAACAACAGGATTTTGAACGGCAACGAGATCATCGATGGCGGCAGCATCATCATGCCCATAGCCATGAGCATGCTCGAGACCACCAGGTCGATGACGAGAAACGGCACAAACAGCACAAACCCCATCTGAAAGGCCGTGCGTAACTCGCTGATGACGTACGACGGAATGAGCACATGAGTGGGCACATCCGCCGGCGTATCGGGCTGCTCCATATCGGCTAGGTGTACGAACAGCGCCAGATCTTTTTCCCGCGTCTGCCGGAACATGAACTCGCGCATGCTCTGCTCCACGCGGTTCAGTGCCTCGTACTGGGGAATCTGCTCCTCAAGATAGGGCCGCAACGCGTTCTGGTTGATATCGTTCCATACCGGCGCCATGACGAAAAAGGTCAATATCAGGCTCAGGCCGATGATGACCTGTGTGGGCGGCGTCTGCGGCGTACCCACGGCATTGCGCACGAAAGAGAGCACGATGACGATGCGGGTAAATCCCGTCATCAGCGTGAGAATGGCCGTGGCGAACGATGCCAGCGTCAGGATGACCAGCAATTGAACGGCCGCCCCCCACTCGGGCTCGCTCTCCAGTGGGGCCATGAATCGCTCGGTGAGCAACGCATCCTCGGCCGTGCAGCCCGTCAACATCAGAGCCAGCAGCGCAAGCAGGATCGAGCCGATCAGGCGACGACGGCTCCTCATGTGCGGCCTCCATGGTCCGAGAGGCCGCCCGTCTGCTCGGCCAGCCAGCGGCCCGGCCGCGAATCGCGCCATCGGGCCAGCAGAGCCTCTACAGCCACAGGACGTCCTATCCCAACGGGGACGGGCTCATCCTCCACCACCTCGATCTCGACCTCGGAGAGCATCGAAACGCCCTCTTTATGCGCGGCGATGAGCAGATGCCGATCGCCCACCTGCACCAGGTGGAGCACCTGGCCGGGGCCAATCCCGCGGCTCTCGATCACCCGCAGATGTCGACGCTGTGTCGCGCCGACGCCCGCGCCCATCAGCCGCCGCAACAGGTGCATCGCCGGAATAATCAGCGCAATGACCAGCGCCGCGCGCAGCATCACCTGGACCAGATCGGGCTCTCCCGCCATGAGCTATCTGCCCTTTCTCGTCGGCAGATCGACGGATGGATCGTCGTTGTCGCGGCCCACCAGCCGTGTGATGCGCACACCGAACTGCTCATCCACGACCACCACTTCCCCCTGAGCGAACAGCACGCCGTTCACCAGAATGTCCACCAGCTCGCCTGCCGAGCGTTCCAGCTCGACCACCGCGCCGGGGCCCATGCGGAGCACTTCGCGCACCGACATGTGCGTGCGCCCCAGCTCGACGGTGATCTGTAGCGGCACGTCGTACAACATGGCCAACTCGGAGCTTCTCGCAGTTGTCGCGCTGCCCACCGGCGGCAGAGGCGAGAATTGGACCGGTTGCACCTGCACCGTCTCGCCGTTATTCGGGCGCCGAACGGCACTCTCTCGCTGCAGAGTCGCAACAGGCGCCTGGGCGCCGGCCGATTCATCCGCCGCATCCGCCTGCGTGGTCAAAAGATCGGCCGGTTCGGCTTCGATCTCGGGCTCGTCCTCATAGGTCTCATCATAGCCGTCAACGAACGCAGGCCCGGCATCCGGAGCACCCACAGGGCCCGGCTCGAGCTCTTCATCCGGCGTCTCGTCAACACCCTGCGAGAGGAGCTGCTCCAGTTCGTCATCGCTCAGGATGATGTCATCATCAGGTATCATCTCTCTATCCTTTACGCTACGACCCTCGCCCTACATTACGGTATCCGTGATGTACACGGCCAGTTGCTTGCCCCGGGTACCCGGTCGACATCGAAACTTGGTCACATCGTTCACCGTGACCGGTAGATCATCGTTTACGCTCACATTCAGGCAAAGCACATCGCCGGGAGAAAGATCGAGCAACTCGCCAAATGTCAGATCGGCGGTGCCCAACAACACCGTCACGGGCACAGGGGCCTGCTCCAGAGTCAGAGCGGCCGAGCGTCCGTCCTCTTCCACCTCTTGTTCCGGGTGTTGCATCACCAGCAGGTGGGGGCGCAACGCCCCGACGATGGGTTGTAACAGCGTCAGCGGCAGGACGAACGCCATGGTGCCCGAAACCTCGTTGACCAGCACCTCCAGCAGTACGGCAAAGACGATCTCGTCGCCCAGGGCGCTCTGAATGATCTCCAGATCCAGCGAGCTGCTCTCCAGTTCCGGCTCGACCTCGGTCACCTTGCTCCATGCCGTGCGCAACCCCCGGTTCATATGGCGAATCACCTCTTCCATGAGCGAGCGCTCAATGTCGGTGATCTCGCGCTTTCTCCGGATATACGGACGGCCCAACCCGCCCAGCACCCGGTCGACCAAAATCGCGACCAGATCTGCCTCGACGATGAGCAACGCCCTGCCGGGAAGCGGCGCCATATGGATCAGGTTGACGATGGCCGAGGAGGCATCACCCACCATGGACGAAAGCGACTGTCCCGAACTCTGCTCCAGATGGGTAAGGCGCACCTCGACCTCACTGCGCAGCAACACAGAGAGTGACGAGCTACACTGACGGGCAAAGTCTTCATAGACCAGCCGCAACGTCCGCATCTGCTCTCGCGAAAAACGTGCCGGAGAGCGAAAATCATAACGCGACGCCTCGCCCCGGCGCGCCCCCTGCGGTTCCGACGCAGGGGCAGACCCCTGCGTCACCTGACTCAGCAGCGCGTCGATCTCGTGTTGGCTCAGGGTGCCTTGGTGTTCTTGAAGCACAGAAACTCTACCTTACTGAACGACGAAATCGGTGAAATAGACCGCCATGACCTGTGCGCCCCCCATCGTCTGGTTCAACAGATTCTGAATCTCGGAGCGCAACTGGTTCTTTCCGTCCAGGCTGTAGATATCCTCATACGCCTTGCTGGTGAGCAGGCTGGTCAGCATATCGTCGATGAGCGGCTTGCGCTCGTCGATGCTCGCCAGGAACTCGTCCCGCGCAACAGTCCGTTCCTCGTCGGGAAGCTGGTAGTAGCCCGGCTCTGGGGGAAAGAACTCGACGACGATTCGTACTTTGAGATAACGCCGCCCCACCGGATCCATCAGGTTGACGATGCGCGGCCCCACGTCGTACATGATCCCCTGCCCCGGTCTCGGGTAAAAGGTGGGCAACCCATCCTGAGCGGTCGTTTTGGTGGGCGCCACGCCCTCGGGTTCTTCCTGCAATGCCTGCCCCTGACCGAAAGCGATAACGACCGGCGCATCGGCGAAAAAGGTCACATAGACCCCGACACCGATCATCATCACCAGAACGGCCACCAGTACAATGATCAGGATGCTGCTCTTGGGCAACGACATCGCTTTTTCCTTAATCGTCATCCGGCTCACTCCTGTCGTACAAAATCATCCATCGGTGACAGCATCGGGCATGTGCGACATCAGTCAACGTCCGGCGCTGTATCGTGCAGAATAGGATTCTCCAGCTCGGCCAGCTCGGGGAATTTATGAACGACGTAATCCTGTTTATTCAGTGGGTAGACGATCACCAGGCTGGCCCGGCGATTACGCCGGCGATTCTCGGGCGTATCGTTCGGGAATATCGGTTGGTACGGTCCACAGGCGATGGCCGACAGTCGCTCGGGCTCGATGCCCCGCGCCTCCATGTACCGCACGATGCTGATCGCCCGAGCCGCCGACAGCTCCCAGTTACCGGGATATACGGCGCTCTCTGTCGGGCGATCATCCGTATGGCCCTCCACACGGATCGGGTTGGGCATGTCGGCCAGCACCTCGATGATGCCGTCGAGCACCTTCTTCCCCTCGGGGAGCAGCTCGGCACCACCCGGCGGAAAGATCAACGACTCTTGCAGGCTGACGATCACCCCTTCCATATGAGTTCGAATGCTGATATCGCCCTCGACGCCCGCTGCTGAGACGGCGTTACCGAGCTCTGTCGTCACATCCAGCGCATCATACGAGCGCATGGGCATATCTAGCTCGGCGGGCATCGAGTATTCGGTCACCCACGACCCCGTCTCTTCCAGATCCAGCACCGAAAAGCCTCCTCCGGTGCCAAAGGTGTGACTGAACCGCTCGGCCATGGTGCGAAATCGCTCGATATCCACCTGCGCCATGGACCAGAGCAGAACAAAGAACACCAGCAACAGGGTGATCATATCCCCGTAGGTCAGCATCCAGCCGCCACTATTCGCCGACGGGCGCTTTTTCGCCACCGCCTACTCCCCCATCTCGCCTGCGCGAGCCTCTGGGGCCAGAAACGCCTCTAGCTTTTCACGAACGATACGCGGTGACTGGCCGGCCTGAATGCCCAGAATCCCCTCGATCATCAATCGGCGCACGCTATCCTCGGCCTCATCATTGGCCCGCAGCTTGTTGGCCAGAGGGATCCACAACACGTTAGAGGCAAAGCACCCCCATAGCGTGGTAAGAAACGCCACCGAAACCGCCGCCGCCAGAACATCGGGGTCGGTCATGTTGCCCAGCGCATTGACCAATCCCATGACGGTACCGATGAGCCCCATGGCCGGTGAAAAGCTCCCCATTGACTCTAGCATGCTGATACCGGTCTGGTGGCGCTCGCCCATCATCTCCAGGTCGGTCTGCAGGATATCGCGTACGGTGGACGAGTCGATGCCATCGATGACGAGCATGAGCCCTTTGCGCAGAAACTCGTCATCCAGGCTCCGCACACTCTCCTCCAGTGTGAGCAGACCGTCGCGCCGGGCGCGTTGAGCCAGGTTCACCAGCAGGTCAATGGCGTCCTGATAGTTGATGCCGGGCTTTTTGATGGAGAGAGACACGACCCGGGGCAATCCGAGAACCGCCTTGAGCGGATAGCTAATGAACAGGGTCCCAAAGGTGCCGCCGAACACGATGAGCAGCGACCCGGGATCGAACAGCTTTTGTACGACGCCCCCGCCCAGAATAAGCCCTACGACCAGCGAGAACAGCGCGATCACCAATCCGATAATCGTCGATAGTTCCATCTTCCCTCGAACGTGTAGCATGAGATATGGATGAACAGATCGGCGATCTGCCCACCCCGCGTCTCTATCTAGCTAGTTCTCCTCATCCTCTGCCCTGTTCGGCGCCTCGCCCGTCCAACCGGCGTTTACCGACCGTCGGTAGCGCAGCACCGCAGCCACCACCTCCTCCGGCGACTCTTTGACCATCACCCGCTCACCGCCGGACAGCGAGATGATCGTATCCGGAGTGGCCTCGACAAAGAGGATGAGTTCGGCATTCACATATATCTGGCGACCGTTCAGTGTTGTAACCTGGATCATCTCGTTACGACAGGCTCCTTGATATGGCTTGGCGGATCCATGTGTGTTTTGAGGCACAAAGATCAGTATAGCGAAGGCACACCCAGAATGCAGTAAAGAAGCGATGGTTATGCCGTAAAGCTTGGATAAACCCTCGACATTGCGGTGACAAACTGGTCGGCCGGCATCGACACACCCGAAACCCCCTGGGGGTTTGCATTATCTTAACGCAAAGATCACACATCGCTTATAGACCATCGCCGGACGGTGCCGATGGTAAATCCAGATCGTGTCGCGTTTTTCGGATCCAAAGCAGGTCAGGTCGGTCAAGATCATCAACTGGGAGGGGGAGGGCTGATAATTCGCAGAGCGTTGCGGCCTGACTGATCGGATACAGATGTGGGGCATCCCCGATTGCATTGGTCAATTCTCACAAACAATAGGGGGGACTACTGTGGTTACCGCACGGCAAACATTCGCTGATACCAAATCGCACGGACTCGGCTTTGGGCGCTCACTCAAGGGCAAGTTACTGATTCTATTCCTGGCGCTCTCGGTCATTCCGCTCATCGCCATAGGCGTTATCTCCTTCATTCGGAGCGAGGATGCGCTGAGAGAACTTGCCCAAGAGGAAGTAGTCACGGTACGCGACCTGCAACGATGGGCCGTACAGGAATGGGTTGATGAGCGCCTTTCCGAAGTGGGAATGATCGCCGAATTGGCCCGTGTCAGTTCTATGAACCGTCAGACCGCCTCAGAGGCCATCAAGCAATATCATGGCTCTCTGGGGATCTATGAGACGATGCTCCTTACCGATATGAATGGGGTGAGTGTTGCATCGCATAACGATGCCGAGTACCAACTCGCCGACCGACCTTACATGCAGCAGGCGCTGCGCGGTGAGGCCGTCGTTTCAGATCCGATTATCTCTCGTGATACGGGCAACGTCATCATCTCTGTCGCATACCCGGTCGTATCCGAGGGGCGTCAGGTAGGCGTGATGGTTGCCACTCTGCCGACGAACGCCTTTGTCGAAATCATGCAACTGGGCTGGTCGGGAGAGACCGGCGATGCCTATCTGATGAACAATGAGGGCTATGTATTCACTCCACCTCGATTCACAGATGACATGAGGCGTCTGGGTATCATCAACGAGCGCGCCGAACTGGAGCTCAAGGTCGATACTCATGGCGTGCGCGAAGCACTGGCCGGGCGTGAGGGCGTCGATTTCTACACCAACTATGCGGATGCCCGCGTGGTGGGCGCCTACGCCCCGGTGCCGGTTCCGGGCACACAATGGGTGATGGTCATCGGCATGCAAGAGGCCGAGGCCTTTGCCGCCGTTACTGAACTGCGCAATATCATCCTCCTCATCGGTCTCGTCGCCGCCGCCGTCGTCGCCTTTGTCGCCTTTGTCGTCGCCCGCTCTGTCGCCAACCCCGTCATCGCCGTCACCGCCGTGGCCCGTGGCCTGGCCCTGGGCGATATCGACCAGACCGTCGAGGTGCGCGCCAATGACGAGATCGGCCAGCTCGGCGACGCCTTTCGCCAGATGATCGCCTATCAGCGCGAGATGGCCCATGCCGCCGACCGCATCGCCGCCGGCGACCTCACCGCCGACGTCACGCCTCAATCTGAGCGCGACGCTCTCGGCCACAGCTTTGTCCAGATGATCGCCAACCTGCGCCGCTCCATCGGCCGCGTCCGTTCCAATGCACTGAACCTCGCATCGGCCAGCGAGCAGATCAGCGCCTCCGCCGACCAGTCGGCTCAGGCCTCTCAGCAGGTAGCCGCCACCATCCAGCAGGTCGCCCAGGGCACCTCGCAACAGACCGAGGCCGTCACCCAGGCCACCTTCCAGACCGAGCAGATGGCCGCCGCCGTCGACGGGATCGCCAAGGGCGCTCAGGAACAGGCCCGCGCCGTCGACGGCGCCTCCCGCGTCGTCGAGCAGATGGCCGCCGTCATCGCCCAGGTCGCCGGCAATGCCCAGTCCAGCGCCGACGCCTCCGATGAGGCCGCTCGCGCCGCCGAGGGTGGCGCCGAAACCGTAAACGCCACCGTCGAGGTCATGTCCACCATCCGCACTCGCGTCACCGACGTCGGCGAAAAGGTTCGCCAGATGGAGGATCAGTCGGCACAGATCGGCGCCATCGTCGAGACCATCGACGACATCGCCGAGCAGACCAACCTGCTGGCCCTCAATGCCGCCATCGAGGCCGCCCGCGCCGGCGAGCAGGGCCGCGGATTTGCCGTCGTCGCCGACGAGGTGCGCAAGCTCGCCGAGCGTTCCGGCCAGGCGACCAAAGAGATCGCGGGGTTGATCCAGACGGTGCAGACCAACATCGCCGATGCCGTTCAGGCCATGGAGGCCAGTCTGGAGCAGGTCGAGTCCGGCTCTGTTCGGGCCAACGAGGCCGGCGAAGCCCTGAAGCAGATCCTCGCCGCCTCTCAGGTTGCCAACCGTCAGGTCATCGAGATCGCCGCCGCCGCCGAGCGCATGAGCGCCTCCAGCGATGAACTCGCGTCGGCCATGGAGAGCGTCTCCGCCATCGTCGAGGAGAACACCGCCTCCGCCGAGGAAAGCGCCGCCTCGACCGGTGAGATCACCTCCGCCATGGAGAACATTGCCTCCATCAGCGAAGAGAACTCGACCTCTGCCGAAGAGGTCAGCGCCATGACCGAGGAGATGAGCGCCCAGGCCGAGGAGGTCACCGCCGCCGCACAGAGCCTGGCCGAGATGGCCGCCCAACTGCAAGAGGTCGTCAGCGGCTTTGTCCTGCCCGATATCGAGGAGGAGGGCGACGCCTTGCGGCCCCAAGCCCGAGCGTCCACCTTCACCGGGCGCATCAGCGACCGGCCCACCGTCGAGCTTGCGCATGCAGACGATCGGCGCACATCGGTCCCCGTCGTCGGCAACGGCAACGGCCGCGCGTAATCCCGTTAAAGCACCCGGGGTGCGATAGGCCTATCGCACCCCGGTCGAAGGAAAGGAACCATCATGGCCAATATCACCACCCGTACCACTGAGGAACAGGTTGTCGTCTTTTCTCTCGCCGGAGAGCACTACGGCCTCGATATCTCGCGCATCCAGGGCATCATCAAGCTGCCCGAAATCACCCGCGTACCCCGCGCCCCCCGATTTGTCGAGGGCATCATCAACCTGCGCGGCGCCATCGTGCCCGTCATCGATCTGCGCAAACGCTTCCGTCTCGGCGAGCGTACCGACACCCGCGAAACCCGCATCATCAACGTCGAGATGGGCGACCATCTGGTGGGCCTCATCGTCGACGCCGTTGAGGAGGTTCTCAACATCCCTCCCGACGCCGTTGAGCCCACTCCCGAGCTTGTCACCACCCTCGATTCCGCCTATCTGCGCGGCATCGCCAAGCTCGACGATCGTCTCGTCATTCTGCTCGATCTCGATCGCGCCCTCTCCCTCAGCGAGCAGCAGGCTCTTGAGGAGATGGACCTTGCGCCGCAAGAGGAAGAGTCGATCCCCGTCGAGGAGTAGCCGATCCGGCGCGCGAGGGCCTCTTCGCGCACCGCCATCAAGGGAGGGGGAAATCGTTTGTGACGATATGGGAACGGGGAAATCACCATGACCTTGTCTTTCGACATCTCACCGGATGAGCTGGATGCATTTCTACAGGACACAGACGACCAGATCGCGCTGCTGAACGAATCCATCGTGCGCCTGGAAAAGGAATCTCACGATGGTGAACTGCTGCAGGCGGTCTTTCGCGCCGCCCATACGCTCAAGGGCAGCGCCGGCCTGATTCGCCATGAACGTATGGCCAAATTGACCCATGCGCTGGAGACGGTGCTCGACCGGGTGCGGAAAGGGACGCTGGACATCACGCCTGAATTGGTAGACGTGATGCTCACCTGTATCGACCTCATCACCGCGCTCAAAGAAGAGGTGGCCGGGGGCGTTGAAAGTGGGGTGGATGTCGATGCGACCGTCGAGTGGTTGCAGCGTCTGTTGGGCGACGAGGCGTCGGCAGCGCACGAGGCAAAAGGCGAGCTGGACCTGACCCTGGATGATGAGATACGTGCCATTCTGCGGGCAGACCGCTCACTGGCCCCGCACTATATTCGCGTCACCGTCGATGACGCCAGCATCGCCGTCGGAGCCAGGCTCTATCAGGTGCTCCTCGAGGCCGAGGCCTATGGCCGGATGGCCCGCTCTGCCCCGACGATGGACGATATCAACGCCGGTATCGAGGCCCAAAGTGTCGAGATCCTGCTGCTCACCGAACACGATGCCGACACCATCCGGCTGGCGCTCCGGGATATCTCTGAGGTGACGCAGGTCGAGATCACCCCGCTGAAAACAAAGTTCGAGGATGACGAGCCGGATCAGGTCACCGGCGAATCATCCGGCACAGGCGATGAGACGTCTGTCGCCCGGCCACTGCCGGGTAAACGCCCCGACGCGGGCGCAACAGAGGTCAAGCTGGACACTCGTGTCCGCATCGGCATCGACCAGCTCGACCGCCTGATGAACCTCACCGGCGAACTGGTCGTAAGCCGCACCCATCTGATGCAGATCGAGGCAGAGCTGAGTAAGAGCGAAAACGGCCACGAGATCCACACCGATCAACTGGGCGAGGTGACGATTCAGATGAGCCGCATCATCGATCAACTCGCCGAAGAGGTGATGCGGGCGCGCATGGTGCCTGTGGGACCGCTTTTTGCCAAGTTCCCACGTCTGGTGCGCGACCTGACCCGCTCCCTGGGCAAGGAAGTCGATCTGGTGATCGAGGGGCAGGATACCGAGCTGGATCGTTCTGTGATCGAGGCCATCGGAGATCCGTTGATCCACCTGTTGCGCAATTCGGTGGACCATGGCATCGAACTTCCTGACGATCGCCGGCGGGTCGGCAAGCCGCCGCGGGGGCGCGTGCACCTCGCCGCACAACAGCGCGAGGGCCATATTCATATTACCGTCTCGGATGACGGGCGCGGGATCGATCCGGTGCGGTTGCGTCAATCGGCCGTCGCAAAAGGATTCATCAGCGACGAAGCCGCTGCGTCAATGAGCGATGAAGAGGCGGTCGAGCTGATCTTCCTGTCCGGCGCCTCGACGGCTCGCGAAGTCACCGACATCTCGGGACGGGGCGTGGGTATGGACATCGTGCGGGCGAACATCGAGCGGCTGAACGGAGCCATCGAGGTTCACTCCGATGTAGGCCGGGGCACCACCTTTGAGCTGACCCTACCCCTGACCATGGCCATCGTGCCCTCGATGCTGATCTCATTATCGGGCGGGGTCTATGCCGTGCCCCTCTCGTCGGTGGTCGATGTCCAGCGACTGTACCCGGAAGAGATTCGGACGATCGAGGGCAAAGAGGCCACCGTTCTCCACGGGCAGGTGTTACCGCTCCTTCGTCTGCACCATGTGCTCTGCCTCGACGATCGAGGCCGAGCTCGGCGTCGCAGCGAGCAGTTGGTGGTCGTTCGCGCCGGCAGAATGCAGGCCGGCCTTATCGTCGATCACCTTATCGGCAACCAGGAAGTGGTCATCAAGCCCCTGGGACCGCTGGTCAGCGGTGTGCCCGGATTGGCCGGGGGGAGCATCCTGGGTAATGGGCGCATCGCGCTGGTTCTGGATGTTCCAGAAGTGCTGCGCATCGCCATGCGTCAACGCGACCACATCGCATAGAAACAGAAAGGATGGGTCTGAACCCATGCGCATTTCGGATATTCCTTTGCAGAACAATGCGCTCAAAACCACCCTGCATAGCATGGCTTGCGAAGGCGTCGAGCTGGCAGCCGAAGGACTATCTACATTCGTCGGTGAGCAGATCAGCATCTCGTCTCCTCAGGTGGCCGTGATTCCACTGGCGGCGCTTCCCAAAGTGATGGGCGGCCCTGAAAGCATCGGCGTCGGCGTGTATCTGGCCGTCGAGGGAGATATCCAGGGGCACGTCATGTTGCTGCTCAGCCGCGAGAGCGCGCTGGAGCTGGTGGGCCTGCTGCTGGATACAGATGAGGAAAACATCACCACCCTGGGGCCGCTGGAGCGCTCGGCTCTGGGAGAGATCGGCAACCTCACGGCTTCGCGATTTCTGAACTGCATGGCACGCTATGCCCGGGCCGACCTGCGCCCCTCCCCGCCCGCCGTGATCGAGGACATGATAGGCGCCATCCTCGATGTGCTGGCCGTCGCAGTCGGCCAACACAGCGAATATGCCCTCATCATGGAGACGGTGTTCCGTCGGACAGATCGTAGTGTTGAGGCGTTGTTCTGGGTCGTTCCCGATGTGGATAGTCTGGAACAACTCACCCAGATCGCCGAAACGATCAGTGACGAATGAGTTGCGTTATGGATAACGTAATCACTGTGAGGTTGGGGGAGCTCGCGGTGAGTGACAATCCGGATGATGTGCTGGTCGCAATGGGCCTGGGCTCGTGCGTGGGGATTTGCGCCTATGACCCCATCGTGCGTGTCGCCGGGCTGCTGCACGCCGTCCTGCCCGAGCGCAACGGGGCCTCGACCGGTTCCGACGCCAAATATGTCGATACCGGCATACAACGTCTCATCGCAGAGATGGAGGAGCGCGGAGCCGATCGGCGACGCATCATCATCCGCATGGCCGGGGGCGCCGAGATGCTCATCGCGCCCGGATTTGGCAACGGCCTGCGCATCGGCTCTCGCAACATAGAGGCCGCCCACAGCGCCATCCGGCAGGAGCGGTTGCGTTTGGCCGGCGAAGAGACGGGGGGGTCGGCAGGGCGCACGGTACGCCTGTTTGTCGGCACCGGAGTGATGACGGTCCGGTCTATCGGCCATCCGGAGCATGAACTGCCGCTGCACGGCGCGCCCGGCATAAAATAACTCACACCATCTATGGTGAATTCTCGAGAGGGGAAAAGATATGCCCAAAATACTCGTGGTAGATGATGCCCAGTTTTTGCGTCTACGACTTTCCAAACTGCTCAAGGAACACGGTTACGAAACCATCGAGGCGGAAAACGGCGACAAGGCGCTCGCCCAGTACGCGCAGCACTCACCCGACGCCGTCTTGCTGGATATCACCATGCCCGACAAGGACGGGCTGCAGGTGCTGGGCGAGCTGCGCGAGCACGACCCCGACGCCCGTGTGGTGATGCTGACGGCGCTGGGGCAGCAATCCATCGTGCTTCAGGCGATCAAGGCGGGCGCCCGCGATTTCATCGTCAAGCCCTACGAGCCGGAACGGGTACTGACCGCAATAGCCAAGGCCATGAAATAGAGGAGGAAGCCGGTGCAGGCCAGGGTGAGTGAACCCATCCGCGTTCTGGTGGTGGACGACTCGGCCTTTATCCGCTTCACCCTCACCCGTCGGCTGAATCAAGAGCCCGATATCGAGGTCGTGGGGGCTGCCGCCGACGGACAAGAGGCACTGAAGCAGATCGAGGCGCTGGATCCTGACGTGGTTACGCTGGATATCGAGATGCCGAACATGAACGGGCTGCAGGCTCTGCGCCACATCATGGCCGAGATGCCCCGCCCGGTCATTATGTTGAGCACTCTGACCCAGGCCGGCGCCCGTGAGACGCTGCAAGCCCTGGCCTTGGGGGCCACCGACTTTATACCCAAGCCGACCAACGCCATCCATGTGCAGCACGTGCTGGACGATCTCAAGACCAAGGTGCGCTCTTATGCACGGCTTCCCATGGCCCGGATGCGGGCGGATATCCGCCCGACGCACAACCGGCGCCAGACCGAGCGGGCGGCCGTTCGCCCGTTTACCGAACATGATGTGCTGGTCGCCATCGGCTCGTCCACCGGTGGCCCACGGGCGCTGGAGCAGGTGCTGAGCCGGCTGCCCGCCCATCTTCCGGCGGCGTTCGTCATCGTGCAGCATATGCCGCCGATCTTTACGGCATCGCTGGCCGAACGCCTGAACCGCGTCGGACCGCTGCACGTCAAAGAGGCCGGACGCTCGGATCGTCTGAGCGTGGGGATGGCGTTACTGGCGCGCGGGGGGCTCCATCTTTGCCTGCAGCAGGATGGAAGTATCCGGCTATCGGACGCACCACCGCGCAATCATGTGCGTCCGGCCGTCGATGTCACCTTTGAGCACGCCGCACGATGGTTTGGCCCGGCCTCGGTGGCCGTCATACTGACCGGCATGGGAAGCGACGGCACCGTCGGAGCGCGCCGCATCAAGGCCCGGGGCGGCATGGTGCTGGCCGAAGCGGAAGAGAGCTGTGTGGTGTACGGCATGCCCAAATCGGCGATCGAGGCGGGTATCGTCGACCGCATCGCCTCGATCGACCAGATGCCCGTTGCCGTTTCCGAGGCGGTAGATCACGTCGCCCAAACGCTGCGCTAGGCCGGAGCCGTCTACCGACTTGATGAGGGCTTTTTATGGGAGAACGATCCCACACACAAGTGTAAGTGCCCGATCGAATATTTACTAGAGGGAGCCGTTATGATGTCTGCCGTTCGACCGATACTGACGAGTATACCGTCGCCTGAATTGAGCACTTTATCGCCCGAGCAATACGAGCTGGTGCGTCGCAAGGTGCTCGCTCTGGTAAACATCGATCTGGCACATTACAAGAGCCGACAGATGCAACGTCGGCTGAATGCCCTCCTCACACGATCGGGCAAAGCGTCATGGGAGGAGTATTTTCTCCATCTGGAGAGGAATCCAGAGGCGTTGCGCTCCTTCAAAGCCTACCTTACCATCAACGTATCGCGCTTTTTCCGAGATCGCCCCAAATGGGACCATCTCGCCGGGCAGGTGTTACCCGAGCTGCTACAGGAACGCCGTCGTCTGCGCATCTGGAGCGCCGGCTGCTCTAACGGCGCCGAGGCCTACACCCTGGCCATGATTCTGCACGATCTTGGGGCAATCGATACGGGACACTATATCCTGGCCACCGATATCGATACCGATGTGCTGGAGAAGGCAAAGCAAGGCGGCCCCTACACCCGGGAGGACGTTCAGGAGGTGCCCACCCATCATCTGGCGACGCATTTCGACGTCGAGGATGAGTTCTACCGGGTGCGCCCCGATCTCCGCGCCCGGGTGCGCTTTCGCCACCACGATCTGCTCAACGATCCGTTCGAGAAGAGCTTTGATCTGATTGTCTGCCGCAATGTCGTCATCTACTTTACCGACGAGGCCAAAAAGACGCTCTACCGCCGCTTTGCCGATTCGCTGCGCGAGGGGGGCATCCTGTTTGTCGGGGGCACTGAAACGATCCCTTTCCTGCATCGACTCCCTTTGCGTCCCACAGCCATATCGTTCTATCGCAAGACCGATCCGCGTTAGGCTTTTACCATCCATTCGAAGCAGCACGTCAGAACCCGACTTATTTTGAACTGAGGTGTGTCTATGAAAAGCAAGTTCCTGAATCCCTTTCTCATCGCCGCAGCATCGGTTTTCGAGCAAGAGGTGGGTGTAAAGGTCTCACGCGGGCGGCTATCCATCCAACGGGGAGGCTATATCTCTGACGACGTCACCGTCCTGGTGAGCCTGGTGGGCCGGGTAGAGGGAAGCGTGCTGTTCGGGATGAGTTACAACACCGCCAAGCGGATCGTCTCAGAGGTGCTGGGACAGGAATTTGAGCGCTTTGACGAGCTGGCCCAGAGTGGCATCGCCGAGCTGGCCAACGTGATCTCTGGTCTCTCCAGCACCAAGCTGGCCGAGGTGGGCTATCGATCCATCATCTCGGTGCCGATGCTCATCATCGGCAAAGGCTCGCGCATCTCGACGCCCGATATCGAGCGGCTCATCGTCCCAATGGGCACTCCGCTGGGCGAGGTGGAGCTGAGTCTGATCTTGCGGGATAACCCCCAGGCTCCGGAGCAATTCGAAAGCCTGACCACCAAGGTGTCGGCGTTGACGTTGTAGACCGGAGACTCAAAGGCGAGTCCCCGCCACACGCCACCGAACGACGCGCCCAACTGGAGCGAGCTCTATATCTATAGAGTATGACCTTCCACCAATATCCGAGACGGCCTGTTCACAGACAGAACTGTCCAACACGACCGGAGGGAGGATCGAACGATGAATGACACATCGGAATATCGCAAGTTGATGCGCTATGCCGCCCGCCTCGTATCACTGGGCGATATGGCGGGGGCACTCTCGGTATATCGTGAGGCCATCGTCACAGACCCACACTGTGCCGCCGCCTATCTCAAAGCCGGAATGCTTCTGCAGTGCACGGGGCACCCGGAAGATGCAACCATCCTGCTCGAACGGGCCTCGTCGCTGGACGACGGGAGTGATGCCGACGTCATCGCCGATGCGCCCTATCAAAGCCTGCTGGCTCAGGCCGGGGAATATCTCGCATTGGGAGATCCACAGGGGGCTGAGGACACCTGCGCCCGCGCCATCACAATGGCGCCTCAACGAGCCGAAGCATACTATGTCACCGCGATGCTGCACTGGTCGCAGCAACATCCGCTGCAGGCCGCCTATGCGATGGAAAAAGTGGCCCGACTGTGCTCCACCGATCCACTGGCATGGAACGGGCTCGGCGTAGCCTATCAGGCAGCGGGGATGGTCCATGAGGCCATCGACGCCTTTGCCCAGGCCGTAGTGCTCGATCCGGAATGCGAGACGGCATGGAACAGCCTGAAAGAGGCCTATCTCATCGCCGGAGATACAGATAGCGCCGCTCTGGCCCAGGAGCACTGCGACCACTGCCGCCGAAAAAGCTAGCGCGCGCCTGGCGATACCTTTTCGAGCACGCCCGAACCCTTCGCGTCGGGATCGAATGGCTCGGAAACGGGCGCATCAACGATGGGCAGCCGGATCTCAAAGCAGGTGCCGTGCTCCCCGTAGGAAATACCCATGCGCCCGCCATGCTGCTGGATGATCTGCAGGCAGCCGTAGAGCCCCATGCCGGCATCCGGCTTGTCGACGCTATGGTTGTGGCCGTAGCCCTCGGGCACCACGGTTCCCCCCAGGCTAACGGTAACCACAATCTCGCTCGCCTTATCGAGCCGACTGCCGATCTGAATGGCGCCGGCGCGCTTTTCGGCCACCATTGCATCGATCGCGTTGACGATGAGGGTCGCCCACACCTGTTCCAGATGGGCAGACGACGCCCGAATTCGCGGCAGGTCGGGCTGCAACCGGTAGCAGATATCGACATCCTGGCGAGAAAGATAAGGCTCCAGAAGCGACAGCGCCTGCTGGATGGTGCGATTGATGTCGATATCGGCCGGCTCAAAGGCGGGCTCTCGCCCCAGTTTCTGCAGGCCACTCACCGCCTGAGCCATCCATTCGGCGTTACGTCGAATCAACTCGACCGACTCGTATTGTGGGCTATCGCGGCCCACGCCCCCGAGGAGCAATTCGGCGTTCAGCAACACCGTCGAGAGACGGTTGTTGAGATCATGGGCCAGGCCGCTGGTAAGCCGCCCCACGGCCGAGTATCGGGCGACACGCGATATCGAATCGGACTCTCCATATGCAGGCGACACATCCTCGACGATACCCACGACAGCCTGTATATCTGAGAGACTGTCGTCATAGATGGGAAATGTCGTCACCTCCAGCAGGCGCTCTCCAACCCGTTTCTTGACCACCTCCGTTTGCCGAATGACGATACCCAGCTCGAGCGCTTGCTGGATTTGTGGAGAGGATACGATGCGGGCGATATCCGGGGGCAGATACCCTGTTTTCAGATCATCCCCCTCCCCGGCCATCTCGTAGAGCCGCTTGTTGGCGGCAATCACCCGCTCCGCTCGATCGACGATAAACACCCCCGCGGGAAAGCCATCGAGCAGCGCCCGAATGGCGTTCCGGTTGATATGGATGACATCGGCAGGGCGCGAGGCGGGTTTCGATCCCTCTGTATCGGCCAGGCCGATCAGATGAGCCAGCACGCCGGCCAGCGGCTGCCAGACCGCCTGTATCGACGTCAGCATGCCGTCCAGAGGGTCGATGATCAGGCTCAGAACCCCGGTTTGCACAGAGCCTTTACTCTTTGCACTCTGCAGGTCGTTCAGAGGAATAACCTGCAAGGCCCTCTCTCCCGGCAGGCCGAACGGTATTCTCGACAGGCGATTGTGCTTTCGAGCATCGCTGACGGCGGCCGCCCATAATGACGCCCGGTCGGCATCCAGATGGCCCGTCAGCGCGCCGGCCGTTATCGGCGCCCCCGCATCAGCCGACTCGATATGCAGTGCGGCGCCACTCACGCTCTCTCCCCCATCGACCAGCGTATCCAGCACACGGCTCAGCACCTCGTCGCGCGCGCCATGCCCCACATGGTGTAAAAACACGCGGGTCACCTTCACCAGATTGCTCTGAATCTCGACCATCAGGGCGTTCTGCCGAGCGATCAACATCTGCTCCAGCGAATCGCTCACCTGCCCGAGAATGTAGCGCAGGATAAACGCCTCACGCTCGGAAAACGCATGGGCAAAGCGGCTGGTACACAGCAACAGCGTACGCAGCCCGGCCGCCTCGAAATGGATGGGGATGCCCAGCATCGAATTCACCACATGGCCGACATCGGCCGTCGCCCCGATGCGCCAGGGCACATCCTCCTGCGTCAGATCGGGCATGATCAGCATATCATCGGGGGTCTGCATCGAGTTTACGCAACGCGAAACAAAGGCGTCATAGCCCCGACGCTGCTCGATGGATAGCTCGCGGTTCGCCACCAGATGCGTCACGCTCTGCTCCGGTCCGAGCCCCACCAGCAACACAAGGTCGGCCATCAGCAACAAAGCCAGGTCGCCGACGATCATCTCCGCAGCATCCAGAAATGTATATGCCCTGGCGACTCGTTGCTCCAGTCGACGGATCATCCCCTGAGGATGGGGCGCACCGGCTTTTCCACGAGGAGAACGGTTCATCAGCAACGCCCGCCCAAACCAGGCGGCCATCCGCCCCAACGCCGCAACCATGGAAGGACATAGCGCGCGCGAACTGCCCAACACCCCCATGTGCCCTATCCGTTGCCCGTCCGGCTCCAGTGGAATGCACACTTTTCTCCGGCCGGCTCGTCCTTCCACGGCCAGGTCATCGACTGCGATCTCGTCATCATCCGCCCAAAAGAGCGTCGGGGGCAGATCGGTGTCAGGATAGGTGATGGTGAAGCGCGCTCCGGTCTGGCGGTCTCTCAGCACAAAGACCACGGCATCGATTCCGTCGATCTCGCAGATTCCCAGAGCCGCCGACGAGATCAACGTCTGAAGATCATCACCCTGCAGTTGTCGGGCGTTATCATAAAGGGCACTAAAAAGTCTGGCAGATATGTCATCGTAATCCGTTCGCAGCTTGATCGCGCCCGATTTCTCGCGTCGATCGCAGTCGTTTTCGTTGCCTGAACTACCCACTGCGACTCACCTCGTGCATCGAAAAGGGATGGTGCGCCTCAAACATCGATAATCGTTACTCAAAGACACACCGGGTTGATTATTTTGACGTATCGATCATGATACATGGAATTTTGGCATAGCACAATGGATAAAATGGAATTAAACCTAAATATAGGGTAAAGACACGGCCGATGAGGGCTAGGGCACGGGGGTTATCGGGGCATTGAGGATGAGCAGGCGGTCTCCCGGATGAACGGCATCTATCCGCCCAAGTTGATTGGCGTGCATCAGCTCGATCACCGTTACATGATGCGCATCGGCGATGCTCTGCAACGTGTCGCCCTCACGGACGATGTACCAGATGGGCACACGGGTGGGCGTCGGCGACGGCGTCGCTGTGGGGGACGGCGTCGGCGGCGGTAACAGCCGCCACGATAGCGTCGGCACCGGGACGGCAGGCGGCCAGGTCGACAGTTCACCGTTCGACTCGACAACTCGCGGGGTAGACAGGGCCGGGGCGCCATGCCCCGCCGGAGAACGTCGGGCCGCCGACCATCTGGCGGCGCATGCCGCCAGCGCCAGCATCAACGCGGCCGCTCCCATGAGCCGCAGGGCGGGCCGGATAATCGGCATCTGCCCGCTTGTTCCTTGCATCTGCCGGCCACTCATCGACACATCTCCCCCACGCACCCATATTCAACCACCAGATCGCCCTGCTGATCGGTCACCCGCACTCCCAGAGAGCCGGCCCCCAATCCTTCTCCTTCCAGCATCAAAGCCAGCGGATCATCGGGCCGCACATAGATCGCCCATCGCGCCAGCCCCCGACCCCGATGCCACACCTGCAACTCCCCCTCCAGAGGTTGTGATGCCGCCAGTTGCAGCCGCAGGCGCTCCTCGTCCCGTTGCCAGCTCATCGTCATATGTCCGTCGGCAAAGAGGGCGTAGGGGCTATTGACGGTATCCACGCGGGGCGTTGCGATAGGGCTCGGGGTGGTCATTCCCCCCGACGCATCTGGCGTCACCGCAGATATCGGAATGATCGGAGTGATCGATTCCGTCGCGCGTGCCAGAGACGCGGGCGTAGTAACCGTCCGTTGTGCAGGCTCCGTCGGCGTGGGCAACGTCACAGGTCGGTCCGCCGTGACGGTTGCCGCCGTCTCCGCCCCTGTCGTTCGCACGTCGCCGCGCCGCGGGCTGCCCGCTACAGCATCCACCACCGACCGCCGGCCGCCTCCCAGATCGGTATACCATGCCGCCCGTTCAAAAGAGGGATTCCAGAACCCTCCGCCGGCCTCGTTGGCCAGCATCCACGCCGCAAAGACAAAGTAGCAATCCGGCGCATCGTCCAGCATATGGTGGTAGGCGTACAGGGTGGTCTCGGCCACATCTCGATGGGTCACTGTCGGATAACGGGCATCCTCCCGGCTCCCAAAGACGGCGCCCCCCGCCGTGGACAAAATGGGGATCTCGTAACCGAGGATCTCTACCAGAGCGCGCCGGTAGGCCCTGTACTTGAGAAAGCCGTTCGAATCGACATCCAGAGGATCGCCGTCGAAATAGCCCTCGGCCATCTGTTTCTCGCGTCCCCGACGCCGCGCCTCGTTCATGGCGTTCACCTCGTCGGGCGAGAGCTGCCAGCGCGCGATCTCTTCCGCCGAGACCGGCGCGCCGGTCATGTTCACCGTGTCGTAAGGATAATCCACCGGATGGTTAAAGAAGGTGTTGTGTACCGGCAACCAGGCCCCGTTCAGCAGCCCCTCATAACCGCGGCTCTTGATCGCGCGCAGCATGGCCCGTAGAAACACCAGATCATCCTGATGGCCGCCCGCCGTCAACGTGGGCAACCCCGGATAGCCGCCCGCCCTCCGAATGGCCCGGGCCGCATCGGCCCACAGATCGACGATCCGCGGAATCGATATCTCCTCCCCGTTCTCCCAACCGCCGGCAATACCCTCCAGATTGACGTCGGTGTATACTTCGAAATAACGGGCGCCCAGGGGCACATACTGCCGAACGATGCGCTCCAACTCGGGCACGGGCTCGTTATAGCGCACATAGATACGGACGATGGGCATGATCCCCTCGTCCCGCAAGCGTTCTAGCAAATGGCGATGGGCCACACTGTACGGGTCCGGGGGAACCAACAGTTTGACCCAGCGGATATTCAACCGCACCAGTTCATCCACATAATAATCGACGACATGGTCCGGCTGGCTAAAGGTTGTGGGAACCCAATGGATCCCCCATCCGTTATCGCGCAGCGGCCGTGGATAGGCCGAGAGCGGAAGAGGCGTACCGGCGTCGGCGCGCACCGGCCGATCCACCCCGGGCAGACCGCACCCCAGTAACACGCCGAGCATACATCCCCAAAGGATGATTCGCCGCCAAGACATGATCTCCTCCGCTCCCGTACCTGCTTTCATCGCCTACCGCTTGAGATTCACCAGTTCCTGCAGCACCTCATCGCTGGTCGAGATCACCCGCGAGTTGGCCTGGAAGCCACGCTGCGCCACGATCATATCGGTAAACTCGCGGGCCAGATCCACGTTGGACATCTCCAGGAACCCCGCCGAGATGCTCCCCCGAGCGCCGTCGCCGGCCACGCCGATCTGCGCCAGACCCGAGTTGGCCGAGGGCAGGAACAGGTTGCCGCCGGCGCGAATCAGTCCGGCGGGATTGCCGAACTCGGCCAGGGCGATCTGCCCGATGACGCGGCTCAATCCGTTCGAGTACAGGCCGATGACTTCACCCCGTTCGCCGATTCCGAAATCGATGAGCGATCCCGGCGCCAGTCCATCCTGGCTCACGGCGTTCACCTTACCCAGTTGATTGAGCTGGGTCACCGCGCTCAGATTCAGGTCGATCTGGCCGGCATCGGCGCCGTTGTCATACGTGATCTGCACGCTGGGCGGCGGCGTCCCCGGCACCAAAAAGCCCGAGGAGTCGAACGTCAGGTCCGTGCCCGCCAGCGTCACATCGGTGACGGCGGGGTCGGTCGTCGAGAGCCCCCAGGTCCATTCTGACACACCGGTGCGGGTCAACGTCATCTCGAGCATGTGCAGGTTCCCCAGCGAATCGTACATCGCCACCGATGATGTGATGCTGTCGCCCACGGCGGTGTTCGTATCGAGGTTGCCCTGAAAGTTTACCGTGGCCGTCGCTCTGGCCTCATTGATCCCGTAGGGGATCGAGATAGGGCCGATCGGGCCGTCGGTGTTGATCGCACCGGTCCCGTCGGCGGTCCAGCCCAGAATACGCAACCCGCTGATGGGGTTGACCAGGAACCCATCCACGCTCACGTCGGCGGTGCCGTCGCGGCTGTAGAATTGATCGTTGCCGTGGCCCAGGATGAAAAAGCCACGTCCCTGAATGGCCATATCGGTGGCCTTGCCGGTCGCGCGGGGATTACCCTGTGTGAATACCGTGTCCACGCCGGCCAGCCGCGCCCCCAGGCCGATCTGCACCGGGTTGGTGCCGCTGATGCCTTCGGCTGGCGCGCTACCATAGTTCAGGGTCTGGCTGAGCATCTCTTCGAACGACACGCGGCTGCTCTTGTATCCCACTGTGTTGACGTTCGAGATGTTCATGCTGATGACGTCCAGATAGGTCTGATGAATTTGCATGGCCGAGATGGCCGAAGATAGTGAACGAAGCATGGAATACCCTCCTGTCGATCAAGTACGGGTGATGGATTATCGTATACTTGCCGTCAGCGCATTGATTCCGATGTCAGGGACGCTCTCCTTTCATCCACCTCGACTCGCCCCGATCCGTCGATATATCGTCTCGGTTATTCGCCGTCCGTTGCATCACCGCCTCCGCCCTCATCGACCGGGGGGGCTGTAGCGCCGTCCCCGCCTGCGGGCGGAGTGTGGTTGCCCGTCGATTGCGGACCGACGATCTCGAGGACATCCACAAGGGGCACCTGCCGATCGCCGACATACAGCGTCACCACCCCTCTCTGCACCGCCACCCGCGATACCACTCCCTCTACATGATCGCCGGTGGTTGCCAGACCTCTGATGGTGTGGCCCAACAGGTCGGTGCCTCGCATCAGGTTCTGCTGGGTCATGAACAGGCTGAAGGAATCATTCAACGCCTGAAGCTGCTCCACGGTGTTGAGCTGCGCGAGCTGCACGACAAAATCGCGGTCATCCATGGGGTTCAAAGGGTCCTGATAGCGCAACTGGGCCACCAGAAGCTGCATAAAGGCATCGCGCCCCAACCCCATCGCCTCGGTTTGCTGAGGCGATTCTGTGTTGGTCGTACTCCTTGTCGATCCGATGGGTGAGGTGCTCTCTACCCACATATCGCTCCTCCTCTTATACCCAGCGATTCAGACGGGAACCCGATGCATCCTCGCTGTGGACATCCATGACGCCCGCATCGGCGTTTATGTCTACTTTATCCCTGTGCAGACCGGGGACGGGCGCCTGCTCCGGCATCTCCTGTCCCCTGCTCTGGCCGCCCTGTTGGTCGACCTGAATCGACAGGCTCATGGTTTGCAAGCCGTGCTGCGCCAGTTCCATATCCAGCTGGCTGCGTCCCGATTCCAGAATGGCCCGCACCGCATCCGAGGCCACCGTCATCTCCAGAGTCACCTGCGAATCGCTCACCGACAGGCGAACGTCCAGCCGCCCCAATTCCGGCGGGTCGAGTTGCATCACCGCCCGATCCCGCCCCAGCAACGTCAGTTGTTTGATCTCGCGGGCCAGATGGGGCGCCGCCTCCAGAGCGGGGATCACCGGCCTCGAGGCCGCGCGTTCGGCCCGGCCGTTTACCTGCAGAGCGTCGTTCGACTCCTCGATCGACGACAACGCCGATGCGCGATCGGGCGCATCCTGTCCGCCGGCCCCGGTCGCTATCGCATGGACCGAATCGGCGATCGCCGGCCTTTGCTCGCGATCGAAACGCGGGTCCTGGGGCCTCCCTACCGGCGTTCGCTCCGAACCTACAGGAACGAACACATCGCCTCGATCGCCCGCCGATGCCACCGCATCATGAGATGCATCGCCCATCGACTCGAACTCGAGCGACACAGTGGATTCTGCGACATTCGTCGACGCCCCGACCTGCCCGGCGGGACGCTCCGTCACCGTTGTTGATGACGATACCGATAACGCGGCGTAGGCCAAACCCTCCGCAGGTTCTGCCACTCGATCGGGGCGAGATTCGGCATCGGTCGCAGAGAGAAGCGTGCCCGGCCGATTCGTCGACGGCTCTTCCATCGGCAGATATTCCACCGACGGTTCCTCCGCCCGTATCTCGCCCTCATAGACGGACAGCTCGACCCGCCCGGTCATTTCGGCGATCATGCCCGCCCGGTCGAGTTCTCCGGCCGGCTCGTTCCCGACGGGCGACACGCCGTCGATCTCTGCCGTCGCTTCGTCTGCCGAGAACGACGTCCTTGCCGGGGGGACAGGCGCAACCGCCCCCCATACAAAGGGCAGAGTGTCGAGCCGACCCGCCCCCTCCGACTCGCCCTCTTCCTCGTCCGAGGGCAGGGGCAAAGTCGACAGAGGCTCTTCACCATCCTCCGGCCCGGGCAAGGGACCGTCCTCCACCGCCAACTGCTGCTGCAACACACCGGCAAACAGGACGGGCAGCGCCGCCTCGACATCGCCGGCCTCCAGAGTCGTCTCCGGCATCGGGGCATCATCCACCCCGGCCGCCCGACCGGAAGCCTCGCCGCGCATGGGCCGTGGAATGCCGAGGCCAAAGGGGCCCGCCACACCCGGTTGCATTATCACGATACGCCCTCCTAGCCTTCGGCGATAATGGTGCCCAACAGGCCGATCCGTTTGGACACAAGCTGGGCAATGGCCCGATATTTGAGCGAGGTTTCCAGCAGCTCGGACATCTCCAGGTTGATATCCACCGTGTTCCCATCGGCCCGTGACACGGCGTTGGGACGCTCCGTCATGCGCTCCATACCTTCCGCGTCCGCGTCATCGGCTATATGCCCTTGATGGGTACGCGTCATAATCAGTCGATCCGTCATCTGCGCCGAGAGGCGCTCTTCAAAGGTCGCCGTCCTGGCTTTGTAGCCCGGCGTGTCCACATTGGCCACATTCTGCGCGATAATCCGCTGATACATGGACAGGTGATCCAGCGTCCGCGTCATACGTTGAAGGGTGTCGTCTCCCAACCCCAACAGGTCCATCTTCGCCTCCTCTAGACCAGAATGCCGCCAGGCTGGCCGAACAGGTCCAGCACGCGCTCTACATAGATCTGCGTCTCCTGATAGGGCGGTATGCCGCCGAACCGGTCGACGGCGCCCGGACCGGCGTTATAGGCCGCCAGAGCCAGCCGGGTATCGCCGTACCGATCGAGCATCATGCGCAGGTATCGCACGCCACCATCCACATTCTGCTCGGGGTCGAAAGGATCGCTTACACCCAATCCACGGGCGGTGCCGTCCATGAGCTGCATCAATCCCTTGGCGCCCGCCGACGAGACGGCATCGGGGTTAAAGTTGGATTCGCACTTGATGACCGCCTCGATCAGGCGTGGGTCGATATCGTATCGATCGGCCGCCTGCTGAATCAGGTCTGTAAAATCTCCCGAATACAGTGGTCGGACGATGCGACGTGCGGTATTGGCCAGGCGATCTCCCGCCTGCGTGAGCCGCTCGATAATCGACTGGTAGAACCCGTGCTGTACGCGGGCGCGTACCGATTCGATATCCAGGCTCATATCCATACCTCCTTTGCCGCGCTACCGTTACGCACATACTGTATCAGGGCCATCTCATCCTGAAAGTCGGCATCATTCCGCTCCAACGTTTCGAGGAATCGTTGTCGGGCCTTGTCGCGCAGCTTCTCCATGATCTTTTTATCTTCTACGGCCTTGAGCAGCTCGTGGCGCTTGGCCTCGATGCGGCGATCCAGATCGGCCAGATGCGCCCTGACCTCGTGAATCGCCCCCCGCAATCGATCCAGATAGCGCATATAGAGCTGGATCTCGGTCATGTTCACGCGGCCCACCCGCCGATCCTGAAGGACGGCCCATGTTTCGCGTTGCGCCCGGCGCAGCACATCCAGACGCTCCTGCGCCTCACGGCGCTGCCTCTCCAGATGGGCCAGTTCGCGCGTGCGCATATCGACCAAACTCTCGCGGTACGAGAGAACCGGTTGCAGTGAAAAGGGAATTTGCGGCATATCGATATCCTATCGCCCGGTGGCGGCTGCCGGGGCGGCGACCTGTGCCGTCGCCTGCTTCGGCCGGATGTCGAGCAATCGCCCCACCGTCTCATCGAACGCATGGAACGTCCGATCCTGTCGCAAAAAGTCGGTGATGTGCGGCATCAGCTCGATGGCCTGGTCGATCTCGGGGCTGCTGCCCGCCTGATACGCACCGATGTTGATCAGGTCCCGCGCCTTGCCGTATACCGCCAGCACCTCGCGCACGGCCGCCGCCGCCGCCCGATGCTCGGGGGCGACGATGCTATCCATCAATCGGCTGACGCTCTGAAGCACATCGATGGCGGGATAGTGATTCTCTGCCGCCAGCTCGCGCGTCAGCATCACATGACCGTCCAGAATGCTGCGCGCCGCGTCGCTGATGGGCTCGTTGAACTCGTCACCCTCTACCAGCACGGTATAGAGCCCGGTGATGCTCCCCCGTGCCGACATGCCCGCCCGCTCCATCAGCTTGGGCAACAGGGCGAACACCGACGGAGTATATCCCTTGCGCGCCGGGGGCTCGCCGATCGCCAGGCCGATCTCGCGCTGGGCCATGGCGAAACGGGTCACCGAATCCATCATCAGAATGACGTCCAGCCCCTGGTCGCGAAAGTATTCGGCCATGGCCGTCGCCGTCCAGGCGCCCTTGAGGCGCACCAGCGCCGGTTGATCCGAGGTCGAGGCCACGACCACCGCGCGACGCATCCCCTCAGGCCCCAGATCGCGCTCGATGAATTCTTGCACCTCGCGCCCGCGCTCGCCGATCAGGGCCACCACGCTGACATCGGCCCTGGCGCTCCTGGCGATCGTGCCCAGCAGGGTGCTCTTGCCCACCCCACTGCCGGCGAATATGCCGATGCGCTGCCCCTTGCCCAGTGTCAAAAAGCCGTCGATGGCCCTCACCCCCGTCACCAGAGGCTCGCGAATGGGTTTGCGCATCAACGGGTGCGGCGCATCGTTGGATGTCGGATAGGTCGCCTCGGCACGGATGGGGCCACGGCCGTCCAGCGGCCGCCCCAGACCGTCGAACACCCGCCCCAACAGGTCGTGCCCCACCGGGATCATAAAGGTATCGTCGGTGGGCAATACGCGGGTTCCCGGTTGAATGCCGTGGGTGTCTCCCAGGGGCATGAGCAACGCGCTCTCGCTGGTAAAGCCCACCACTTCCGCCGGAACGCCGTCGCCCCCCCCCTGCGGCAACAGATAGCATAACTCGCCGACCCGGGAGCGCAGCCCCCGGACCTCCACCGTCAGGCCGATCACCTGACTCACGGCGCCCTCGGCTCGTAACATCCGGCAGCCATGCACTGCCTCCTTGAGGCGCGCCAGATCAAGCCGTGGTGTGGTCATGTCCCACCCCCGACTCTTTTCGCAACGCCTCACGCAGCACGCTCAGTTGCGTGTCGATTCGGCCGTCCACCCGCCCATGAGACGTCATCACCAGAACATCGCCCTTTTCCAGAGAGCCGTCGGCGACCGGCGTGACGCCCCCGGCCTGCCATACGGTTCCCATCCGCTCCTGCAGCCATGCCGCGTCGTCAGGATGGAGATGCAGCCGGCACCCCTCTTGGGGTGAGGCCGCCTCGATCGCACTCCGGGCTATTCCGATCATCGCCTCGCGATTCAGGGCCAGTTCGGCGACCACGATCTTTTTGGCGATCTCCAGGGCCAGATCGATCAGGTCGGACTCGCTCTCGGCCAGGATACGCGCTTTTTCCCGTGCAATGCCGGCGGCCAGATCGGTCAGCGTTTGTGCGGCGGCGACGGCTTCCTCCTTCGCAGCCTCTCGTCCCTGCGCCAGCCCGCGCTCTCGTGCCTCGGCCTCCAGCGCCTCCACATCGGCCCGAGCCCGGGCCAGCAACGTCTCGGCCTCGCCTTTGGCACGCTCGATGATGGCGGCCGCCTCGCGAGATGCAGCCTCTACCGTCTCCCGACGCATGCGCTCGCAGTCGGCTTTGGTCCCGGCCCGCATCTCGGCCAGATCGGCCACCTGATTCAGCACGTCACACGGGTGCTCCGGAGCGTCATCCTCTTCGGGCACTGCATCAGAGGCATGCTCCTTCCACTCGACCGGCCGAGAGGGCGGAGCCTCGGGCGACAGGACGGTCGGCGCCGGAATTCGAAAGCATCCGGGTTCGCCCCCATCGTTCGACAGGTCGGACAACGGGGTATCATCATCAGACCATGCCGACACCTCATCCACATCCGGGATGAACACCCGACGGGTTGTAATCAGTTTGAACTGTGCCGGTGTGAGTACGGTTCTAGCTGATGATCTCATCCTGACCCCTGGCTATAAAGATGATCTCCTGGGCCTCCATATCGCGAATCTTTTCGGTAATCGAGCGCTGCGCCTCTTCCACCATGCTCAACCGCACCGAGCCCAACACCTCCATCTCTTCTTGCAACAGCTCACGGGCGCGGGTGGACATGTTCTGGAAGATCAGCTCGCGCACCTGCTCACCGGCGCCCTTGAGCGCCATGGCCAGATCTCGGCGATCGACCTCCTGCACCACCTTCTGAATCGCCTGATTGTCCAGCAAGGTGATGTCGTCAAAGACGAACATCTTGCTGCGAATCTCCTCGGCCAGATCGGCGTCATCCTGCTCCAGATACTCGAGGATCCCTTTCTCTGTCCCCCGATCCACCTGATTGAGCACCTTGACGAGATAGTCGGGGCCGCCGGAGAACTCGTACTCGCGGCTGAGCACACTGGAGAACTTGATCTGCAGGCCCACCTCGACCTGCTTGAGGATATCGGGGGCGATGCGCTCCATCTTGGCGATGCGAGTTGCCGCCTCTTTCTGGGTGCCCTCTTCCAGATGGGAGAGAACGGCCGCCGCCTGCGATGCACTCAGGTGCGAGAGCACCACGGCTACCGTCTGCGGATGCTCATCCTTCAAAAAGTTGGCGATCTGCATCGGGTCGGCCTCTTCCATGAACTCGAAGGGAGCCACCTTGTCGGCGTTGTTCACCCGCTCGAATATCTCGGCGGCCTTGCGCTCACCCAGCGCGTGGGTCAGCAACTGGCGCGCATACTCCAGTCCACCGATATCCTGAACCTGCCCCGCCTGGATTTTGCTATAGCACTCGGCAAAGATCTCTCTGCGAATCTCGGGCGGCACCACCTGGATCGCCGTAATCTCCCGGGTAAGGCGCTCGATCTCCTGGTCGTCCAGTTCGTGCAATACCTGCGCCGAGAGATCAGGCCCCAGGGAGATGAGCAGCATGGCCGCTTTTTCGCGTCCTCTGAGCTTGGTCTGCAGCATCGAGATGCTACTCCTTCTCCGTCATCCAGTCTCTGATTACCTGGGCGATCTGCTTCGGCTCGACCCGCGCCAGCGCCGATACCTGGTTGGCGATACGCTCATTGGCCTCACGCATCCCGGCGTCTCCCTCAGGCAACGGGGCTTCCGGGTCCGACGCTCCATCGGCCGCTTCGGCTTGCGGCTCCCCCACCGTACCGGCAGATTCGGCAGAGATCTCTGTCGTAGCGACAGGGGCTCCGTGAGGCACAGCCACCAGATCTCTTCTATCGGCATCTGCCGGCTGGCCGGAGGCGATCAGTTCGGCCAGCAACTTGCGCGCGGTCTCGTCGTCGATCATCTCCAGATTATTCTCCGCTCCGACCGCAAGTGCCCTTTGACCGGCCCGGCTCAGACGCCGTGGCGAGGGCTCTTCAACCAGCCAGCGCCGCGACGGGCTTAATGTGTTCAGGATAGAGCGCAGATAGATCAGCGCGATAACGATCAGGATAATGAATGCGGCCACTTTTGCCCCTGTCCAATACAACTCTGTACGGCGAGCCTCTTCCATCGCCAAAAGCTCTTGATCCGCATAGCTCCGGTCGAACGGCATGCCGGTAACCTGAATAATGTCCCCTCGGGTAGGGTCCATCCCCACCGCGGCGGCCAGCACCCGTTCGATATTGAGCAGCGCATGTTCGTCTTCCACCCCATCGACCAGAGCCGAAATGGCCAGTCGCTTCACCCGGCCCGGCGTGCTGATCGAATGTTGCGCCATGCGCGACACCTCATAGTTGTACAGCACGTCGCTCCGCTCATAGCTGCCCTCGTGTGCCTCGCCCTCCTGAACGTCCGCGCCCCCTTCCAGCGGCAGGTTCGCATCCGCGCCGGGCACGCCGCCCTCGGGAAGGGCGCTGCCGCTATAGCGCTCTGATTGTTCGCGGGCGCTACGTAGCACGCCGGCCGCCTCATCATCGCTCTCGCCGGGGCTGAATATCTCGCTGGTGGTCTCGGTCTGGTCCCAATCCATCTCGACGGCGGCCCGCACCACCACATTTCCCGGCCCCACCAGATGCTCGAGCATGGTCTGCAAGCGGCTCTCCAGCCCCCGCTCGTACGCCTGCTGGTATTGCAACTGCTGAGCGCTGGCCTCCATCATCGACGCCTGACGCGATTGATCGCCGCCCAGCGCCAGAGTGTTGCCCGCATGATCGACGATGGTCACCTGCTCGGGAGCCAACCCCTCCACGGCAGCCGCCACCAGAAAGCGAATCGCCCTCACCTGGTCCTGGCTCAGAGAGGCGCCGGGCGCCAGATTCAGCAGAACCGAGGCGCTAGGATTCACCTGCTCGGAGCGGAACAACGTCCTCTGAGGGATCACCAGATGCACGCGAGCCTGAGAGACGCTGGACAGGCTGGTGATGGTTCGCGCCAGCTCCCCCTCCATCGCCCGACGGAAACTCACCTGCTCCTGGAACTCGGTCATGCCGAGACCGGGGGAATCGAACAACTCCATCCCGATCGAGCCCCCCTTGGGCAGCCCCTGCGCCGCCATATCCAGGCGCACCTCGTGAACCTGAGCGCGCGGCACCATGATCGAGCCATTGCTGCCCAACCGGAAGGGGATATCCTTTTCGCGCAACTGCTCGACGATCTGCGCCGCATCGGCTTCGCTCACGTCGCCAAAGGCCACCGCATAATCTGGTGTGCGCGCCCATAGCGCCGAGACAAGCACAATGACCACCAGCAAGATGAACAGGCCGGTGAGTATCGTCCTCTGGCTGCGGTCGAGCCGCATCCAGAGAGTGGCGATTTGTTGGCGAAGCTTAGTAAACTGGTCCATGGTTACCCTGTCATATCAAATCGAAACGCAGGATGATGCACCTACACCTGCATGCGCATCACTTCGTCATACGCCTTGACCAGCTTGTTGCGAAGCTGCAAGGCCAGGCGAAACGTCAGATCGGTCTGCTCTACCGAGATCATCACAGCGTGCATGTCGACCGGCTCTCCGGCGATGAGCGCCTCGATGGCCCGATCGGTCTCTTGCTGCGACTCGACCAGCCGGCGCAGCGCATCCTGAAACAGGTTGCCCCCCTGTGCCGGAGCGCCCGCCCCCGTCGGGCTCGTGGCCTGAATCTCGTTGCCGGCTGCCAGTGAGCGAATCGCTTCGATTGCGTGAATGTCCATCAAAATCTACCTCCCGCACGACGGCCTAGTGACGCCCGATTTCCAGTGCCTTGAGGGCCATCTCTTTGGCCATATCGATAATGGTCACGTTGGCCTGATAAGAACGCGTGGCCGAGAGCGCATTGGTCATCTCGACGACGATATTGACGTTGGGATACTGCACATAGCCCTCGTCATCCGCATCGGGATGATCCGGCTCGTAAACACGCGGCCCGGGGTCCTCATCCGTCACCATACGGGTCACCTGCACGCCGCCCAGCGCGGTGGCAAAGCGTCGCACAAAACTGCCCGCCACACCGGCCGCCCGAAAGGGAAGCCCCCCATCCGCCGCCTGCACGACGATCTGCCGGCGCTGATACGGCCCGCCCTCATCGGTGCGCGTCGTGTTCGCGTTGGCGATATTGTGAGCGACGGTGTCCAGCCGCAAGCGCTGCATGCGCAACGCCGACCCGGCCGTCCGAAAGATTCCCATGATGTCGTGCATCAGATAATCCTTTCCGCCATGTTCTTGAGTGCGCCCACCAGCGGGCTGACGTAACCGTCATGCCGGAAAAGCGCCTGCCACTCCCATTCGGCGTCGTGGCCTCCGGCCATCTTGTTGGCCACAATCCAGTAGGTATAGGCAAAGTTATAGGGCTCGCGGCTCTGTGCCATATACCGATAAGCGCCCGTCACCAGTTCCTTCTGCATCGCCTCATCCACGCCGGGGGTCACATAGGTGCCCGCCTCAGTGCCGATCACAGGGATGAGCCGCCCCAACTGTTGCTTCAGGATCTCGGCATACTGCCGGAACCGCAAAAAGCCGTCGGGATGATCCACCGGCAGGGCGCCGGCATAGTTATGCGAGCTGAGCCAGCCGCGATTCAGCAGCCACTCCTCACCACGTTCTTTGAGCTTTTCCAGGGCCAGGCGTAGAAACTCGCGATCGTCGAACTCGCCGTTCGGGCTCAGCGCGCCAAAGCCGGGCAACCCACCGGCCACCACGACCTCTTTTGCCGCGGGGATCCACACATCCAGGTAGCGGTCCACATCGGGGAACTCGCCGCCCGTTTCGACCATGAGGTTGGGCTCGTTATAGAGCTGGAAATAGCTCACCCCCAGGTTGCGATAGTACCGCACCATCGCCTGAAGGTCCCCCTCGATAGGCGAAAGGCCGGGCGTATACACGCGCAGGACCGGCATCATCCCCGCGTCGACCAGCTTTTTCACCAGGTAATCGTTCGCGCCGACCTGGGTTCCCTCGTTCAAAAAGGTCACCCACTTGATGCCCATGGCTTTTAGCTCGTCCACAAAACGGTCGACGACTTCGGGCGCGCTGGATACGGTAGGCACCCAGTGCATGCCCCAACCGTTATCATTGACCGGGCGCGGATAGCCTTCCAGAGGAAGGTATTGCATGGCGTGGCGCATACCCGGCGATGTCGACTCGACGGTGCGAACCGACTCGGTCGCCGATGAGGGCAACACGGTCGAAAAGACAGGTCCCTGAGGCGATGGGGCGTCCTCCCGCCCCGAAGGCAGCAGATCATGCACCAGCCGTCCGGCCTGCTGATACACCCTCTGCACGCCCGCCGTGGCCAGATAGCTCAACCCCTGCATGGCGGCGCTCCAGACACCGCCGGTCGAAAGGGGAGCCGTTACGCCGGGTTCCGGGGAGCCCTGAACGGCCTCATCTGCCCGGCTCTTTTGCTCCAGTACCGCCGCAAAAGAGACGGCGCTATGATCTACCTCAACGAGGCGCGCCCAGGATTGTCCTTCGATCTGTGGAATGCGATCCGATTCGATAGAGGTGACTTGCATGCTTGACCTCGCCTGCGATTCGCCCGGCCGAAGAGAGTCGGGCGTACTCCGGTAGTCTAGCATGCGGAGAGAACAGAGGCCATAAAATGCTCATGACAATGCCATTAAACAAGGATAAAGGAGGCCCCCTTTCGGAGCAGGGCCTCCCATATGGCGTGCATATTCTGGTTGTCCGGTTTATTCGGGCGGCATATCGAAAAAGATGCCCTCTGCCGGCCCTAATTCACCGGCCGGGCGATGACGATGAGGCGATGCGAGTTATCCAGATGTGGCCAGCAGGTCACCATCGTCAGCCGCTCGTCGACCGTCGGCGCGATCCAGAGGGCGTTCTGTCGGCGCTGCGCCTCACTCGCTCCATGCTCGGGCAGAATGAACCGCTCATGCACTCGATAGGTATAGGCCACACCGTGAACATATAGATGCACTTCATCGCCGTCGGACAGATCTACCAGATTGCGGAATATTCCATCGCCGTTCTGGTGCCCGACGATGACGATATTGCTGCCGTGGCCCGGCAGCGCCGAATCGTCCACCCAGCCGCCGGCCAGACCCGGGTCATCCCATATTCCCTGCCCGTTTTTGGGATGCCAGCCGATAGCCGTTACCGACCGATCGATCCCCAGCGCCGGGATTACAATGCGCTCGGGTACAGTATCCACCGGGGGCAACTCCGGTGTCGGTGTGGCCGGCGCCGATTCGGGCAACAGGGTCGGCGTCGGAGTGAACGAGGGCATGGGCGTAACCGGTGGAGAAAAGAGTGGGACACTGTGCGAATCGCTCTCCAGTACGGCATCCACCGGCTCGGCATGAGGCGTAAAGGTCGGCCACACGAAATCGGCGCTCACCGTCTGTGCATCCACCGGAGCGCAGGATACCAGTATGGCTGCGAGCAGCATAACCGGCAGAATGTTCACGGCCACACGGTCAAGCATCCGGCTCATACGAAACTCCGCCATCGTTCACCCACATCGGCCTACAAGCGTCGGGATTCGGCCATGATGTTTCGGATCATATCGACCAGCTCTTCCGGCGGCACAGTGCGCAATACCTTGCCGCTGTTACGCTCTACGACCTGCATCGTCACATCACGTGTCTCAGGATCGACCAGGAAACGCAGCGTGATACTCTCGAGCTCGATATCCTCCGAGGGCACCTCTACATCTACAACGTCATCATCCTGAAGCACCTCCGACCTGATTCGGTTCTCGACAGGAGCCGGCGCAACCGCCCGGTTTACCGGTTTCACATTCCGTATCTCCCGGCGGGTCGACTCGCGCCGCAACGCCTCTCGAACCATGGCGTCGATCTCGGATGGATAAGGCCCCACTCCGGTGATTCTTGTTGGCCCTTCCATGTTCACCTCCCTAATAACTCCACCCCCTCGTGCCCATATGAAGGGATAAGATCATCTCTCTATCCCCAGAATGTGTAAGATAGACGTCGACTCTCATACTGCATATTGGCGAGCTGCACCTGAACCTCTGCATACTGCTTCTCCAGAAAAGCCCGCCGCTGCTCCATACGCTCATTGATGCGCCGTTCCCGGTCGCTCATGCGCTGTACCTGGTTGCTAAGAGAATTGATGCTCTGCCGGGTCACGCTTCCGGCGCCCAGATGGGGTTGTAATGTCGACTTGAGGGCCTTCATCACCTTCCCACACAGTGCCTCGACACCCCCGGGGTTCTCGGCCAGCGCGGCTTCGAGCTTTTGGCGATCCGAGATGCTGACTTCCAGATTGCCGTCGATGGTGATTCCGATGGCGGCCAGTCGATCGGGTGCTCCGGGGGGCAGTCCCTCGTAGATCTGATTCAACACGCCGTACAGGTCGATGCGCAGGCTGCGCAGGATGGTGTCGCCGCTGAGCTGGCTGCGTACATAGGTGCCGGCACCCGTCGGTGTGACGGCCGTGTTGACTTTGATAAAGGCCTGAAGCGCGTTGAATTTCGAGACGAAATCCTCCAGGCGATTGATCACGGCATTGTTGTCGCGCGATACCGTCAGCGTCGCGCTCTTGCCGGCCGCGTCGGCCGCCAGATTCAGCGTCACGCCCGAGATCGCGTCAGTCAATCCTTCGTTTCGATCCCTTTCGAGGGTGATGCCGTTGACCGTCAACACCGCCGCGCTGGGCGCCTGATAGCCGTCGTCAACCGACGTGTTCTTGAATGTGTCAGGGCCTGTAATGAGCCCCAGCCCCTGGGCGCCGGTACCGCTGAGCACTGTGCCCGAGATCTCGCCGATGCGGATGGCCCGGTTGGCCTTCGCCGCCGTGATCTGCAACCGCCCATCGACGATCGAGGCCGTAACCGCCGCCTCCTCAGCATACACTGCCCGGTTGATGGCCGAGGCAATGTCCGTCAACGACTGGTCCGACGTCACCCGGATGCGGGCGCCCTGGGGTTCGTAGGTGACCGCCGCCGCCCCCTGCCCGCGGGTGCCCACCTGCACCTCGCGCGCCGTGTACTGTACGCCGGCCGCCCCATCGTGGTAGGTCCCGGGCGTATAGACACCGTCCTCACCCATCCCCAGATCGATGGTCAGGCCGCGGCCGGTCGCAAAGCGTCCGTCGCCGCTCAGCGACGAGGCCGCCTCCAGCGACTGCCATCCCGAGGTGAAAGAGCCGTCGTTCGCCCCGGCATCATAGATGGACTCGGTCTGTCCGTCGCTGTTGACCAGGCGAAACTGCCAGCCCGCCTCGGCATCCTCGCGCACCTCCACATAGTAGGTGCCGCTGGTCAGCTCGCTCTGCCCGGCGCGCACGGCGCCGGTGCCGAATCCTTCGACTGTGCCGGCCACCGTCACGGCGTCGCTCACGCTGTGGTCGACCATATCGGCGAAATCGACGATCAACCCGCGGCCGGTATCGAATGCCGTACCGGCGACCTGATCCAGATTCTGCCAGTCAGAGGTCAGGCCCGACGTGCCCTCTTCTGCGTTGCGCACCGTCACGGCGTTCCCCCATTGATCGACGATACGGAACTGGAGCACGTTTTCCTTGTCACGAATCTCGATATAAAAGGTCCCCGCCGCCAGCTCTTTTACGCCATCGGCAATCGCATCCGCCGCCGTGTTGACCCCAAACCCGTTCACCGTGCCCGGCACCGTGGTGGCTGATTCGACCGAACGAACGCCCTGGCCGCCGATATAGAACTCGCCCTGCAACCCCAGCGCGTCGGTCGTCGAGACCTGCCGGTCCGATACCACCCGCTGCGCCCGGGCCAGCGAGATGACGGTGATGTCGTAATGAGCGGGAACGGCCGCGTTCGATGCCGTCGCCTGGATGATGGCGGCATCGTTATGACTTTTGCCGGTGATGCTCACCCCGCGGCTACCAAAGACCGAATCGCTCTGGTAAAGACGATTCAACGACGTCTCCAGAGATGTGACGCGGTTCTCTAGCGTGCGATAAACGTCCATACGCGAATTGAGCGCGTTGCGCTCGATCGTAAGGGCCTGAATACGCTGCTGCTCGGGCGCCAGCGACGCCTGAATGAGCGCGGCGTACATCGCCTGGTAGTCAGTATTAAAGCCGGGAACCACGGGGGTAACCATCAGAACTCTCCTGCTATCTCATCAGGCCATGGAGTAGACGGCGACATTCTGCACGTCCGCCAAAACGTCGGTAACGTCGGTAGACTGGATGCCTCTGGCGGCAGCCGCCCAGCTATCTCGCAATTCACCCAGGATTTGGGCGGCCTCATCCCACTGCCCCTGGCGGGCCAGATCGGCACACCATTCATAGATCGCCGCCAGATTGAACGACATGGGGAAATCGAAATCGAGCCCTTCATGAAGCACTCGTAGCGCTTTGCTCAGCTCCCACAGGCGTTGCCCCTTGCAGGCGCTCAGCGCATAGTCATAAACCGTGAGCAGGCGCGTCACCGGGCTGGCCGTGGATGCGCGATTGTTCTCATAGACTTCTGCCGCATAGCTCATATCACCTACCTCATCGGGCTATAGCTACGCGGGAGGGGAACGATTTCCCCTCCCGCATCTTCCCACCCCCCTGGACATGGGCTGTTTCAGGGGGTCTATCGATACTAGCGGAACAGCCCCATGATCGCCTGCGGGCTCATGTTGGCCTGGGCCAGCATGGCCACCGAGGTCTGCTGCAGAATCATGTACTTGGTGGCCTCGATCTGCTCAAAGGCCATGTCCGCGTTCATGATCCGGTTATAGGCCGCCTCGGTGTTGACTTTGGCTACCGAAAGGCTGGACTCCTGATACTCCAGGCGGTTCACCACCGAGCCGATGTAGCTCATGGCACCGGCCACTTTTTCCGCCGCCACATCCACCTTGTCCATAAAGGCGCGCGCCGCCGAGTTATCGTCCAGGGTCGAGCCGCCACGGACGTAATCAAAGCCCACGGTGACCGTCGCCGCCTGGCCGTTGGTAACGTCCAAGCCGGTCAGGTCGATGGTCACACCGGAGCCCAGATGCAACGCTGCCGTGGCCCCTGTGCTGGTCGCGTTCATAACGGTCCCAATGTCGCCCCCACCGCCGGCCTCACCGGTCGCGCTGATGGTGACGAGCTGCCCCTGCGCGTCGCGAAGACGTGCCGTGATGGCCGCATTGGTACCGTCACCCGTCGTGCTGATCTCCAGGGTATAGTGTCCCTGCTCCAGCTCGCCGAGCACCGAGTTGATGTCGGCGGGGTCGCTTACCGCCAGGGTGGGATCGCCGATGGTACCGGCCTTGTACTGCACTGCCGTGTCCGCTACAACCGCGTCAGCCGAATCAGAGACCCTGACGCCCAGGTCATCGCTGTTAAAGGTTTTACCTGCGGCCACACCGAATACGGCCTCGGCCAGGTTGAACCGCAGCGTGTCTTCGGCTGCCGAGCTGACCGAAATCTGGAAGTAGATGTCTCGGTCGCTCAACAGCGGGCCGCCCCACTGAGCCTGCGCCACTTCGGCGTCGATCTGATCGTTATAGCTCTTGAGCTCTTCCAGAATGGCCTTGCGCTCTTCGGCCCCCAACGTGTCGTTGGCCGCCTGCTGCGCCTTGACCTTCATCTTGGTCAGGATGTCGCTCACGTTAGAGAGGTGACCCTCGGCCACCGAGATGAGGCTCTTGGCGTCGTTGATGTTGGCCAGTACCTGGCCCAGCCCCTTGGCCTTCATATCGAACTTGGTAGCGATGTTCAGACCGGCGGCATCGTCACTGGCGGCGTTGATGCGTTTGCCGGTGGCCAGCCGAAGCTGAGAGACGCCAAGCTTGGTATTGACCTTCTGCAGCGCATTCAGCGAGTTCAGCGCACTGATATTCGTTGCGATACGTGTGAAATCTGCTCCTGCCATTTCGATTACCTCCGTGCAATCGTGTGGGCTTGTCGATGTTCTTCTCGGGTATCCTTACCCTCGATCTCTTCTGCGAACACTATCGTTCCGACTATCGATCGACACCTTGTCTCATATCGTACCGTTTACCCCTCGCGATAAGCACCTCCTCTTGCCTCTCCGTGTGTGATCGGTAACATCAATCACTCACTATCCGGTATCGACTCCCGAAGCGATTCGTTAAGGCATGTTGCCTGAAATTCGCGTAAAGGATTGGCGCCCGCATCTCGATCTCTTCGCCGACCACGCCTCAGGCGCCAAACCGGGGAAACACATCCTCGCCCGGCGGGGGCTCACCGGCGGGACGCCTCGGATGCGGGCCGATGACCTGAACGACACGTTGCGCGATCCGGAAGTGTAGACGGCAGAATGAGATAAAAGAGGCCGCCCCTCAGACTGAGGGACGGCCTCGCAACTCATTCCTTTTCTACAGTCCCGCCTCTCCATCCCCCGGAGAGGCGGGCGCGATCGGCTCACTCGACCGGGCCGGCGCCTGTACCGTACAGACCGGGCAGATCCACCGGAAGCCTTCCTCTGGGCGACGTCAGCCCGACAAGCGCCCGGGCGGCCGCGTCCATCGACGCGGACACCTCGCCATACGTGGCCAGATAGGTGGGGACCTCGGGAAAAGCCAACAGATCGTATGGCGTGCCCGTGGCCACCACCACGACGGGCCTCACCTCGGCCACGGCCCGCACCAGCGCCGCCTGCTGAGGGCGGGCGCCGACGTTACGCGTGGCCACGACCACCAGATCGGCCTCTGCAGCCGCCGCCGTGATAGAAGAGATCTCTTCGGCGGTGGGGCTCAGGCCATAGTTCATCGACACGACGCTCGGATGATGGGTCGCCAGCGCCGCGCCCAGATCGCTCCCGCCTCGCGGCCAGGCCACGAGCACGCGCTGCTCGGGCGGCAGAGGCAGCCGCCCCTCGTCGTTGCGAAGCAGCGTGATGCTCTCCTCGGCCAGACGCCGGGCCACCGCCTGATGATCGGCCGTCCCCACCCGGCTCTGGATATGCTCCATATCGGGGGGGCGCACATCGAACAGGCCATAAGCCAGTTTGGCGCGCAGAATGCGCCGCACCGATTCGTCCAGGCGCTCCTGAGAGATCTCGCCCCGACGCACCGCATCCAGCACGTGGCGATAAGCCGTGACCTGCTCCTCCGGGGTATAGTTCCAGTCGGCGCCATAGGCCAGCACATCGGCTCCGGCCTGCACGGCGCGCACCGCCGCCTCACCGCTGCCATAGTGGCGCATGATGGCGCCCATCGTCATCGAGTCGGTGACGATCAACCCCTCATAGCCCAGGCGCTCGCGCAGCAACCCCTGCAACACCCGGGGCGAGAGAGTGGCCGGAAGCCCCGGCTCGGGCTCGATGGCCGGCACCTCCACATGGGCCGTCATAATCGCCGCCACACCCGCCTCGATGGCAGCCCGGAAGGGGGGCAGATCCACCGCCTCCAGCCGATCCAGAGGATGATCGACCACCGGCATCTCGAAATGCGAGTCCACCGACGTATCGCCGTGGCCCGGAAAGTGCTTGGCTGTGGCCAGCACGCCTCGCGCCTGGTGCGCCTCCACCATGGCGCGCCCCAACGCCGCCACCCGCTCCGGCGAGGCGCCGATCGAGCGCAGCCCGATGACGGGGTTGGCGGGATTGCTGTTGACATCCAGCACCGGCGCCAGGTTCATATTGATGCCCAGCGCCTCGAGTTCGGTCGCCAGCACAGCCGCCATCTCATAGGCGAGTTCGACCGAATCGGTGGCGCCTACAGCCATCGCCCCCGGCAACTCGGTGGCCCCCTGCCGTATCCGCATCACCGATCCCCCCTCCTGGTCGATCGAGACCAGCAGAGGGATCCCGCTGTGGTTCATCGCCTCGGTCTGAGCGGCATAGATCAGCTCGGCGACCTGCTGCGGATTCTGGATGTTGCCCACGCTGGCGAACAACACGATACCGCCGATATGGTACTCGCGAATCATGCGCTGCAACTCGGGCGACAGAACGGGGCCGTTAAAGTAGACCATGAACAACTGCCCCACCCGGGCCTCCAGGCTCATGCCGGCCAGCAGCTCCTCCACATAGGGCTCGACCTGCTCGGGCGGCACCTGCGCGGGCACCGTGACGGGCGCCTGGACCGGAGGCACCGTCGCGGTCGCGGTGGCGGTGGGCTCGACCGTCGGCTCCGGCGTATCGGTGGGCATCGATGTCGCCGTGGGAGAGGCCGTGGCCGTCACCGTCGGGGGCGGGTTCGTCGGCGGCGGCGCCAGAGTCGGATTCACCTCCCCTTGCGACGGCGTCATATCCCGTTCCACCGCTTCAGGCAGCTCGGGCGGCAGGGCCGGCCCGGCACATCCGGCCACAAGCAAAGCCAGGGTGATGATCGTGATGATGATCAAATGTTGAAGCACTCGACGAGTTGACAATCCGAATCTCCTCGATAGAAAGAATGAGAGGATAATGTAAACATAATGTGACGCAAGGATAACCAAGATGGCCCTTTTCGTCAATTTGACAGAATGATCTCGATGATAGATCCTTATCTCCGTTACCCATCGGTATGAGGGCAACTTTTTCGCTTCGGGCCCGTATAGCAAAGCGGTCAGAGTCCCTTCCCGGACAACACAATGGGAAATCCCGAATGAACGATGATCTGAACCATTTTATAAGCCACTGGCTCGCCGGCCTGTTCACCGGCCTGGAGTGTATCGGCGCCTCATCACGCGAGACGCTGCTTCGTGCCTGTGCCCGAGGTTGCGCGGCATCGTACACCACCCGGGTATTCCGTGAGGTGTATCGGGAGAGCGCCGACACGGATGCCTTTCTCGCCGGATTGGCCGCCCGTTTCCCGGAAGCACGTTATGAGCGGGTCGGTTCCAATGCCATACGCGTAAGGTATATCCGCTGCGGCTGTGATTGGGTAACGAACGGCCTGACCCGATCCCCACGGCTCTGCGACTGCTCCCGGTATAACCTGGAGGCCAATTTCGAGGGTGCGTTAGAGATGCCGGTCACGGTGATACGAGAGGCGTCTATCCTGGAGGGAGAGGCCGAATGCTCTTTTCTGGTCACCCCCACCGGCCTGATCTGAGCGACTTGTCGGATATCTGAAGGAAAAGGGTCCCATATGGCATTTGAGCTAACCACCGTCTCATCACACCAGATGACGCCCGCACAACTGGACGCCGTCATCGCCCTCTGCTCTGATGTGTTCGAGATGGATTACGCCCGTTATATGAATATCTGCCTCGATCGAATCCACATCCTGGGATATGATGATAGGCGGCTGGTTTCCCACGCCCTCTGGTTGGACCGGCATCTGTGCATCGGCGACGGCCCGTGGCTCAACGCCGCTTATGTCGAGGGAGTGGCCACCCACGCCGCCTATCGCCGCAAGGGCTACGGCTCGGCCGTCATGCGCCGCCTGCAGAACGAGATCGCCGATTATGACCTGGGCGCTCTCTCTCCCGCAGAGCCGGCCTGGTACGAGCGGCTGGGCTGGGTGCGCTGGCAGGGTCCTCTGCTCATCGACAAAGACGGAGAGATCCGGCCGACGCCGGGCGAGGTGGTGATGATATATCACACGCCCCGATCGGGCATGCCCGATGTCACCATGTCCCTGACCGCCGAGTGGCGCCCTTTCGAACTGTGGTAACGCCGGGCCGCCCGCTCCCACAGCCGCGGCCCTTCAACCAAAGGAGATCGATCGTGAAGCAAAAAAAGATTCCATACACCGCTCTGGGTATCGTGATCGGGGGCGCAGCGGGCGTCCTGCTGGCCGCCGTCACCGGCCAGACCTGGTGGTATGGATTGGTCGGCGTCGGCCTCATCCTGGGGGCCGGCCTCGACATGTATCGCTAGAGCCTGTCTCACATCCGGGGACTATCGAGATCCCCTCACATTCTCGATAGTCCCTCATACTGTCGCCGATAGACATCCCCTGTCAGCCACTCTCGTGCTCTCCTCTGAACGCCCATCTGCCGACTTTTGCCTCTCCATCGTCTCGTAGATACGCTACGAGCCTTATTAACATCATATTAATCCCATCTTGGCGCATTCTTTATCCTTATCGGCTTATTTTAGATATGCTGAGATAGATCATTCTATAAGGATTAAGTCTATATAATGGTGTAAAAAGAAGTTGAGCCAAAGCTCACACCTCGGT
>JBMNOI010000142.1:0-8983 GCA_050942995.1 Anaerolineae bacterium
CCGATCAAGGACGATTTTGATAAATCCGGTGTACACCAGCTTGCACTCAGGAGTGTAGAATGGCGACACATTCTCGAGTGGCCGTCCTGAAAACCACACCCGAGGCGGTGTTGGAAGATTATGACCGCCTGCTGAGCCTGGCTCAGGTCGAGCAACACCTGCCCCAGGATAGCACGGTCATCCTCAAGGACAATATCTCGTGGCACTATCCGTTTCCCGGCGCCAATACCACGCCGTGGCAACTGGAAGGGACCACGTTGGCCCTGAAAAAACGAGGCTATCAAGACCTGGTTTGCGTACAGAACAAGACGGTGGTAATCGACACATTCAAGGGCGAGGATCTGAACAACTATGTACCGATCTTTCGCCGCTATGACATCCCGGTACTGTACAACTTTAAAGATGAAGACATGACCTGGATTCCCTTCGAGCCCAGAGCGCAGATGAACGTCTTACCGCGCATCTACCCGAAAGGAATCCACATTCCCGATTATTTCCCGGGCAAGAGCATCGTCCACCTGCCCACGGTCAAGTGTCACATCTATACCACCACAACCGGCGCCATGAAGAACGCCTTTGGCGGCCTGCTGAATACCAAGCGCCACTACACCCACTCGTGGATTCACGAGACGCTGGTCGACCTGTTGCATATCCAGAAAGAGATCCATCCGGGCATCTTTGCCGTGATGGACGGAACCACCGCCGGCAACGGCACCGGCCCGCGCATCATGACGCCGGAGATCAAGAACGTCATCCTGGCCAGCGGCGATCAGGTAGCGATCGACGCCATCGCCGCCAAAATGATGGGATTCGATCCGATGAGCATCGGGTACATTCGTCTGGCCCATGAGCAGGGGCTGGGCATCGGCGACCCGCGTGAAATCGAGGTGGTGGGTGACGACATCTCGGGAGAGAACTGGAATTTCTCCATCGGAATGAACTTTCACCGCGCCCTGGGCTGGCTTTCGTGGTACGGCCCCACCAAGGTGCTGCAAAAGCTGCTGTTCCACACCCCTCTGGTGCACGGTGCATCCTTTATCTCTGAAGCCTATCACGATTATTATCGCTGGCCCACCCGCGAGAAAAAGGTCTACGAGGCGTGGCGTGAGAACACGCCATGGGGACGCCTCTTTGCCACCTATTTGGAAAAGGGCACCCTGCGATAGTCCTTCTTGCCCAAAAGAACGATCCGGGAGCCGGTGGCCCCGGATCGTTCTTTTTTCGCCGATGCCATCCTTCTACCGCTTGACAAACGCTTCCCCGGCCTCGTATCATCGTTGTGCATCGACATCCACCCTGCCGATCCATCGGCCAAACAACCGACAACCTCGTGAAGGAGCCCCGATCATGCCAAAGGATGTGCGCGTAGAGTGGTGTTCACTGCGTGACTTTACCCGAGATGTATTCGCCACCACCGGGATGCCCGTCAAAGATGCTGAGATAGAGGCCGATGTTCTGGTGTGGGCCAACCTGCGCGGCATCGATTCCCACGGCGTGCTGCGTATTCCGGCATACCTGAACAGCGTCCGCGCCGGCGGCATGAACCCCAATGCCAGGATCCGTGTCGAAAAAGAGTCGCCCGCCACCCTCCTCATCGAGGCCGACCACGCGTTCGGCCCGGTGGTCACCGTGTTTGCCATGAAACGGGCGATCGAGAAGGCGCGTCAGGTGGGCGTGGGCTGGGCCTTGATCCGCAACACCACACACCAGGGCGCTATGGGATACTATACTCTCATGGCGGCAAAACAGGGTATGGCCGGCATGGCCATGGTGTGCAATCCGCCCAACATGGCCCCTTATGGAGCGCGCGCCGCCGGAGTGCATAACAGCCCCATATCCATCGCCGTACCGGCCGCCAAACATCGGCCTCTGATCCTCGATATCGCCACCAGCATCGCCGCGTTCGGCAAGGTCTCTCTGGCCATCGATAAAGGCGTGCCCATTCCCTCCGACTGGGCGCTGGATGCCGAGGGCCGGCCCACCACCGACCCCAAGCTGGCCCGGATTCTCATGCCCGTTGGCGGGTACAAGGGATCGGGGCTGGCCATGTTGTTCGAATGCCTCACCAGCATCATGGTGAGCAACCCGCTCATCGAGCCCACCCTCAAGAAAGAGGGCGTGCGTCCCGGCACACAGAATAGCCTGGTCGCCGCCATCGATATCGGCTGCTTCACCGATCGAGAAGAATACTGCCGGCATATCGATGCCCTCATCGACGAGATCAAGGCGCTCCCCTGCGCCGACGGATTCGATGAGGTGCTGGTGCCCGGCGAGATAGAGGATCGTGTCCACGAGGAACGCGCCCGCAACGGCATCCCCCTGCCCGAGGGCACGTGGCGCAATCTACAAGAGGTAGCCGACCGCCTGGGGCTACCCCTGCCTCAAGTCATCGAATAGGCTCTTCGAAAACCTCGCACAACAACACTCCCGCCCTGTCGGTGCGGGAGTGTTCTATGCGGATCACCCACCAGGCCGTGTTAGAAGACAGGTCGTCTATATCACCCGGCACACCCGACATACCCGGTGCGACCTGTAGTGGTTCGTTCTTTCGAACGCGCCCTAGTCGAGATAGCCCGGCGTGCCCTCCATCTGGGCCACATAGTCACGCTGGCGGCTCAGCTTGTTCATCACCGCCTGATAAAGCCCCTCGGTCGTCTCGTCGATATCCAGTTGACTGTTGGTGTAGGGATCCTGCTTCGTAGCCCGGTTCACCTGTGCGATCCACTCCGGGTCCAGTTCCCCCACACCGGAAAGCGCTCCCGAGAGCCCTCCGGCCACGGCCGCGAGACAGTCAGTATCCCGCCCAAAGTTCACCGCCGCCAGCACAGTATCCCGCGTCCGGCCTTTGCATACGGCGAATATGGCCAGTCCCTTGGCCACGACCTCGTTGGCCTGAGCCATGCTGTACACAAAATGCTCGCCGCCGTAATAGATCTTGTAGAACTCGTCTCGCATGGCGATGGGATCATCATAACGCGAGGCGATCTCCAGGGCGCGATCGATCTCGCGCAGCACGGTATCATAGCCGGCATAGGGCGTGCCGGCCCGTCCGCGGAACTGGGCGTATTCCCGTGCCGTCTCCAGCACTGACTCGACGGTGGCATCGGGTTTGAGGGCGGCCGCCAGGGCGGCATCGTACAGCGCCGCCCAGCACAGGGCAAAGGTCATCTCGTTCGAATAGACCAGCCCCACGTCGTACACATCCATGGCCGCGCCGAGCGGGTCGCCCGCGTTGATGATCCCCAGGGTGTGGCTGGCGCGGGCCATAGATACCACGTTGTTAAAGGGCCACAATCGCCCCAGTTCCCGAGGAGGAACCCCCGCGCGGGCCATCTCCAGCAGACTCTTGTCGAACGGCTCTTGCTTGTACACCATCTTGTCCGGATCCAGCGTCTCGATCCACACCTGCACCAGATCGTCCGCCGTGATCCGATCCTTTTTGCGAATGACCGCCGTGTTCATCAGCTTTTGCCGCTCGATGCCATCCTCGGTGGTGCCGGGAAGACGTTCCCAGTCGGTATAGGCGGTATAGTGCTTGTAGGGTCGCAGCTCCTGAACGAACCCGTAGGTCTCCTGAATGCGCTCGGGGCTCCAGCCCTCGACCGTAGCGCCCATGGCCGACCCCACCCATGTGGCCGCAATGCAACCGCGAATTTTCTCCTTCAGCGTGACCATCACCCGGACTCCTTTCGATGTTGTGGCGTCTCATCCCAACGCATTCTAACCCATGTTGCCATTGCACCTCAAGCGGTGACCGTCAACCTGTCGGACCACGCCCGCACGCCTGTGGCATCACGGTCTCCTCGAGAATAGTTGCCATATCAACTATTTGCGGTATAATCCGATCTAAAAGGGAAGGAGGCTACAATGCTCCTCATCCGTGATATCTGGCTAGAGATGAAGGGGATTCTGCGCTCGGCGCGGCGCATTATCAACGCCGAGCTTGAGCCGCTGAACCTGTCAGGCGCCGAGGGCGATATCCTCTTCCACCTCTTGACGGGCAGCGACAAAATCCGGCAGGAACAACTTGCGGAGCAACTCGATATTGGCAAGGCCGCCGTATCACGGGCAATCGATTCGCTCGAATCCAAACGATATGTCGTGCGTATGCGACATCCTCAAGACAGGCGCGCGTACTGTGTTTCGCTGACAGATCAGGCGCTGGCAGTGGGCGCCGACATTGTCGATATTTACGAGAGACTGTATATGCTCGTCCGGCAAGGCATCGCCGACGAAGACTTTGCCCATATCGAGTCGGTACTTTCTCGCGTCGCGGCAAATCTCCAATCCATGGGAAAAGAAAATGCATGAGTTTGTAACCGGTTATGGGCTACTCATTGGTTATTTTATGGTCTGCGCGACGGCGGCACTGGCGTTACGCCGCCTCGTTGCAGTGCCCACCGAGGTCTTTCGCAAGACTCTGCACATCATCCTCCTGGGCTCGATACTGGTTTACACCTACGCATTCCGAACGTGGTGGATCTCGGCGCTGTCAGCGATCGCCATCATCGTGATGGTGTTCCCGATTCTTGTATTCGCCGAGGGGATACCCGGCTATTCCGACCTGCTGACCGAGCGCAAGCACGGGGAGATCAAGCGCAGTCTGGTTATCGTATTCGGTATGTTTGCGATACTGATCTGCATCTGCTGGGGATGGCTCGGGGAAAAATACCTGGTCATCGCATCGGTATTCGCCTGGGGCCTGGGTGACGCGGCGGCAGCGCTGGTCGGCAGACGCTTTGGACAGCACTACATCGAGAGCAGACGGGTTGAAGGTCGAAAAAGCCTTGAGGGAACTCTGGCGATGTTTGCCGTGTCGTTTGTCTCGGTGATGGTTGTCCTGATTGCGCACGGCTCTGTGCAGTGGTATGCCTGTGCCCCGATTTCGGCGGCGACGGCCGCGGTATGTGCCGTCGTCGAGCTTTATACAAAGGGTGGGATGGACACGCTGACCTGCCCGTTCGCGGCCGCAGCCATTTTGATTCCGTTGGTTCGTTTGTGGGGGGTGTGATACTGTGAAACCCAGATCTGGCGAGCGCACGCTCCTGGCGTCCGTCGTGTTGAGCTCTCCCGGCCCCATCGTCGTCGGCATGGGGCTGTTCCTCGGCCGTTCATCGACCCAGCTCGCAGATTTTATCCGGCGCACGGTAGAGATGGTCGCCATTGTCGTATCGTGGATCGTATTTCGCATTCTTCATCGAAACGACGAATCGGACCTGATGCTCAAGAGCAAACTAGAGCGTACTGCAAACTGGTGTGTGGGAGGGGCCATGTGCCTGTCCGGCATGGTGATGATGCTCGTCGCATTGCTCTCGCCGAGTGTGGAGAAAGGGAACGTCATCCCCGGTCTCGTCATCGCGGTGCTCGGCGTCACGACAAACTCCTGGTTCTGGCTGCGCTACCGAAAACTCGATCGCGAAAACCCGGACGCGATACTGGCCGCACAAAGCAAACTCTACTCTGCCAAGTCACTCGTGGATGCCTGTGTCGCCATCGCGCTCACAGTCATTGCGCTTGCCCCTGCGGCGCCTGCGGCGCGCTATGTGGACGTGGGCGGTTCGGCGATCGTCGCGACCTATCTCGTCATAAACGGCATCACGACGATTCATGACAGGAATGTCGGCACCATTGCCATAACGACTTGATCGTCGCCCTGACACGTTCCGGCGGGCTCTTGGAGATGCGTCTCACGATCCAACACGTGCATCGGGCTATGCTGTCGTCGGATATCAAGTACCTGTGGGCATTGACCGGCCGCTATCGCTTCAAGTATGATGCAGCCGAACCACCTGACAAAGGAGTCTGCCATGAGCGCAAATCCCGAGGCACAGCCGATCATCATGCGTCTCGGCTACTCGCCCGAGACTCGCCTCGTCATCCTTCACGCCGATGATGTCGGCATGTGCCACGCCGAGACCCAATCGTTCATCGAGACCACGGCCGCCGGCCTCGTGCGCTGTGGCTCCATCATGGCGCCCTGCCCGTGGGTGCCCTATATCGCCCGGGTCGCCGGCGAAAACCCGGCAATGGATCTGGGAGCGCATATCACGTTGAACGCCGAATGGCGGGAATATCGCTGGGGAGCCATCAGCACCCGCGACCCGGCCGGCGGCCTGCTGGACGGCCAGGGGTGCCTGTGGAGGTCGACGGAAGAGACGCATCGACACATGGACCCGGAGGCGGCGATCATCGAGATACGCGCCCAGGTGGAATACCTTCTATCCCTGGGCATCGACCTGACGCATATCGATACCCATATGGGTACGGTGTTTCATCCGGCGTTGCTGTCGGCGTACATCGAACTGGGTCTCAGTTATCGCCTGCCGGTGATGGTGCCCCGATCGTTGCCCGAGATGATGGCACAGCACGGCATGCCCGAGGAGGTTATCGCACAGGTCCGACCGGCCTATGACAGGCTGGTGGCTGCCGGATACCCCCTCATCGACCGGGTCGTCGCCTGTTCCGGAGGGGCAGAGAAGCGCCTGGAGCAGTACATCCGCATCCTGGAGGAACTGCCCCCGGGCATCACCCACCTGCTCTTCCACGCCGCCACGCCGGGACCCGAGATCGAGGCCATCACCACCGGCTGGGCCGAACGCGTGGCCGATCATCGGGTGTTTACCGATCCGGCTCTGCGCGAGTATATCGACTCTCGCTCCGACCTCGTCATCATCGGCTATCGCGACCTGCGCGACGCGCTGCGGGCCATGTAGCAAAGAACGGTGATACAGCAAAGGGGCATCCCCACTTGGGGATGCCCCTTTGTCTTGGTTATGTCTACTCCTATCGCTTGACACGATTCAGCCGCAACTCGTGTGAGCCGTCGGCGCGGGCATATTCATAGTAGAACCATACTTCGTCATCGAACACGACGGCGTCGATATAGCGCAGACTACCGCTGCCATGGGGCGAAACCAGACGCGGACCGTCGGGCGTCAGCCGATAGAAGCGGTGCAGATCCCAGCTATGCACCAGCCCGGTGCGCTCTTCATAATTCCCCTCGACCGAGGCGCTCCCGTCATAGTATCCCATCCAGCCGGAAGCCGTCGGCACCAGGCAGCCCAGGCGCGCGGCATACCCATCCCAGCCGCTCTGGCGAGGCGCAAAGATATCCCCCAGCCACTCGTACTGCAGGCCGTCGCCGCTCACCGCCAGCGCCGAACTGGACAGCGTCAGACCGGTGTTGTAGATATCCCCCGTGGCATGCATACGTTCCGTCTGGGATTCATCCACATCCAGACGCATGGCATAAGAGATGAGCATGTAGTACATGCCGTTCACGATCATCACCCAGGGATCTTTGACACCCTCCACGCCCACATCATCCGCCGTAAATACCTTGCGCCGTTTGGCTACATCAAATTCGCTCGGGCTGGCGGCCTCGATTACATCGATGCGCCAGCGGTTGTCGGCCGGATCCACATAGCTGGGATAGAGCAACCATCGGCCGTCCAGCGCCTTGGTGAGCGAGAAGCGTTCTACCGAAGCCGAATCGAACGCCTCTTTGGTGGAGGACCAGATCGTGGAAAAGTTCACGCCATCGGTGGATTCGGCGACATAGCACTCGCCACCACGCACCGGTCGCGGCTTGCGCAGACGATAGGAGAGGTAGAACCGCGATGTCTCGACATCATAGAGCACACTGGGCGCTCCGGCCCAATATCCCTCGCCTTCAGACGGCGGGGCGATGACGGTCTCACCCTCTGCCGGATCGAACACCAGTGAATCACCATACCATTTTTGTTCCGGCCGATAGAACGACATCTGTGCTTCCTCCATGTCTCTTGGTATCTGCTCCGTGTAACCCGGTCAATCCGCGTTGTCGTCCGCCCACTCATCGATCACCCGCTGGTAAAGCGTCAGCGTCTCACGAGCCGCGCGCTCCCAGGAATATTCTGCCGCGCGTTCGCTCCCTCGGAGAGCCATCTCGCGCTGCAACGCCTCGTCCATCAGCACCTCGCGCAGCGTCACCGTGATACTGTCGGTATCCTCGGGATCAAAGTAGCGCGCCGCATCACCTCCCACCTCCGGCAGACTGGAGACGTTGCTGGTACATACCGGGCTTTCACAGGCCATGGCCTCCAGCACCGGCAGGCCAAATCCCTCGTACAGGCTCGGTTGCGCCGTCACGCTCGCACCGGCATACACGGCCGGCAAGTCCTCATCCTGCACAAACCCCGGAAAGATCACCCGGTCGCGCCAGGGGATCGACTCGAGATGACGGAAAAAGCCCTCATACAACCAGCCGCGGCTGCCCACGATCACCAGCGCATCCACCAGCCCCTCATCGAACAACGGTCCGCAGGCATCTACCAGCCGCGCAAGGTTCTTGCGCGGCTCGATGGTGCCCACTGTAACGATGTAGCGAGACGGCAGGCCATACCGGGCTCGCACGGCCTCGATGCGCCCTGCAGTCTGTGGTCCAAAGTGCGGCGCGGACGCCTCGGAGATGACGTGAATGCGTCGGGGATCAATGTCGTACAGCCGCACCAGATCGTTTTTGGTGCTCTCGGACACGGCGATAATCGCCCGCGCCCGTCGACAGAATATGGGCATGGCGGCGCGCAAATAGAGATAATTGGCGATCTTGTGATGCTTGGGGAACCGCTCATAGATCAGATCGTGCACCGTCAGGATGGACGGTGTACGCTTTAGCGGCGGCAACAGATGTTCGGTGGCATGGAAAAGTGCCGCATCGGGCAGCAGATCGTCCATCGACAGACCGGCCAGGCTGCGGGCCAGCACCATCCCCCGCCAGGGCTTGTAGCCGTAGCTCACCCCGGCAACCGGCTCGCCCTCCCATCCCGCCAGCGGGCCATATCGCCCCAGGCTGTTCTGGAAGAGTCGCAGGCGTTTGCCCAGTAGCGGCCGCAAAGCCGCCGCCAGACTGGATGCATAGCGGCTCAGGCCGGCCTTGCCGTGCACGGCGCTGGAAACATCGAAATAGATCAAGTCGCGATGAGACGATGAGCGATCCATATCA
>JBMNOI010000143.1:0-8934 GCA_050942995.1 Anaerolineae bacterium
TCTGCCATTCCGCCATCGCCCCGTGCCCCCCATCATACTCCTGTTCCCTGAAGGCTGTCAAAAGGCCTCGCCCCCATGGGCGCTCTGGTTCTTTGCCCGATTCTGGCATCCATGCTATAATTCGCCAGCCTATGGAGCACGAAATATGGATGCGTGAAGCCATCGCCCAGGCGCGGGCCGCGGCCGAGGCCGGCGAGATTCCGGTGGGGGCCGTGGTGGTGTGGCAGGGGCGCGTCATCGGGCGTGGGCGCAACCGCAAGGAAGAGCTTGCCGACCCCACCGCCCATGCCGAGATTCTGGCTCTGCGCGAGGCCGGCCGCGAACTCGGCGGCTGGCGGCTCTCGGGGGCCACGCTTTACTGCACGCTGGAACCCTGCTCCATGTGCGCAGGCGCGCTGGTGAACGCCCGGGTCGATGCGCTGGTCTATGGCGTGCGCGACCCTAAAACGGGCGCCGCAGGCTCGGTGTACGATCTGGTGCGGTCTCCCTGGCTCAACCATCGCCTGGAGGTGACGGCGGGGGTGCTGGCCGAGGAGATTCAGGCGCTGATGCGTTCGTTTTTTGAAAATTTGCGTAAACGTCCCGGCAGAGATTGACGCCGAGTAGTAGGTGTGTATTAGGGAGGGGTGCCGGAGCGGCCGATCGGGGCGGTCTCGAAAACCGTTGTGGCGCTTGCGTCACCGTGGGTTCGAATCCCACCCCCTCCGCCTAAAGGGCGGCCTTGCACATGCAAGGCCGCTTTTCTTTTCCCGGGGGCAGAGGGCGACTCGATCCTCGTTGCCGCGCTTATCTCAGCGTGGGTTCGAAAAGCGTTGACATGCCCGGGGGGATGGGATACCATGCAAGTGGATGATCACGCCACGGCCCGATTCGTTCAGGCAACCGTTTCTTGCCCGTGAGTTGCAAAGGAGCAGGCCATGAAAGAACAGCTTGTTGAGGCCATCGGCAATGTGAGTGAGGAGCCGGCGCTGCGCCTGGCGCAGGAGATGCTGGACGCCGGCGGGGATCCCCGTGACGTACTGGATGCCTGTCGCGCCGGGATGGCGGTGGTGGGGCAGCGCTATGAGGCGAAGGAGTACTTTTTGCCGCACCTCATCCTGGCGCAAGATCTGCTCAAGCAGATCAGCGATATGGTCAGGCCGCGTCTCAAAGCCGATGCGGGCGGCGGCCCGCCACGGGGCAAGGTCGTCATCGGCACCGTCGAGGGCGATATCCACGATATCGGCAAGGATATCGTGGCCTTTATGCTCGAGGTGAACGACTTTGAGGTGTACGACCTGGGTGTCGATGTGCCGGCGAAGGCCTTTGTGGAAAAGATCGCCGAGGTCAACCCCGAAGTGGTGGGCATGAGCGGCTTTCTGACGCTGGCCTTTGATCGGATGAAGGGCACCGTCGAGGCCATTCAGGCGGCCGGATTGCGCGATCGCGTCAAGATCATGATCGGCGGTGCACCGATGGACGATTCGGTGGCGCAATATGTGGGCGCCGATGCCTACGGCGAGGATGCCTGGGCGGCGGTGCAACTGGCCAAATCATGGACCGGGGGAGAGTGACCATGGACATGGACAAAACACCCGAAGAACTCTATCAGGAACGGCTCCAACGCGTGCGTGATGTGATCGCTCTGCAGGTGCCCGACCGGGTGCCCATCTTTGGTCCCTACCAGGCTTTTCCCTACTACTGGGCGGGCGTCTCGATCAAGGACGCCATGAACGATTATGCGCTGGCGCGTCGGGTATGTCACCAGTTTGTCGACGAGTTCCAGCCCGATCTTGATTTCGGCCCCATCTTTATGTATCCGGCCAAAGCGATGAAAATCCTGGGCCTCAAATGGTTTCGCTGGGCCGGCGATGGGCTGGACGATAATACCATGTACCAGTTCATCGAGGGCGAGTACATGACGGCCGACGAGTACGACGAGTTCATGAACGACCCCTCGCACTATATGACCACCAAATGGCTTCCCCGCTCCTTCAGCGGGCTGGAGGGGCTGGCGGGCTTTCCGGCCATGCGCAGCATGATGTGGTTCGGCTGGACCGGCGGCCTGACCGCCCTGGCCGCTCCTGAGGTGCGCGAATCGTTGCGCGTCGCCGTCGAGGCCGGCGAGGAGCTGGGCCGCTGGTTCGCGTCGATCGCCCAGTATGGCGAAGAGATCAAGGCCAAGGGTTTTCCCCAGGCCTATGCCGCCTTTAACTGGCCGCCCTTTGACATCATCGGCGATACGTTGCGCGGCACGCGCGGCATCATGGGCGATATCCTGCGTCGTCCGGACAAGCTGCTGGAGGCGATGGACCTGGCGACGCAGCTTTTTATCGAATACGGCTCGGCGGCGGCCGGCGCCGAACTGCCCCTGTGCTGGATCTGGATGCACAAGGGCGCCGGCGGGTTCATGTCCGACGAGCATTTCAAGACGTTCTACTGGCCCTTCCTGCGCCGAGGGATTCTGGCCCTCATCGACCAGGGGGTGATCCCGGTGGTCTATTGCGAGGGCGATGACACCGAGCGGCTGGAGTATTTCGCCGATGTGCCTCCGGGCAAGGTGATCTATCACTTTGCCGAGATGGATATGGCGCGGGCCAAGGAGGTGCTGGGCGGCATCGCGGCGATCTCGGGCAACCTGCCCAACCGCCTGCTGGTGACGGGTACCCCCGATGATGTCCGGGCCTATTGCAAGCAGTTGATCGACACCTGCGGCAAGGACGGCGGGTATATCATGGATACATCGGCTTTGCTGGACGAGGCCCGGCCCGAGAACGTCAAGGCCATGTTCGAGTTCACCAGGTCATACGGGGTGTACGGATAAGGAAGTGACTTGTGTATGGCAGGGGCCGCTTTCGGGTGGCCCCGCCGTGTGCTCGGTTCGGGCGAGGGGATGAGCGATGCAGATCAGGCGCGATTTTGCCATCCATCTGAGTCAGGATACCTTTGTGCAGATGCATGGCGCGCGCCTGGCGTCGCTTTTGGACACGCCCTCGCGCCGGGCCATACTGCTGGAGGTGTTGGAGGAGGCGCAAGCGTCTCTATCGCCGGCTGCGGCGTGGGATCGCTTTGCCGTGACTGAAATTCGCCACGATCGGCTGATACTGGTCGGTGGCCGTTCGCTGGGCGGCGGACCGGTGGCCCGGGTGATGTACGGCGCGGAGGAGCTGGTCGTCGCTGTGTGCACCGCAGGCGCCGAGATCGACGCGCGGGTGGCCGAATATCAGCGGCGCCGTGAACTCTTTCGGGCTATGTTGCTGGACGAGTTGGGATCGTGGGCGGTGGATCAGGTGCGGCAGATGCTGTGCCGCTCTCTGGAGGACGAGTTCGACGTGCAGGGCTGGCGTACCAGCACGCCGCTGTCGCCCGGCGAATCGGCCTGGTCGGTGGCCGAGCAGCGTATCCTTTTCGACCTGCTGGATGCGGCCCGAATTGGCGTGACTCTCAGTGAAGGGGCGATGATGCGTCCGACCAAGTCGCTCTCATTCATCATGGGGGTGGGACGACGGCCTCTGGGGGCTGAGGGCCGTTCGGGGTGCGAGTTCTGCTCCATGAAGGAGCGATGTCTGTATCGAGAGCAGCGAGAGAAGAGTATCCAGAGTTAGGGCTCGAGCTGTTGCGATGAGGCCGTGATACCCATGCCCTGGGAACCATCGGCGTCGTCTCGATCCTGCCCAAGCCCGGGCCTATCTCCCGCCGTGATTCCCGTGAGAAACGTTACGTGCCCGTTCTATCGTCACGATCGCCATTATGAGGCCCGGCACACATCCTCCAGCCGATCATCGGCGCTATCGAGGCATGATCTCGTATCGATCTCTCCATGGCGCGTCATTTCTGGCCGAAGGCGAGGATCGGTCAGGACGATCGGGTGCGGTGGGAGGTGGATTGTCGATGAGAGCCAGAACCGCGTAAAAAGACGAGCATCATATGGCATCGGGACGACGATAAATGCCGGAGAGAGCGGACGATGACGAATGTAGTGGTGGCGTTGCACCGGATCGAGCAACGGATTGCGGCGGGGCCGTTTCGGGCGGGGTGGGATTCGCTTCGTGGCTACCGGGTGCCGGATTGGTATCTGGACGGCAAATTCGGCATATTCATCCACTGGGGCGTATATTCGGTGCCGGCGTTCGGCAACGAGTGGTATCCGCGGAATATGTACCAGCAGGGCACGCCCGAGTTCGAGCATCATCTGGCCACGTACGGGCCCCATCGTGATTTCGGCTACAAGGATTTCATCCCCCAATTCCGGGCCGAACGGTACGATCCGGCGGCGTGGGCCGATCTGTTTCAGCGGGCGGGGGCGCGCTTTGTGGTGCCGGTGGCGGAGCATCACGATGGGTTTGCCATGTACGATTCGGGCTTTTCCGAATGGTGCGCGACTCGCATGGGCCCGCGGCGCGACCTGATCGGCGAACTGGCCGAGGCGGTGCGCCGGAAGGGGATGGTGTTTGGCGTATCGTCCCATCGCGCCGAGCACTGGTGGTTCATGGATGGCGGGAAACAGTTCGACTCGGACGTACAGGACCCGCGCTATGCCGAATTCTACGGGCCGGCCGAGCCGCGCGATACGCCGCCGGACGCCTGGTGGATGGACGACTGGCTGGCGCGGACGTGCGAAATTGTGGACAAGTATCGGCCGCAACTGGTGTGGTTCGACTGGTGGATCGAACAGCCGGTTTTCAAGCCGTATTTACAGAAATTCGCCGCCTACTACTATAATCGAGGCGAAGAATGGGGCCAGGGTGTGGCCATCAACTACAAACACGACGCCTACGCCGAGGGTACGGCGGTGTACGATGTCGAGCGGGGGCAACTGGCAGAGATCAACCCCCGTTTCTGGCAGACGGATACGTCCATATCCAAAAACTCGTGGGGTTATGTGCGCGAGCAGCAGTACAAGAGCGCGACGTCGATCATCCACGATCTGGTGGATATTGTGAGCAAGAACGGTGCGCTACTGCTCAATATCGGGCCGCGACCCGATGGCACCATTCCCGAAGAAGAGACGGAGACATTGCTCGAGATCGGCCGGTGGCTGGAGATGAACGGCGAAGCGATATATGGCACACGCCCATGGGCGGTTTTCGGCGAGGGGCCCACGCAGGTGGTGCCGGGATCGTTCAGCGACACCAAACGGGACGAGTTCACCGCCAGAGACTGGCGATTTACCCGGCGCGGCGATACGCTGTACGCGACGCTGCTGGCCTGGCCGACCGACGGTCGGGCGACGATCCGGACCCTGGCGGAGGGATCAGAGGTGGAGCAGCCGGTGAATCGGGTGGAACTGCTGGGCGGCGGGCCGGTGCGGTGGCAGCGTACATCGGAGGGGCTGACGGTAGAGCTACCGGCAGAGCCACCGTGTGGGCACGCATGGGTGTTAAAGATCGAGTGAGGAGCGCAAGCGCCGCATAATACATAATAGATCGGCGCATCGAACCATTATCGAAATATATCGTGCAGGAGGCAGATACACCATGGCCATGACCAAACGAGTTTCTCGCTTGCGCCAGCGCAGTCTAGACGCTGTGCCGACCCTTTCCATAGAGCGCGCCGAGCTGCTTACCGAGTTTTATCGCAAGCACAGCAACCCCCTCATCTCGGCGCCGGTACGCCGGGCCATGGCCTTTCGTTACCTGCTGGAGCACAAGGCGATCTGGATTGATGAGGACGAGTTGATCGTCGGCGAAAAGGGGCCTGCGCCCAAGGCCTCGCCCACCTATCCCGAGCTGTGCTGCCACAGCCTGGAGGATCTGGAGATCCTCGATACCCGCGAAAAGACCTCTTTTCGTGTGGACGAACGCTCTCGCCGGGTCTATGCCGATACGATAATCCCCTTCTGGCGCGGCCAGACCATGCGCGAACTGATCCTGGATGAGATGACACCCGAGTGGCACGCCGCCTATGAGGCGGGCGTGTTTACCGAGTTCATGGAGCAGCGTTCCCCCGGCCACACGGCGCTCGACGGCAAGATATACGGCAAGGGGATGCTCGATTTTCGCCGCGAGATCGACAAAGCGCTGGCTGCTCTGGATCCGGCCACCGATCCTGATGCCTACGACCGGAGTCAGGAGCTGCGCGCCATGGCCATATGCGCCGATGCTTTGATTCGGTACGCTCAACGGCACGCCGAGCGGGCGCGCGAGCTGGCTCAACGTATCGATGACCTGGCGCGACGGGCCGATCTGGAGCGCGTCGCCGAGGTGTGCGAATGGGTGCCGGCTCATGCGCCGCGTACCTTTCACGAGGCGCTGCAATATTACTGGTTCGTCCATCTGGGCGTAACCATCGAGCTGAACCCCTGGGATGCCTTTACCCCCGGCAAGCTGGATCAGCATCTCATTCCGTTCTACCGGCGTGAGCTGGCCGAGGGCACGCTCACCCGCGAGGACGCTGAGGAGCTCTTGCAGTGCTTCTGGATCAAGTTCAATAACCAGCCGGCGCCGCCCAAGGTGGGCGTGACCGCCGCCGAGAGCGGCACCTATACCGATTTCGCCCAGATCAATCTCGGCGGCATCGACCCCGATGGCGGCGATGGCGTGAATGAGGTCACCTATTTACTGCTGGACGTCGTCGAAGAGATGCGCCTGCTGCAGCCCAGCTCTTCCGTTCAAGTGAGTGTGCAGAACCCCGATCGCTTTATCGAGCGGGCGGCCCGCATCATCCGTACCGGCTTTGGGCAGCCTTCGATCTTTAATAGCGATATGGTGGTGCAGGAGCTACTGCGCCAGGGGAAGGCTCTCGTCGACGCCCGTCAGGGGGGTACCAGCGGCTGTGTCGAGACCGGGGCCTTTGGCAAGGAGAACTATTCTCTCACCGGCTATTTTAATATGCCCAAGGTGCTCGAAATCACCCTGCACAACGGCGTGGATCCGCGCACCGGACGGCGTATCGGCGTCGAGACGGGCGACCCGGCCGATTTCAAAAGCTATGACGAGCTGTTCGAGGCCTACCGCCGACAATTGAACCACTTTATCGATATCAAAGTGAGGGGTAATTCCGTCATCGAGCGGCTCTACGCCCGCTATATCCCTGTGCCCTTCCTCTCCCTCCTTATCGACGACTGCATCGCCCGGGGACGGGACTATCACGACGGCGGGGCGCGCTACAACACCTCCTATATCCAGGGGGTGGGCCTGGGCACGATGGCCGATTCGCTGAGCGCCCTCAAGTATCATGTGTACGATCGTGGCACGTTGACGCTGGCCGAGTTGCGAGATGCGCTGGACAAGAACCTGCAGGGCCACGAGGCGCTGCGTCAGATGCTGCTGAACAATACGCCTCGCTACGGCAACGACGATGATTATGCCGATACGGTGATGACGCAGGTGTTCGAGGCTTATTACGAGGCCATCGAGGGCCGACCCAATATGCGTGGCGGAGAGTATCACATCAATCTGTTGCCCACCACGGTGCACGTCTATTTCGGCTCTGTCACCGGGGCTACGACCGATGGGCGATGGGCGGGCGCTCCCCTGTCCGAGGGCATCTCTCCGGTGCAGGGTGCCGACCGACGCGGGCCGACGGCGGTCATCCGTTCCGTGGCCAAGATGGATCACAGGCGAACTGGCGGTACGCTGCTCAACCAAAAGCTGACGCCACAGTTGCTGGAGAAGGATGAAGACCTGATGAACCTGGTGCACCTGGTACGCGGCTACTTTTCTCTCGGCGGGCACCATATCCAGTTCAACGTGGTGGATGCAGACACTCTGCGCCGCGCCCAGGAGCGGCCCGAGGAGTATCGCGATCTTATCGTGCGCGTGGCCGGCTATAGCGACTACTTCTGTGACCTGGGACGTTCGCTACAGGATGAGATCATCGCTCGGACGGAGCATCGCACCTTTGGGTGAGGCAAGAGCCGTCATCCGGTGATGGGCGCGTGACGGGGATGGAGGCAGATATGGAGATCGTCCGGTGGCCGGAAGAGATCGGCCTCTCTACAGAGCGGCTGGAGCGGGTGTATGATCGTCTGGATGATGCGGTGCGATCCGGTCATATTCCCGCGGCGGCCATCATGGTGGGGCGATACGGACGCTGCGTGGCGCCGCGCTATTTCGGGCGCTCTCGATTGGCGGCAGACGGCCCGCCGGTGGACGAGGACACGTTGTTCCTCGTGGCTTCGGTGACCAAGCCGGTGGTGGTGACGGCGGCGATGCGACTGGTAGAGGGCGGCCTGTTGGCGCTGGACGATGCGGTGACCGAATATGTGCCCGAATTTGCCGTTCGCGGCAAGGAAGAGACGCGCATCCGGCATCTGATGACCCACACCTCAGGGCTGCCCGATATGCTGCCGGAGAACGTCGAGTTGCGCCGCGCCCATGCGCCGCTGAGCGAGTTCATCGAACGGACCTGTCGTCTCGAGCCCGATTTCCCGCCGGGTAGCGATATCCGCTATCAGAGCATGGGCATCGCCGTGCTGGGCGAGGTGGTGGCACGTATCAGCGGGATGGCCCTGCCCGATTTTCTCCACCGTGAGATATTCCGGCCGTTGGGTATGATAAACACCTGGCTGGGCTGCCCGTCGAAGCAGATGGAGCGAATCGCCCATGTGAACGTGGAGGAAGAGATGCGCGGTACCGATTGGGGTTGGAACAGCCCCTACTGGTGGGGTCTGGGCGCGCCCTGGGGCGGCATGATCTCGACGGTGACCGACCTCTCTCGCTTTTTGCTGGCCCATGCTCGAAGTGGCGCACCGCTATTGAGTCGGGCGACGGTCGAGGCGATGGCCCGCGATCAGACATCCACCATGGCCGGGCTGCCGCCGGAGGTACGTGTGGGCCAGTCCTGGGGGCTGGGCTGGCGCCGGGTGGCGGGGACACAGTGGTCGACCTACTTTGGCGACCTGCTCAGCCCCGGTTCGTACGGGCACGGTGGCGCGACGGGCACCGTCGTGTGGATCGATCCGCAGCGCGAGCTGACCTGCGCCCTGTTCACCACCGAGCCGGCCGTCTCCAG
>JBMNOI010000012.1:0-42283 GCA_050942995.1 Anaerolineae bacterium
CGTTATTGTATGGATAACGATTGAGCATGATGAAACAGTGTTCACCGCGCAGCAGGATCAGGTTATCGGTATCCTGTCGCTCTTTGGGCTTGTCGCAAAATATACAGCCCGTGGGTTTGTCGCCCGTAACATAGTCGACGCGCCAGGGTGACCAGATGCGTTTCATGACGCCAGTTCCTCCTCCCAAACGAGGCGGGTGCGGCGAATGGTATAGCGTGCCACGTCCAGCCCCAATTCGTCCAGAATCTCTTCGGGCCTTCCCGCGCCCTGAGAGCCACAACGCAACACCATGCTCAGTTCATGGCAATCGTTGTGGTCGGAAAGATAGCGCACATCGAGAATCAGAGGGCGCAGGTCGTAATCGACAAGCTTGCCCTTTTTCCGCCGCTGGCGGATGATCGTATCGCGGGCCATTAACCGGTTCAGAGCCGTCTTGAACTCGGCAGCTTCCGATGCGCCGCAAACCCGTACATGATAGTGAGCCTCTTGCATCGTCGATTGAGGGGCCGCGGCACGCACCGGGACCTCACGAACATCCAGAATAGACAGCCCCGGCGGGCACTGGGGGGTCACCATGACCGCCAGATCGTCGGGCGATAGCGCCTCGGCCAGCAACAGGTCGATCACTTCACAATCGCTCTGATATCCTACCGGCAACGCAGTGGCAAACTGCATGCGCGGATGAGGGTTAAAGCCCTGACTATAAGCGATCGGCACTCTTGCCCGGCGCAGCAAGCGCTCCCACAGTCGCCCCATATCCAGCACTGAGATATAGGATAGCGGATCGTCTACGGCAAAGGTGATGCGAAGCCTCTGTACCACATCAGTCCGCATGGCTAGGGGCACCTCCACGTTTCGCGCTCGTCCGGTTCGTACTCATCGTCATAGGCTGCCATGATGCCGCATGCATGGCAATGCTCGCGGCAATCCGGCGAGAGGGCTCCCTCCATGGCGCGTTCGTACTCGCGCTGCAGAAAACGGCGATTGACCCCGGCATCGATATGATCCCAGGGAAGGGGCTCGCCCATTTCCCGCCGACGGGTCAAGTATTCATCCGGGTCGATCCCTTCGCCGAATAGCGCCTGCTGCCACAGATCGATGTTGAGATGCTCATTCCAGGCGTCGAACCGGGCGCCCATGCGCCAGGCCCGATGGATCACGGTGCCCAGGCGACGGTCGCCCCGACTGAGGAGCGCCTCCAACCAGGTGGTATCCCAATCAGACCAGCTCAGCCTGACGCCGCGGATGCGGGCCTCGTCACGTAGCAACGCCTGTCGCCGCCGGATGTCTTCCCTCGCGGCCAGCGGCTCCCACTGGAACGGCGTGTGCGGCTTGGGGACAAAAGTCGAGATGCTGACCCCGATATCGACCGGGCGGCGGCGAATGTGCCGGCCGATCCGGGCGATCTCGCGAATCAATCGGGCGATCTCGATGATGTCATCATCGGTCTCGCCGGGCAGTCCGATCATAAAGTAGAGCTTGATGCGGTTCCAGCCGCTCTCGAATGCGGCGGCGGCTGTGCGCATCAGATCCTCTTCGCCAACCCCTTTATTGATGATATCGCGCATCTGCTGGCTACCGGCTTCGGGGGCAAAGGTGAACCCGGTTTTGCGGTTGCTCTGAATCATCTGGGCGAGCTGTACCGAAAACGAGTCGATGCGCAACGAGGGGAGCGAGATAGACAGGCCGTCCTCGGCATGCCGGGCCATGGCGCCCTCGATGATCTGCGCGATGCCCGAATGGTCGCTGGAGCTGAGGGAAACCAGCCCCACCTCTGAGTAGCCGGTCGATGCCACCAGCTCGTCGATGGCGTCCAGCACCTCGTCGACCGGACGCTCGCGAATGGGGCGATAGATGATCCCCGCCTGACAGAAGCGGCAGCCGCGGCTGCAACCCCGCTGAATCTCGACCATGCCCCGATCGTGGATGGTCTCGAGGTTGGGCACGATCGGGTGGGTGGGCGCCGGACCCAGATCGGCCACGATGCGCTTGCGCACGCGAGCGGGCACGCCCTCGACCAGGGGGTATGCGCCGGTCGTCGGGGCGCCGTCCTCGGGGCGATCGACACCATAGAGTGAGGGCACATAAATGCCGGGGACGGCGGCCAGATGCAGCAGCAGATCGCGCCGCCCATCGAGTTTTTCCGGTCCACCCTCTGACTTCCATGTGGCGACGACATCCAATAATTCCAGCAGCACATCTTCGCCTTCGCCGATGGCAAAAGCGTCGATCAGATCGGCCAGCGGCTCGGGGTTGTAGGCACAGCTTCCACCGGCGATGATCAGCGGATGCCCGGCAGTACGCTCACGAGCCCATACCGGAACACGCCCCAGCTCCAGCATGTTGAGCACGTTGGTATAATTCAGTTCATGCTGTAGCGAAAAGCCGACCACATCGAACTCGTCCAACGAGTGGCGTGTCTCCAGCGAGTACAGGGGCATATCGGCGACGCGCATGGCCGCCTCCATATCATCCCAGGGCGCATAAACCCGCTCGGCCAGGCGGTCGGGGTGGCGATTGACCCGGTCGTAGAGGATGGCCAGACCCAGGTTGCACATGCCGATCTCATAGACATCGGGATAGGCGAGGGCGAGGCGTACCGGCACATCGGTCCATTCCTTGACGATACTGTTCAATTCCTGACCCAGGTAGCGCGCCGGCTTTTGCACGCGGGGGAGCAGGGCTTTGATCGATTCCATCGTTACGCGCACGTTCATCTCCAGCCAGGGATTATCGACTACTCATATCTGGATATTATAGTTTGACCGGTGCCGATCCACAAAACGCCGTTTCTGCCGTTCCGGTGAGCATGTCGGGCATCAGGATATCTCGGAAACGAGATGCTGCCCATTCGCGAGGCCGCACCTGGGATGGGGGACGCCGGAACGGTATGCGGGCAACCTGTTCTCGAGCAAGGCCTAGCCCTCGATGATCTTGACCATCACCCGACGGCTGCGGGGGCCGTCGTATTCGGCCAGAAAGATGCCCTGCCAGGAACCGAGCACCATCTCTCCCTCGGTGATGGGGATGGTGACGGTGAATCCGGTCAGAATGGCCTTGATATGGGCCGGTGAATTGCCCTCGGCATGGCGATAATCGCCCATGCGGGGCACGAGTTGTTCCAGCGTACGCAGCACGTCATCGCGTACCGACGGATCCCAATTCTCGTTCAGAGTGACGCCCGCCGTCGTATGGAGCACATAAACATGGCATACACCCTCATCCACGCCACTGCGCCCCACCACATCGTGCACGTGTGGGGTGATGTCGATCATCTCGGATCTCATCGCCGTCTGTATATGCAGTTCGGTCAGCATCCCCGTCTCTTTCTCCTCTGCCGCATCGTGTGATGGGGCCGGCTCTGGCTTTCGGTTCAGGCTCCTGTCTGAGCGGCGGCGGGCGATTTGACACAAGGAACCTTTTTCATATACTCATGCATGTAATCGATGTGCCGCATTCGTCTAGTGGCCTAGGACACCGCCCTCTCAAGGCGGAGATCGGGGGTTCGAATCCCCCATGCGGTACAGGAATATATGGTGGGGGTTCGCCTCGGGCAACCCCCGTCTTTTTTTCCCCGGACATTCTCCCCCGTCGGTTGTATGTGTCCCGATCGGCAAGCCCGTCTGGGGGTATGCCCGCCCTCTTTGTTGACATTATATATCTATAATATATAATAACAGCAATCAACTGGCCTGACAAGAAGCCGGCGAAACCCCCCTCTCGAGCCGGCCAAGCCCGTCAGAGCCGGGCCGCCCCCGAACACCGGTGTCACATAGGGAGGATGAACGACCTCTGTTGCTGACGACGCGTGCCCCCTCTATCGGCAGGGGGGCGGTGACCTTTGCCATACTGCAAGACTGGAGGCCGAGTATGGATTCAAACGATCGAAATTGGTGCCAGATGCTGGCGGGGACGGTGACCCCGGATCTTGTGCTTAAATTGCAAGAGGCGGCGTTGTTGGCCGAAGAGGCGGGCAACCAGTCGCTGGCGGACGATTTGCGGCATTGGGAACAGCGCCTGAGTCGCGCACTCGAGATCGGCCGTGTCGAGGCGCGGAAACCCGACCAGCCGGATTCAGAGATGTGGTTGGGATAGCGAACGAACCTATCGCTGTGTCAAGGGCAGGCCGCCTGATACGGGCGGCCTGCCCTTTGAGTATCGTGCAGCCACATGGTGCAATCGAGGCAAGCGTCTAGCGCCACATACGGGCGAGCGTGTTGAGAACGGGGCGCTGACGCCTGCCGTCCGCAACAACCGGCCGCGTGTGGCCGATCTCCCAGAGTCGGCCGGCCAGCAGCTCGGCGGCATGAGGATTGACCAGTTGCGCGGCCTTTTCGGCCATCATCTGGCGACGAGCCGGGTCGGCCAGTAAGCGTTGAACTGCCTCTGCGGCTTTGGCCGGCCTGGGCGCCCAGATGCCTGCGCCGCCCTCTACCGCATAGCGGACATTCCCCTCTTCCTGTCCCATCAATGCCGAGTACATGATGACGGGCAGGCCGGAGACAAACGCCTCGCTGAGGGTATTGGGCCCCGCCTTGGTCACCAGAATGTCGGCCGCCCGCATCCACACTTCCATGTTGGACACAAAGCGTTCGACTCGCAAGGGCACCGGCAGATCCATTTCGCATAGCTTTTCGTATAGAGCGCGGTTGCTGCCCGCCACGGCCACCATATAGGCGTTCGGCCGGGTCATACCGATCGCCTGCACCACGGCCCTCATGGGCCCCATCCCGTCGCCCCCTCCCACGACGAGGATCATGGGCAAGTCATCGGGCAGGCCCAGGCATTGACGCGCTCTGGATCGGGATATATTGCGCGCCTCGACAAACGCCCGTCGAACGGGCATGCCGCCCAGCGTCTCGATGCGCTCTGCGGGCACCCCCCAGCGCAAGGCGCGCTGTCGGGCGGGCTCTACCGGTACAAAGTATACGCATATCCCCGGGGCAAACCAGCTTGCATGGACGCTGACGAGATCGACGGCCACTGTGACCATCGGCGTATTCAGGCCCATTCGCTTCATGGCCATAAGCAGCGAATAGTTGGGTATCGGATGAAACGATACAATGACATCGGCAGGATGTTCGGCCAGGAAACGACAGAGTGAATCTCGGGTATACGGCCATGTGATATACGAGGCCGTCTCGATAACGTCACTGTGATCGGTAAGGTGATAGCCTACACCCCAGGGCACGCTGTTGAGTCCGACCATGAAGGGGTACCATCTGGGGAATTTATGGAACGGCCAGCGGGCACTTTCTACAAAGATGTCGGCCAGCTCGATCGAAACCCGATCGCCATAAAGGCGAATCATCTCATCGCGTACGGCCTGGGCCGAGGCGCGATGTCCTCCGCCCGTGTCAGAGATGATAAAAAGAAAGCGCTTCAACGGCTCCTCCTGCAGATATCGATGCACGAACGTTGGTGAATACATAAAAGGGCCGGGCGATGTGCCGGCCCCACTGCTCGCTCGCTCAACGATGATAACACAATAATGGTCGTATCGTTACATCATGCGCTCAACTCTGTCCGATATTAGCACGCTCTGTCGATCTCTGCAATTTGCCGTATCATGCCGGCGATCTCTGCCTCTCTGACCGGTTTACCGCGCCGCGCGGGGATTGAATGTATTGCAGATCTCAAGAATATCATACACCAGAAGTGAGCGTAAACCTTTGGTAAGGAGACAAACTTGATCCCCGGTAGGATGTCGAGTACAATGCTCATAGAGAGCATTATCGTAGCGCGGGTCGGCCGATATCCTCGTTGCCAGAAGCATCTCTGTACGATCTAATCAAACAACTGGATCTGCGTTATCTATGACGCAGACGCTGATGCGTGGAAAGTGAGCGTCGGCGCAATATGGCAAATGTGGCCACTGATCCCGAAAATGGTACCACGAGTTTTGAATTGGCTCGTGTCAATACCCAGGTCGTGTGGATCGTTCCCCTCTTCTTCGCCATCATCGTGCTTTTCAGGGTTCTGACTCCCGACGCTATCTGGTATGTGCCCGGATTACCCGGCTTTTTGGATTTCTTGCTCGTCGCCATCCCCTGTGCGGTGCTGGCGTTTATATCCGGGCGTAGCTATCTGACCAACGGCTCCCTGGTGATTCTGTTCTTTGGCTCTGCACAGCTGATCTTGAGTGGAGCCGCAGCGGCGTCAGGCTGGCTGCATTACGATGGTGCGCCTGGCGAGGCCGATACCGTATACTATCTCGGCTTTGCCGCCGCCGGGGTTTTGCACGTTCTCGCGGCCATTCGGCTGTTGGTGGGCGGTAGGTCTGACCGAACGACACGACGAGCCCCGGTACTGACCCTGGCTTATCTGATCGCTTTACTTTGCGCGGCCGGTTTGATCGGGTTTGGTGTGGCGGGTGGGTTGCCGCCGTTCCTGGCCGCGAGGGGTGGTCCGCAGTTATTCAGGCAGGTGGTGATCGGCGATACGATCGTGCTGTTTGCGGTCTCGGCCGTTGTGACCGGACTGTGGCACTCTCGCACGCACAGGCCGTTCCTGTTCTGGTACGCGCTGGCCGGGGGGATGGTCGCCGTGGGATTGGTCGGTGCGTTGATCTCCGGTGGTGTGGGCCATGCGACACTGTGGCTTGGGCGCGTTGCCCAGTATGTCGGCATCGGCTTTTTCGCCCTGACGATTCGGGGCGTGCGCCGCAATATGGACGCCCGTGGTGTGAGAATGAGCGACGTCATGGCGCTCTTTTTCCGCGAGGCGGAGGCCAACTATGCAGCGTTGATCGAGACGGCCACCGATGCCATCATCTCTTTTGGCCAGCGGGGTGAGATCCTGTTATGGAACTCGGCGGCGGAGCGGATCTTTGGCTATCGCCGCGATGAAGCGCTGGGGATGAACGTGAGCCGGCTGGTGGCTCCGGAGGCGAGTCAGAGCGTGGCGGGTGACGACGCCATCATGTTCGCCGAAGCCGGGCAAAACACACTTCTGGGGCGCACTCTGGAGATCAAGGCGCAGCGCAAAGATGGAACGGTGTTCCCCGCCGAGCTTTCGCGTTCAGTGCGCAAGACCGACTATGGCTGGGTGGGCACCTATATCGTACGAGATATCACCCGGCGGAAAGAGGGCGAGGCCGAACGCGAGCAATTGCTGGCCGATGTGGAGCGCCAGGCAGGCGAGCTCGAATCGATGATCGAGTCGATCGCCAACGCAGTGGTGATTTTCGATCGCGATGCCCGTGTGGTTCGGGTGAATTCGGCGGCTCGAGCCATGTTCGGGCATTGTTATGAGAACGGTCAACTATCCTTCGTCGGGCAGACGAATTCCCTTGTGCTGTATGCCGCAGACCGTCGCCCTGTGTCGCCGGAGAATGCGCCCGTCACCCGGGCGCTGCGTGGCGAGACGGTGCGGGGGGTTCCATACAGAGTATCAGCGCCCGATGGTGGCGAGCCGCTATGGGTGTCGGTGAGTAGCGCGCCTATCCGCGACGGTACGGGAGAGGTCAGCGGCGCCGTATTTACCGCCACCGATATCACCGAGCAACGCCGATTGCTACAGCGCGCCGAGGAGCAAAAACAGCGCGAGGGTGAGCTGGCCCGCGCTCTGGCTTATGAGCGCGATATGCTACAGGCCATCATGGAGAACACGCACACCCATCTGGTCTATTTCGACGCCAATTTTTGCTTTGTGCGGGCAAATGCCGCATATGTTCAGGGAAGCGGGTACACGTATGAAAAGTTGATCGGACGCAATCATTTCGATCTGTTCCCCGATGCCGCGAATGAAGAAATTTTCCGGCGCGTGCGCGAGACGGGGCAGCCTGTATCCTACCATGCCAGGCCGTTCGTGTATCCGGATCGACCCGATATGGGGGTCACATTTTGGGACTGGACTCTGGTGCCGATCAAGAACATCGACGGCGCCGTGGAGGGGCTGGTTCTATCGTTGTTGGATGTGACCGAGCGGGTACGGGGCGCGCAAGAGCGCGAGCGTCTATTACGTGAGAATCGTCAACAACGCGTCTTTTTACAGCGTCTTGTAGAGGACGCCCCGGTAGCCATCGGCGTGGTAACCGCCCTGGACCATCGGTTGGAGCTGACAAACCCGGCCTTTGAGACGATCCCCGGGGCGTTTCGGCGTCCTATGATGGGACGCACGCTATCCGAGGCGCTGCCGGCCACAATGCTGGATGATGTGACACAGCCCATTGAGGATGCCGTTCGTACCGGGCGCACATCGAGCATTCGCGCATACCGCATGAATCTGGGGCCGGGGTATGAGGATACTTACTGGGATGTTGATTATGTGCCGCTCAAAGCGGCCGATGAAACAGTGGATCGGGTGCTCGTTCTCGCCCGTGACGTCACCGATATGGTGCACTCGCGCAAGCAGCTGGAAGATCTGGCCGCTCAGGTCGCTGAGGAGCATAGCTTCCTGCGGGCAGTGATGGACAGCGCCCCGGAGGGCGTTGTGGTGCTGGATGCGATGGGGCGCGTGACGATGGCAAACCACGCCGCCGACCAGTTGTTGGGTCGTAATGGCGCCTGGAAAGATGATGAGGGCCGTATCGTCTTGACCTTTTATCATCCCGACGGACGCCCCTATGATCCACGGGATCTTCCTCCCCTGCGCTCTGCGACAGAAGCGAGAACTTACAGCAACGTAGAGATGGCGATCCTTCGCCCGGACGGCGAGCGTCGCGAGCTGCTGATGAACTCGGTGCCTCTTTTGAGCAGCGATGATCGGCCCAGCGGTGCGGTGGCCGCATTTCTCGATATTACCGAGCGTGTACGCGCCGAGAAAGAGTTGCAGCGGCATCGGGAGCATCTGGAAGAGCTGGTGGCGGCCCGTACGGTGGAGCTGCGCCAGACCAACGAACGCCTTCAGGCCGAGGTGGTCGAGCGTGGACGCGCGGAGGAGATGCTTCGCCAGGTAGCCGGCCGATTGCGGGTGACGAATCAGCGGTTGATCACCATGAGCCGTGTGGGGCTCAAGGTGCAACAGACGCTACAATCGGACGATATCTATGATGTGGTGACGGAAGAACTACGCAAGATGGGCTTTAACTCATTGATCCTCTTGCGCGATGCCGGGGTATTCGTGCCGCGTCATGCCTCGATTGACCGGCAACAATTGGAGCGCCTGGGCGCGCTGAGCGGCATCACCGAGTGTGTCCATATCCCTGTAGAGATTCCGATATTGCGCGAGGCCGTCGAACTGGGGCGAACGCTCTATCTGCCCGATGCGTTGGCGATGTTCGACCAGGTGCTGCCGTCCAGGATAACGGATGATTTTCGAGATGAGATCATGCGTCTGGGGCTGACCCGGGCGATATGCGCGCCCTTGACGGGGCAGGCCGGTCTGGTCGGACTGCTTTGCATCTTTGCGGCCGATCTGGGACAGGGTGACGAGCCGGCCATCTCGGTCATCGCTCACCAGTTGTCCATCGCAGTAGAGAATGCGACGCTGTTCCAGGCGGTTGCCAGGCAGAGAGAAGAGTTGCGGGCATTGACCGGCCGGTTGGCCGAGGCCGAAGAGAGCGAGCGGCGGCGGGTGGCTCAGGAATTGCACGACCAGGTCGGTCAGACGTTGAGCGTGCTGGGAATCAACCTGAGTTTTCTGCGAGCACAGATGCCCGCCGAGCTGCTCGATACGATGGGGTCGCACCTGGACGACTCGATGGGTTTGCTGGAGCAGGCCATCGATCGCACACGCAACGTCATGGCCGATCTGAGGCCGCCGGTGCTGGATGATTACGGCCTGGTGGCCGCGCTGCGCTGGTATGGCGTGCAGTTTGCCACGCGCACGGGGATCAGCGTAAATATCGAGGGGACAGAGCCCTCTCCTCGATTGGACGCCCCTGTCGAGATCGGTCTGTTTCGTATTGCTCAGGAGGCTCTTACCAATGTGGCGAAACATGCCCGGGCCAGGAACGTGACGATCACAGTGAATGAGGATGAGGATCGGGGCGTGTTATGCCTCACCGTGGTGGATGATGGTATCGGTTTTAATCCAATCAAGCCGGATGAACGGAACGATCATCGTGGCTGGGGACTGCTCAGCATGAACGAGCGGGCAGAGGCGGTGGGTGGTCGTTTACATATTGAATCCAGTCCGGGCAAAGGGACCCAGCTGGTGGTGGAGGTGAAGCAATGACGATCACCGTCTTTTTGGCGGATGACCATGCCGTGTTGCGCGATGGATTGCGAATGCTGCTTCAAGCCGAGCCGGATATCGATGTGGTGGCCGATGCGGCGAACGGGCGAGACGCGGTGGAGCGGGTGGTCAAATATCGCCCACAGATCGCGATCATTGATATTGCCATGCCCGAGTTGAACGGGATCGAGGCGGCCCAACAGATCGGTGAGTTGAGTCCGGAAACACAGGTGCTCATTCTGTCCATGCACTCTTCATCGGAGCACATATTCCGCGCGCTTCAGGCCGGCGCCCGGGGGTACCTGCTCAAAGAGTCGGCCGGGGGCGAAGTCGTCGATGCGGTGCGGACGGTCCATTCGGGGCGCCTCTATCTCAGTCGCAAGATCTCGGACGTGGTGAGTGAACGTTATGTGCTGGGCGAGGATGGCGAGGAGGCCAAGAGCCCGTTGATGCGATTGAGCGTCCGCGAGCGTGAAGTTCTACAGCTTGTCGTCGAGGGGAAATCGAGCGCCGAAATTGCCGAGACCCTGGCGCTTTCGCCCAAGACGGTCGAGACCTATCGCAGTCGGCTGATGCAAAAACTCGGTATCGACGATTTGCCGACTCTGGTCAAGTTTGCCATTCAGCATGGTCTGACAACGCTACAATAAACAGAACAACAAGTCGACCGATCGAGATCTATCGCCTTTCGAGGAGAGTGCGCTGCGCCGAAAAGAGCGGCTGCTTGCATTGTCCTTGAAGGGCGATTATCTTTCTCGGGGTAGCCGAAGGGCTAAAGGTCCGGCGGAATAGGCAGCACAACTGCCGGGCAAAGCACACACCTCTTTCCACTCTACTCTATAACCCTTGTCCTTCCTTAAGGACCTTTGATTCACGTATGTCAGGTAATACCTGATTCCTCTTGTCAAAGATTCCTGACAAAAGGTGCCAAACTCTCCCCGCATACGAAATCATAATCTCATGCTAGAATAACCGAGAAACAACGTAAAACCCCACCAACCCTGAGGGGTGGCTCGTGTGGATGGCTGTGGCTTGTACGATCATCGGAGCAGCGCATGGTGGCCTCAACGCGACGGACAGTGATTCGCACACAAAAATGTTGGCGATGAATCGTCCAGAAGCGAAAGGAGGCGGCGTGGACACGCTTTCGATAAGGAATGCCCGGCTCGATGATCATGTGACGGTCGAATTCATCCAGATGCTGCGTCGAGCAGAAGCTCTAGGGCGTCGAGATGGAGATGAAGAACTGGCCGAGTCTTTGCGTTGGTGGACCGACCATCTGGCCGAGGTGCTGGGAGTGGAAGTGACAGAACACGACAGCATCCCTTGCCTTTCCGATCTCTGGCTGGGTTAGGCCGTACGCAAGATAAAGCCAGATGGGTCGCAAGCGGTGCCCTGATCGTGCTTGTTTGACAACAAAACCGATCGTAGTCGCATCGGTGAAGGTCTCTCACGAGTGTGTTGCGCCCTGATGTGCCGCTCGTTGGAGATAGATCGTAGGTCTCGTAATCTGACTGACAGCGAAAAGGAGTGTTAACCCCATGGAAACGCTTGAGATGCCAGTACGCACGGAAGCTCAGCAGATGCTCAAAGTGTCCGCGCGCTCTCGGACGACGGCCGTGGCAGGAGCCATCGCCGGCGTGATTCGAGAGTCCGGGCGGGCCGAGCTGCAGGCGATTGGGGCCGGTGCGGTCAACCAGGCCACCAAGGCGGTCGCTATCGCGCGCTCGTACTTGGCTCTTGACGGGTTCGATGTGATCTGTATCCCCGCGTTCACGGCGGTAGAGATCTCGGATCAAGAGCGAACGGCGCTCAAGTTCATTGTGGAGCCTCGCTAGACTGTTCTGGCAGGGTTCCAGTAGAAGGTCAAGCCCGAGTTCAGGTGCCCGTTTCATGGGGTAGCAACGCTCGGAGACCAGAAATCTGCAAGCCTTGCCAGCGGTCATGAACAAGACCGCTGGCATTTTATCGGATCGCGCCGGGATCGTCGAACAGAGTCGGGCGACAGGCGTGCGCCGGGTAACGAGGGAGCGAGTTGGCCGCTCCCTCTCTTGCCGAATCCGGACCGAATAACAACTGAATAGAAGATCTTAACGATTTTGTAACCTGAGTGTTACCTGAAGATGCTATACTGGCTACGATGGGATCTTCCCATCCACCCCATACGACGGTGCTTGAATCATACAAGGGGTCTGAGTGCGATAGAGCGATGCCCGATTCGGCTTGAGCGGGACAATGTCGCCGTTTCATCATCGCACTGGGGAATCTGGGTGCTACCGTCATTGCTTTCACTACTCTGTCATCGAACGTCATCCTCCAAGTGCCCTTCAGGGTGCCTCAGTCAGTTCCGATCAACCCTTCGGTGCCTTATACCTATCGCCATGTTTCGAACAACTGATGAAATGTGGCACTCCATCGCAGCACATGATACCGGTGCGGCCTTTCGGGCAAGCACTGACAACCGGTTGCCGGTCTGCTGGCCAGCAGACCGGGCTGAGATCGAGCGGATATCTTTTTACCCAAGACCGCGATCGGCCCTAACCTGAAGGACGACATTGACAGAGGGCCGGCCAGCTGCAAACGCATGCCTGCATCTGTCGTTGCAGGTGGGGCAGCATCGCAGCACACCAAGAGGGGTGATCACTGCCGTGCTCGACACCGGGAGGCAGTTACAGGAGGAGAGCCGATTCTATGAACCGGCTGCCGATCTATTCAGCCTACATGAAACCAATCGGCGGCTCGTCGCTTTCGTGCGGCTCGGAATCGCGCTCCAGGGAACGTTTCAGCTTGACGAAATCCACGACCTGACGGTCAATGCCCTCGCAGAGTGTGGGCTCTGTTCTATCGTCTTGATCCGAGATGGTGGACGGGTGCTTGCACGTCTCTCGTTCCCCCAGGTCGATCCCCTGGACGACATGGATCTTTCATGCAATGGGTCAGGCGAGATCATGTTCTCGCCCGATGACCCCGCTCTTGGCAACCTTTTGCAGGTTACCGAGGTGTCGCATCTTGCCGACCCCATGCCCGTGATCGGGCGCGTGCTGACGGCGTACGACCTGTTCAGCCCTGTCGAGCTACATCGTCACATGAAGGAAATCGAGACTCAAGAGGCTATTGCGGTGCCCATCTCCGGGGGTGGTGCGCCCATGGGCCTCATTGTTTTGTGGGGAAAGGAGTGGAGTCGGGAGGACATTCGGTCTGTGGCGCTCGTTGCCGATCAGGTGAGCGCCGCCGTCGAGCATGCCCATTTCATGCAGGCGCTGCGCGCCGAGCAGGAACAGCTGCGCACGCTGGCCGCTCGTTTAATGGAGGTTCAGGAGCGTGAACGGCGCGAGATGATGCGCACGCTTCACGATCGCGTGGCTCAGAATCTGAGCGCCGTAGGGATCAATCTGAGCCTCGTCAAAGCGCAGATGTCCAGGACCTCGATGGAGCGTGTGGGCGCGCGTGTGGATGAGATCATGTCCCAGGTGGAGCATGTCACCGAGGATGTGCGGCGGGTGATGGCCGATCTGCATCCGCCGGTGCTGGACGACTATGGGCTGGTGACGGCATTGCGCTGGTATGGAGCGCAGTTTTCAATCGAGAGCGGTATCGAGGTACAGATCCGCGAGAGCGAGCCTCTGCCGCGACTCATCGCATCGGTCGAGATCGCATTATTCCGCATTGTACAAGAAGCGCTGGCGAACGTTGCCAGGAATGGACGCGCGTCGCAGATATTCATCATGACCGAAGTGCGTGATGGACTGACCCGTCTGATCCTGAGCGATAACGCCGGCGGCTACGGTCTGATTAGCACCACAGATTGTGACGATGACCCGGGAGCTACGTTGCTGAGACTTGGTGAACGCGCTGAAGCGATAGGTGGTCGTTGCCGTATCGAAGTGGGTTCAGGTCGAAACATCCAGTTCGTCGTGGAGGTGGCATGATGAGCGTTACCGTCTTTTTGGCCGATGACCATGCGGTGTTGCGGGAGGGATTGCGCCTGCTCTTATCCTCCGAGCCCGAGATCGAGGTGGTGGGCGAGGCAGCGAACGGGCGCGAGGCGGTGGAACGAGTGCCCGAGTGCTATCCCGATGTGGTGATTATGGATATCGCCATGCCCGAGATGAACGGGATCGAGGCGGCGCGGCAGATCGCCGACCTGTGTCCCGATACGCGGGTGCTGGTCTTGTCCATGTATTCGTCGTCGGAGCATATCCTGCGCGCGCTGGAAGCCGGGGTGCGAGGATATTTGCTCAAGGAATCGGTGGGCACCGAGGTGGTGTCTGCCATTCATGCTGTCTGCGCAGGACGCTTTTATATGGGGCGCAAGATCGCCCACCTGATGTCAGAGCAGCAGGTACGGGCTGCTCATATGGCCTCTACGGCGATGCAGGCTTTGTCGGCAGTGAAAGCGCCGGTGTCAGCGGCTGCGTCCGAGCCCGAGCCGGCGCTATACAGCATGGCCGCCATGCTGGAGTAGGCATCTGGACGCTGATCTTGCGTTACATAAAAGCTCGAGTGTAAAACCCAAATAGACCTTTTCGACCCGGTTCTTTTGTCCCTCGCATCGTGCCACATCTACTCTGTTGTCCGGACTCTTTCTCTGTTGCCACGTCTTTGAGGTTCGTTTCCCTCCGGTGCCCGGTCAAAAAATCGAACGGTTGTGTGCCATCCTCGTGTCGGCTTGCCCCGACAGGGCCTGGCCTCCTGGTCGTTGTTGGGGGCATTCGGGCACGAGGCCGATGGCTCTTTTTCTGTTTCCCGGTCTATTATTCTCTTATTTGACAATAACCCCCGCATGTCATTGACGGCCCCTCGTAATTATGTTATAATAATGATCAAGAATATATTGAATGACCACCCACCTCGGCGCCTCAATGCCTCGACTCTTGGGAGTGGCGGGGATATCACCTCCGGCGGCATTCCTCTACCCGCACAACGAATTGTACCTCAGGTCTAATTTCGTCATCCCTCTATCGCTCTGTACCCTGCCATCCTGTCTCTATCCCATGGGGCGCTGTGCCAGACATCGACAGTGCATCGCACCATCCCGACGTTTATCATCGGCGTTGTTCTGATCGATATGCCGATCATGATAGGACGATCATAATGGACGAATTCAACTTTAACATCGGTGCGGTCGTTACCTGTCGGGGAGATCGCTGTGGCCGCCTGACCAAAGTGGCCGTAGACCCCCAAACGGCTCAGGCGACCGATCTGATCATAGAGACGGGAGTGCTGGGCAGCACGTGGCTGGTTCTTCCGGTGTCGGCCGTCATGCGGGCGACTGAAGAGGCCATCGATTTCGACATCCCCGAGGATACATTGCGCGACTATCCGTCATACAGAGAAGTCGAGTACACCGAGCCCGATACACTTTCCCGGCGCCGTGTCATAACGCGTCCCGAGGTCGAACATGAGGCGCATAGCGGCATGCTTTATCCACCCACTTTTCCCACCGTTCGCCATCGATTGCACGAAGGCGTCAGTGCCGACAAGGCCGTGCTGGAGCGGGGAACCGAAGTGCGCACCGCCGACGGCGCCGTGGGACATCTGGACCATCTGCGGGTGGATCGAGAGACGGATCGTATCACCCATCTCGTCATCGATCGAGGGCTCCTTGCACCGGGATTCGTGGTGCCCATCCAGCAGGTGCGTCGCGTGCAGGAGGATGTCATCTATATCGAGACAGAGCGCGATCTGGCGGATTATGACCGTTACATCGCTCGTGAAGAGGCGGACATCTGGCGCGATTTGCGTGAGCATGTGGAAGAGCTCGCTCCCGACGGGGGAATTACGATGACGCTCGATCGGGGCGTGTTGCGCCTGACGGGGATCGCCCGCAACGTTGCGACCAAGCGTCGGCTGGAGGCGGCGTCTCGCTCGGTGGGGGGGATCATCGACGTCGAGAACGAACTGGATACCGACACGGCCATTGTGGCGCGCGTCGTCGCCGCCCTTGCGGTGGATCCGCGCACCGAGCTTGCCGTACTGGCCGTGGCCAGCCGCCAGGGTGAAGTGAGGCTTATCGGGCAGGTGGATGATGCCACCATTCGCCACGCCGCCGGCGCCATTGCCGCAGAACAGCCCGGGGTGGTCGGCGTGCGTAACGAGCTGGAGATTGCCCCCGATGATGCGACCGAATGGCTCATGTTTCGGCCGACTCGGGAGGATTACCCGAATACAGGTCGTGGTCGCCGACAATGAGAAACCACTATCCCACAGTATTACCGGCAAGAGTTGTGTAGAGTGATGGGATGTGTAAATCAGGAGGATTGTCGGAATGGCATTAACCCGGTGGGATCCATTTCACGAGATGATGTCTCTGAGAGAGGCGATGAATCGCCTGTTCGACCAGGAGTTTGGCCGATTCAGCCGTACTTCCTTCGAAGAGGGCGACGGCATGTCCATTACGATGGACATGTACGAGACGGACGAATACGTCACGCTGGAGGCGCTGCTGCCGGGCGTCAAGCCCGAGGAAGTAAACATCACCGTGACGGGCAACACGCTGACCATCAAAGGCGAGGTTCGCGAGGAAGAAGAGAGGCGTCAGGGAAGCGTCTATTTTCGTGAGCGGCGTTTCGGCTCTTTTCGGCGCGCGGTGAACCTGCCGTCGAACGTCGATGCCGATGCCATCGATGCTTCATTTGAGAACGGCATACTCAAACTCAGGATTCCCAAGACCGAAGAAGCCAAGCCCAAACAGATCCCGATAACGACCGGTCAGCAGAAAAAGTAACCGTTGAGGTATTCGCCCGGAGGGCACGCCGGTAGAACGTCTCTCCGGGCGATTTGTGTCGGGATGTCGCAGCGAGAGCGGCCTGTACGCGGGGAGGAGAGGAAGGTTATGCACGGTAAGGGAGCATTCATCAAAACCACCATATGGCTGATGGTGGCAACGATGGTGTTCGGCGCATGGGGTATTCACGCCGTTGCGCAGCAGCCGAATCGCGTTCGGGTCGAGCTTACCGAATGGGTGGTGGATATGCCCGACGATCTGGTCGCCGGGCCGAGCATATTCGAGATCACCAATCTGGGGCTGTTCACACACAGCCTGCGCATCGAGGGACAGAACCTGGAGGCCCAGCTCGACCTGTTGTTGCGCCCACGACAGAGCGGCCTGCTGGAGGTAGAGCTGCTTCCCGGCACCTATGAGGTGTATTGTCCGGTGGGCAATCACGCTCAACTCGGTATGCGCCGCACCATCACGGTGACGGCGGCCGAGCCGTCAGACGCCCCTGCCGTCGAGGACGGGGCGGCGGACCTGACCATGGCCTCTCTGAACCTTCCGCCCCTATCGTTTGCCACAGCGCCCCGAGGCGAAGAGCAGATGCCCCCGACGGATGACGGTGGTTCGGTGGTGGGCAATACACCGCGTACCGTCACCGTCATCGGCATCGGTCAGGCGGACGCCGTGCCCGATCAAGCGGTGATCATTGCGGGGGTGCGCACCGAGGGGGATACCGCCGCGCAGACGCTGGTCGAAAACAGCCGGCAGATGCAGACGGTATTGACGACATTGCGTGATCGGGGCATTGCGACGGGCGATATTCGCACAGAATCCGTTCAGCTATTCCCGCGTTATGAGGAAACTCCCCCTCCGCAGACGATGCGAGAGCTGGCCGGATACACCGTGGTGAATCTGATGCAGGTGCGCGTGCGCAGCATCGCCGGACTGGGCGAGTTGCTGGACGAGATCGTGCAGGCCGGCGCCAATACGCTCCAGGCCATTCGGTTTGAGGTGGGTGATTCGGACGATTTGCTTGACCGGGCCCGCGAGGCGGCGATGCAGGACGCTTCGCAGAAGGCGGCCCGGCTGGCTGCCCTGGCGAACGCTTCGCTGGGCGATGTGCTTACGATCAACGAGGTCACACGCGGGCCGGGCCCGCTGGTGGCCGAGATGATCGCCCGAGCCGACGCAGCGCCCGTACCCGTAGAGCCGGGAACCCAGACGATTACCGTCGAGGTTCAAGTCGCGTGGTTACTTCGTTGATGAGAAATCGACCCGGGAGAATCGGGCGTACCTTTGTTGTGTAGGCCAAGAGTGAGGAGATGACATGAGAGGTAAGAGATCGTTCTTTAGCGTATGGGTCGCAGTGATGGTCATTGCCGTGCTGACTCTGACCGCCTGCGGGCTGGCAGCTGAGGATACTCTCGACACGACGCCGATGGTGCCAGAGACCCCGGGTGTGCTGCCGGAGGAGGAAGAGCCCGGATTGGTTCCCGGCCAGACACCGGAAGAGCCGGGCGTGATGCCGGATGAGACGCCGGGTATGACACCGGAGGAGCCGGGCATGGCGCCGGATGAGACGCCGGGTATGACGCCGGAGGAGGAAGAACCCGGAGTAACGCCCGATCAAACACCGGAAGAGGGTGCGACCGGCGGCGAAGCCAATGCGGTGCAGGTGACGCTTCGTGACGGCGAGATCGTCATGGACGAAGAGTTGCCGGCCGGCCCCACCATGTTCGAGATCACGAATGCCGGCGCACTGGTGCACAATTTCCGCATCGACGGACAGGGCATAACCGAGGAGCTGGAGGAGGATCTGCAGCCGGGTGAGACCCAGACGTTGGAGGTCGACCTGCTGCCGGGCGAGTATGAAGTGATCTGCCCGGTCAACGACCATGCCGATCAAGGCATGCGATTGCAGCTTATGGTGACCGAGGACAGCCGGTCACTGCAGTAACGGTAGTTGCGGTAGTAACTACCGTTACCGTTCCTTTTGTGGCGATGCGGGATGGAGGGGCCCGGCCCCTCCATCCCGTCGCAACGGGACGATGAGCGTATCGAGCCGGGATACGACGAGACACAAGGAGCAAGATGATTCACAACGGTAAAGAAGGGGCTCATCAGGATCATCGCGACGAGGAGACCATTTCTCAACCTGCTCAATACGAAGGGGAACCCTCTCACGACGGCCATGAGCCGATGCGCCATCCCGCTGCACCGACCGAAGACAAGATGATGGATCACGCCGCGCATGGGCGCAAAGTGGACGCCGGGGCGCATGCCGAACATGACGGCGCTGCTGCAGAGGCGCATGCCGCTCACAAGGGCGCCCACGTGGACCACACCGGGCACGAGCAAATGTTTCGCCGGCGGTTCTGGGTGTGTCTGGCGCTCTCGATTCCCGTGCTCTTGTACAGTACTGCGGTCCGGCAATGGCTGGGTTTTGTGATGCCCGCTTTTCCGGGGAGCGAATGGATTCCGCCTATCTTTTCTTTCGTCATCTTTGTCTATGGCGGGGTGCCGTTTCTACAGATGGCCGTGCCCGAATTGCGCAACCGGCAGCCCGGCATGATGACCCTTATCTCACTGGCCATCCTGGTGGCCTTTGTGTATAGCGTGGCCACGCTGTTTTTGCCCGGGACCATGCCCTTTTTCTGGGAACTGGTCACGCTGATTACGATTATGTTGCTGGGGCACTGGCTGGAGATGCGTAGCGTGCGCCAGGCGTCGCGATCGCTGGACGAGCTGGCCCGCCTGATGCCGGACACGGCAGAGCGCCTGACGCCCGACGGCCGCAGCGAACAGGTATCGGTAGACGCTCTGCGTGAGGGCGATCTGCTGCTGATTCGGCCCGGGGCCGGTGTGCCGGCCGATGGGGAGGTCGAAGAGGGAGATTCGCAGGTCGACGAGGCGATGATTACCGGCGAATCGCGCCCGGTGGACAAGGCCCCGGGAGACCGTGTGATTGCCGGGACCATTAACGGCGACGGCAGCCTTCGCGTGCGCGTGCGGGCCACCGGCAACGAGACGGCTCTGGCCGGCATCATGCGGCTGGTAGAACAGGCGCAACAGAGCAAGTCTCGCACACAGGTGCTGGCCGACCGCGCGGCCGGCTGGCTGTTCTATATCGCTCTGGGCGTGGCGCTGTTGACGGCGGTGGTCTGGACGATTGCTGGGGGGCTGAATGTGGAGGTGGTCGAGCGGGTGGCGACGGTGCTCGTCATCGCCTGTCCTCATGCGCTGGGCCTGGCGATTCCGCTGGTGGTCGCCATTACGACGACTCTGGGCGCCCGTAACGGCATTCTGGTGCGCGACCGTCTGGCGCTTGAGGAGGCGCGGCTTGTCGATACGGTGCTCTTTGACAAGACCGGCACCCTTACGCGTGGCGAACAGGGTGTGGTGGATATGGCCGTGACCGAGCGCTGGATCGACGAGGGCAAGACCCGTGATGATGCGCTGGCCCTTGCCGCTGCGGCGGAGGCCGATTCTGAGCACATGATCGCCCGGGCGTTGGGGCGCGCCGCGGAGGAGCGGGCGCTCGATCTGCCCCGGGTCTCGGGTTTCGAGGCGCTCAAAGGGCGCGGCGTGCGTGTGACATTCGACGGTCGGGCCGTACATGTGGGCGGTCCCCGGTTGCTCGAATTGCTCGAAAGCGATCCGCCAGAGCCACTTCGATCTTTTGCCGAACGGGCGGGCGAGAAGGGGCAGACGGTGGTCTATCTGGTCGTCGAGGGAGAGATCGTCGCCGCGATGGCTCTGGCCGATGTCATTCGTCCCGAGAGCCGACAGGCGGTGGATCGCCTGCACGAAATGGGCATCGAGGTGGCCATGGTCACCGGCGACAGCGAGGCCGTCGCCCGATCGGTGGCGACCGAGCTGGGGATCGATCGATATTATGCCGGTGTGCTGCCCGAGCACAAGGACGGTAAGGTGATCGGGTTACAGCGTCAGGGAAAACGCGTCGCGATGGTAGGCGACGGAGTGAACGACGCTCCTGCCCTCACCCGTGCCGATGTGGGGATCGCCATCGGTAGCGGCACCGATGTGGCCGTGGAATCGGCGGGGATCATCCTGGTCAAGAGCAATCCGCTGGATGTGGTCGCCACCATCGAACTAAGCCGCGCCAGCTATCGCAAGATGATTCAGAATCTGGCCTGGGCCACCGGCTATAACGCCCTTGCGCTGCCTCTGGCGGCCGGCGTACTGGCCCCGATCGGCGTGTTGCTTTCCCCCGCCGTGGGGGCGTTGTTCATGTCGCTGAGTACCGTCATTGTGGCCGTAAATGCGCAACTGTTAAGGCGACAGCGCATTTTCTGACGGTTCGGTACATTTTCGTCCGAGCCTTTTATCAATACGAAGGGAGCGATCACGATGACGGGTGGCTTTCGTATCGGTCGCATTTTCGGTATCAACATTCGGGTGGACTGGAGCTGGCTTCTGATCTTTTTACTCATCACATGGAACCTGAGCGCCGTGTTTACCCAGGTGCAGCCGGCATGGGGCCCGGGATTGATCTGGGGTCTTGCCGTTGGGGCTGCACTCTTGTTCTTTGCCTCGGTATTGGCCCATGAACTCGCCCATTCCCTCTTTGCGCGGGCGCGGGGGGTGCCCGTCCGCAGTATCACCCTGTTTCTTTTTGGCGGAGTATCCAACATTCAGCGAGAGCCCGATTCGCCGGGCGCCGAGTTCTGGATGGCGATTCTGGGACCGTTGACCAGTATCGTGCTGGGATTGCTCTTTCTCTGGATCGGCGGGGTCGGTGCTCTGGTTCTGGGGGGCACGGCCCAACCGACGCAGATTCTGGCCCCCCTGGATCCGCTTTCGACACTCTTTCTGGTGCTGGGCAGCGTCAACATTGCCCTGGGCGTCTTTAACATGATCCCCGGTTTTCCGCTGGACGGAGGGCGGGTCGTGCGCTCGATCCTGTGGGCCATTACCGGCAACCTGCGCCGGGCGACGCGCTGGGCCTCTGGGCTGGGGCAGTTGATCGCCTGGCTGCTCATCATCATCGGCATCTCGATGGCCTTTGGTCTGCGGGTACCCTTTTTCGGCACAGGGCTTGTCGGCGGCATCTGGCTGGCCTTTATCGGCTGGTTCCTGAATACGGCGGCTATGCAGAGCTATCAACGCCTGCTCATTCAGGATATGCTGGAGGGTGTGTCTGTTGCGCGCATTATGCGCACCGATCCGACGACTGTGGCGCCCGATGTGACGGTCGATGAATTGGTCTATCAGCGGGTCATGCGCTCCGATGATTATGCCTTTCCGGTGGTCGAAGGCGATCGACTTGCCGGAATCGTCACGCTGAGGGATGTGCGTGACCTGGGTCGTAATCAATGGGCGGCGACATCCGTGGCAAAGATCATGACGCCGACGCAGGACCTGGCCATCGTAACGCCTGACGAAGACGTCAATGAGGCGCTGAACCTGCTCGTTCAGTACGACGTGCGCCAGCTCCCGGTCATCGAGGACGGTCGATTTGTCGGGTTGTTGCGTCGTGTCGACATCATACGCTGGATGCAGCTTCATTCGGACATGGAGCTCGAATAAGGCGTCGGTATACGATATCGGCTGAGGGCTCGTGAGGACGCAGGTGCGCCTTCACGAGCCGGTGTGACAGGTCAGGAGGATGGCATGCAGTATGACGAGTTCATGGGGCAGGTACAGGCCCGAGGCAGAATGAGCTCACAGGGTGAGGCGTTCCAGGCGGTGCGGGCTGTGCTGGAGGTGCTCGGTCAGCGGATGGCCGGGGGAGAGCCTTCGAATCTGGCTGCGCAGCTTCCATCCGAATTGCACGATTTTCTCACCAGTGGAGGGGGTGAGGGAGAGCGTTTCGGCCTGGACGAGTTCTTCCGGCGCGTAAGCGAAAAAGAGGGCGTCGACCTGCCCGTATCGATCTTTCATACACGGGCCGTCATCTCGGTGTTGCGAGACGCCGTGACGCCCGGCGAGTATGAGGATATGCGGGCCCAGTTCCCTGACGACTATGATCCGTTATTCGATGCGAGTTACGAAGGACAGATGGATACGGCCCGATAGTATCTTTTGCAGGCAACGCAGGGCGCCCGATAAGGATGATCCGGGCGCCCTTTTTGAGAATGCCGGTTTTTAATCTGCCGAAATGATGCGTGCCCGGGGATGGGATGCCGCCGCCGTCGGTACCTTCAGGGCGCTCCGATTTGCACAACCGGCCCAAAGGGGCTTATGATACAATTAGAAACAAGGGGTGCGATCGTCTGGGGGAATGGGAGCTTGACGAGTATGGTCGCTCTGAATCCCGGGCCGGTCGTGTCCGTCGCGTTATCCATCGCAGCCATCTGATCGGCCCACCCCCCTGACTCTTCCCGGTATGGCATGTCGAGCCGGTTATGCCCGGACGGTTGTCGTGCACAAGCCGGCCTTGATCATTTGACCGTCAACGCCATTCAACTCGCTTGCATCCTGACTCTGCTATGAACAAGAGGAGAATGATGAATAGAGGACGTTCTGGTTTAGTTATTGGCATCGGCTGTGCCGTGTTGCTCGTCTTTGGCCTGCTGCTTTTTTCTGTATTCGCTGTGGCCCCTCGATTGCTTCGACAGGCCATGCCTCAGACGGGTGAACAGATCACGCCGCCTCAGGATGAGCCGGTCGGCCGGGTGGTCGCGCCGACGATAACACCTGCTCCACCGGTCGAATCGCCGAATCGAGCCGTCCAGGCCAACGGTTTGGATACCCAATCCTATGTGCAACTTTATGAGGATGTGAATCCGGGCGTGGTCAGCATCCAGGTGTTTACCCGACGGGGCGATATTACCAGCCAGGGGGCGGGCTCGGGCTTTGTGATCGATGATAACGGCCACATTGTCACCAACAACCATGTGATCGCCGGAGCGGTGCGTGTCACCGTCATCTTTTACAACGGCATCGAGGCCGAGGCCACCGTTGTCGGTACCGACCCCGATAGCGACCTGGCCGTGATTCGGGTGGACGATCTACCCGAGGACGTGCACCCGCTGGTGCTGGGCAATTCGGATGATGTGCAGGTGGGCGAGCTGGTCATCGCTATCGGCAACCCCTTTGGGCAGCAGGGCAGCATGACGGCGGGTATCGTGAGCGCGGTGGGGCGGGTATTGCCCACGCAGGTCACCCAGTTCTCTATTCCACAGGCCATTCAGACCGATACGGCCATCAACCCCGGCAATTCGGGCGGGCCGTTGCTCAATTTGCAGGGGCAGGTCATCGGTGTAAACGCCCAGATTGCCACGGCCGGCAATCCTGCCAGCGCCGGTGTGGGCTTTGCCATTCCGGTGAATGTGGTGAGGCAAATCGCGCCGGTATTGATCGAGACCGGTAGCTATCAATGGCCATGGGTGGGGGTATCGGGCACCAGTGTCAACCTGCTCATCCAGCAGGCGAACGATCTGCCCACACAGAGTGGCGCCTATATCGCCGAGGTGATCCCCGGTGGCCCCGCAGCCGCCGTCGGTTTGCGCGGCAGCACCGGCGCTCAGCGCATCGACGGGTTCGATGTGCCCGTAGGCGGAGATGTCATCATCGCCGTAGACGGCGAGGTGATCGAAGATTTTTCGGATTTGCTGGTGAACGTCGCTTTTCGCAGGCCCGGTGATGAACTGGAGCTAACCTATCTGCGCGATGGGCAGGAGAGGCAGGTCAGAGTCACTCTGGCCCCACGGCCCAACAGCGTAAACCGTAGCCGATAGACACGACAGGATCGGGCGCCAGCAAAAAGGGCGCCCGATCTGCTCAAGGACGGTTGAGAGGGATTGATCGTATGGCCACAAGAGATAAACGAGAGGCGCCGCGGCGTTCTCTGGAAGAGTTGCAGGAGATCTCGAAACGGTTATCGCGTCAGATCATCGAGATAACCACCGAGGCCGGATCGGGCCACCCCTCCAGCTCTCTGTCAGCGATCGACATTATGGTAGCGCTCTATTTTGGGGGGGTGATGCGTTACGATGCGGCTCACCCCGATCGGCCGGATCGAGACCGCTTTATCATGAGCAAGGGGCATGCGGCGCCGGGATTGTACGTCGTCCTCGCCGAAGCGGGCTATTTCGACCCCGATCTGTTGCCCACCTTGCGCCGAACGGGCAGCCCGCTAGAAGGGCATCCCAACATGCGCGCCCTGCCCGGCGTCGAGGCATCCACCGGCTCGTTGGGGCAGGGGCTTTCCATCGGATTGGGGCATGCGTTGGCGGCGCGACTTGATGGGTACGACTATCGCGTGTACGTGCTCCTGGGCGACGGCGAGATCGACCAGGGGCAGGTTTGGGAGGCGGCCATGGCCGCGGCCAAATATGATGTCGCCAATCTGACCGCCATCGTCGACCGAAACCGCTACCAGCAGACGGGCTCGGTGCGGGAGGTCATGCCCTCATTGGAGCCGCTGGCGGATAAATGGTCGGCGTTCGGCTGGGCGGTGCGCGAGGTGGCCGGGCACGATATGGAACGTGTGCTGAACTGCCTCTATTCCGTACAGGATATCGATGATCGCCCTCAGGTCATCATCGCTCACACGCTCAAGGGCAAGGGACTCTCTCCCTTTGAGAACGACGCCGTGAACCGCAAGCATGGTGTGCCGCTCACGGCGGATGAGCGCGAGATCGCTCTGGCCGAGCTGGAGAAAACCCAGGGCACTCTGTCGGGAGGGGCATGATGGAGATTGGAAAACGGATCGGCCTGGCGTATGGCCCGGCCACGCGAGATGCTTTTGGCGAGACGCTGCGCGAACTGGGCCGTGAGCGCCCGAATCTGGTGGTGCTGGACGGCGATGTCGCCAACTCGACACGCACCGAATACTTCGCCCACGAGTTTCCCGAGCGTTTTTTCAACGTCGGCATTGCCGAGAGCAACATGATCGGCGTGGCCGGGGGGCTGGCGGCATCGGGGAAAGAGGTGGTTGCGGCGAGCTTTGCCGTGTTCCTGCTCTGTAACGCCTACGATCAGATTCGCATGAGCATCGCTTTCCCGGGGCTGCCCGTTCACCTGGTGGGATCGCACAGTGGCATTTCCATCGGCGAGGATGGCCCCAGCCAGATGGCTATCGAGGACATTGCGCTGGCCGGCTCTCTGCCCGGTTTTACGGTGCTGGTGCCGGCCGATGGGCCCGCCGCACGGGCGCTGACCCGGCAGATGATGGATGTCGCGGGGCCCACCTATCTGCGGGTCGGCCGCTCCAAGGTGCCGCAGATCTATGATGGAGAGGCGGATCTGACCATCGGTCGAGCTCAGCGGCTGCGAGATGGGGACGATGTGACCCTCGTGGCCTGTGGATTGATGGTGGCCGCGGCACTGGAAGCGGCGGATGTATTGTCGGGCGAGGGAATCGATGCGCGGGTGCTGGATATGCACACCGTCAAACCGGTGGATGTGCAGGCTCTCGAGGCCGCGGCGCGCGAGACGGGGGCCATTGTGACGGCCGAGGAGCATCTTCTGGACGGTGGACTGGGGTCTATTGTGGCGCGAGCGGTGGCCGAGCGGCATCCGGTGCCGATGGCATTCGTGGGGCTGCAGAACAGGTATGCCGAATCGGGCGACCCGCAGGGTCTGCTGGACAAGTATGGCCTGACGGCGACTCATATCGCCGCCGCTGCCCGCAACCTGTTGCGGCACCGATCGTGAGATTTGCGCGTGTATGGGGGGATATCATGGCGGAGATTGTTCTCGTTCGTCAGAATCATCACTTCGAGACCGAGTTTTGGGCGGCAGACCCGCAAGAGGACGAATCGGCCGAGCTGTTGCCGGTTACCCGAATCCACAGCCTGACGCCTTATGGTATGTTGCTGGCCAGCCTGGGCGCCTGTACGGCGGTCGTAGTGAACACCTATGCACAACATCATGGCATTCACCTGCACGAGGTCGAAATGACCCTGGAGTACAACCGCTCTTTTGACGAGGATTGTGAGGATTGCGAAGAACTCGGCGAGTTTCACGAAGATATCGAGGTTGCCATTCGCTTTGACGGCGACCTGACGCCGGCTATCCAACAGCGCCTGCTGGCGGTATCCAAGCAGTGTCCGATCCATAAAATGCTGGAGGATGGGATCGAGACCCGGTTCAACCTGGCACCCCAAACTGTGGAGGACTGAGATTTATGAAGCCGGATGATCGCACCACCATCGAGGGTATTTTATTCACCGACCAATACCAGTTGACGATGGCCCAGCTCTATTACCGCATGGGCCTGCACGAGCGTCATGCCCAGTTCGATTATTTCTTTCGCACATACCCGGATTATGGCGGGCATCAGGCGGGATATTGCATCAGCGCGGGGCTGGAGTGGCTGCTGGACTGGATGCACGAGGTGCGCTTTCGCGATGAGGATATCGCCTATTTGCGAGGGCAGACGACGCGCACCGGCGAGCCACTCTTTGCCCCCGATTTCCTGGGGTGGCTCGCCTTTAACGGCACCTTTGACTCGTTGAGCCTGTCGGCCATTCCTGAAGGGCGGGTGGTGCACCCGAACGTTCCTCTGGCCGTGGTGCAGGGGCCTCTGATTATGGCGCAGATTCTGGAAAGCTCTTTACTGAATCACCTGAACTATCAGACACTGATTGCCACCAAAGCATCACGGATCTATGAGGCCGGTCGAGGGCAATTGATGATGGATTTTGGCATGCGCCGGGCTCAGGACAAGGGGGCCAACGCCGGGGCGCGGGCGGCCCTCATCGGCGGAGCGCATTTCACATCCAACGCGGGGATATCGCACGCGCTGGGGTATCCACCCAAGGGGACCCATGCGCATAGCATGGTGCAGGTGTTCATGGCGCTGGGCGGCGACGAACTGGATGCGTTCCGTGCCTATTCCGAGGTGTATCCGGACGATTGCCTGTTACTGGTGGATACGGTCGATACGTTGGGCAGCGGTGTGCCCAACGCCATCAAAGTGTTCGAGGAGCTGCGGCGTAAGGGACATGAACCCATCGGCGTGCGACTGGATTCGGGAGATCTGGCCTACCTCTCGGTGCAGGTGGCGCGCATGCTGAACGATGCCGGCTTTGAGGATGCGTCGATCGTGCTCTCCAGCGAACTGGACGAGCTTGTGATCTGGCAGATTATCGAGCAGATCCAGGATGAGGCGCCGCGTTATGGGATCGATCCCGATCATCTCATCCGGCGGCTGGTATATGGCGTGGGTACGAGGCTCATCACATCCCACGGCCAGGCGGCGCTGGACGGCGTCTACAAGCTGGTGGCTGTGCGGCAGAATAGCGAATGGGCGCCGGCCATCAAGATATCGGATACGCCCGCCAAGACGCCCAACCCGGGCCACAAAAAGGTCTGGCGGCTGTACGATCGTCGGGGCAAAGCGACGGCCGATCTGATCGGGCTGGCGGATGAGGACCCGGCGGCCGAGTCGGAATTGACGTTGCGCCACCCCATCGAACAGGGGGTGTTCCGGGTGTTGCCCCGCGACGAGATATCCGAGATCGAGCCGTTGCTGATCGAGGTGTTGCGAGAGGGGCAGCGGGTGAGCGATTCGCCCTCTATCGAGGAGATGCGTCAGCGTCGCATCGTCGATCTGGAGCGATTGGACCCGGGCGTGCGCCGCATTGTGAACCCGCATCTCTATCACGTCTCGCTCACTCCCTGGCTCTGGAAGCTCAAGCAAGAGATGATCCGATCTGCGAAGGGAGAGCCCAAGGGTAATTCGCCCGAGGAGTAGCGCGTATGGCTTTGAGCAATGCCGAGATCGCCCGCATGTTAAACGAGATAGCCGATCTCCTGGAGATCGAAGGGGCCAACCCGTATCGGGTGCGGGCCTATCGAAACGCCGCCTTTGGGCTGGAGGGGCTGCGACAGAGCGTGGCCGATCTGGTGGAGCGTGGCGAGGACCTCACCGAGCTGCCCGGCATCGGCGAGGCGCTGGCCGAAAAGTTGACCGAGGTCGTTCGCACCGGTCGAATCCATCAACTGGACGAACTTCGGCAACGTATCCCGGCGCAACTCATTGACCTCTATCGGGTGCCCGGGCTGGGGCCGAAACGTGTGCAAACGCTCTATCAAAAATTGGGCATTACGTCGCTGCCCGAACTGGAACAGGCTGCCCGCGCCGGGAAGGTCCGTGAATTGCCCGGGATGGGCGAAAAGATCGAGCAAGACATTATCCGCCAGATCGAGCAGATCGGGCCGGGGAGCGAGCGCATCCGCCGGATCGTGGCGGAGCAGATCGCCGAGCCGCTGGCGGCCTATCTGCGAGAAGGGGAGGGAATCGAAGATGTCGCCATCGCCGGCAGCTATCGCCGGGGTGTCGAGACGGTGGGCGACCTGGATATCCTCGTCATCAGCGAGGAGGGGCGCAGGGCGGCGGAGCGGCTGGTGGCATACGAGTTCGTCGGGGAGGTGGTCTCGCAGGGAGATACTCGTTCGACGGTCAAGCTTCGATCGGGTGTGCAGGTGGATATGCGTGTGGTGCCACGGCGCAGCTATGGCGCGGCGCTATCCTATTTTACCGGTTCCAAAGCCCACGGCCTGGCGCTGCGGCAGATGGCCATACGGCACGGCCTCAAGCTCAACGAGTATGGGATATTCCGTGGCGATGAGCAGATCGCCGGCGAGACCGAGGAGGAGCTTTACGCCACGCTGGGCCTTCCTTACATCGTGCCCGAACTGCGTGAGGACCGGGGCGAGATCGAGGCGGCGCGCGAGGGGCGCCTGCCCCATCTGGTGACGGTGGAGGATCTGCGAGGTGATCTTCAATCGCACACCACTGCCAGCGACGGGCGTTCGTCTCTGGAAGAGATGGTACAGGCCGCCCGCGCCCGGGGCTATCGCTATCTGGCCGTGACCGACCATTCAAAGTATATCGCCGTCACCAACGGGCTGGATGCCGACCGATTGGCCCGGCAGATCGACGAGATCGACCGGCTGAACGAGGAACTGGAACCATCGGGGTTTCGCCTGCTCAAATCGTGCGAGGTGGATATTCGCGATGACGGCACGCTGGCCCTCCCCAACGACATTCTCTCACGGCTCGACCTGACGGTGTGCTCTGTGCACTCGCGCTTTGGGCTGTCGGCCGAAGAGCAGACCGAGCGTATTATCCGCGCAATGGATAACCCCTATTTCAATATTCTGGCCCATCCCACCGGGCGACGTATTGGCGAGCGCCGTCCGTACGATATCGATATGGAGCGGCTGATGACGGCGGCACTGGAGCGAGGCTGTTACATGGAGATAAACGCCCAGCCCGAACGTCTGGATCTGCACGATGTACACTGCAAGATGGCGAAAGAAATGGGTCTGAAACTGGCTATCTCGACAGATGCCCACCATGAAAGCAATCTGGATTACGCCCGCCTCGGCGTGATGCAGGCGCGGAGGGGCTGGCTCGAAGCCGACGGTGTGCTGAATACGCGCGATGTGGACGACCTGCTGCGTCTGCTCAAGAGATGAGGGATGAATGGGGCAGAGGGCGACGCCAGAAGCCCGGCTCGACAGGTAGATTGTGGCGTTGAGGGAATCTCCCTCCGAACGGTACGGCTCATCAAGGCCCTGTCTCGCGGGCAGGGTGAGGGAGGGTATCATGTTTGAAAATCGAATCGAGGCCGGACGGAGACTTGCTCAGGTGCTGGAGGCGTATGCCGGTCGTCCGGATGTGGTGGTGCTGGCGCTACCTCGTGGGGGGGTGCCGGTCGGGCTGGAGGTGGCCAGGGCGTTGCAGGCGCCGCTGGATGTGTTCGTGGTGCGCAAACTGGGCGTTCCGGGCAACCCGGAGCTTGCCCTGGGGGCCATCGCCTCGGGAGGCGTGCGTGTGCTCAATACCGAGGTGCTGCGGCTGGTCGATGTGTCGATGAGCACGGTCGATGCGATCACGGAACGAGAGCGCCGTGAGCTGGAGCGCCGGGAACACCTTTATCGAGGCGCTCGCCCGGCGGCTGAGATAGCCGGTCGGACGGTCATCATCGTAGACGACGGCCTGGCGACGGGCGCCAGCATGCGTGCGGCGGTGCAGGCCGTGAGGGGGATGGGCCCGTCGCGTATTGTGGTGGCAGTGCCCACCGCAGCACGTGACACGTGCGTGGCGCTGCGGCGTGAGGCGGATGAGGTGATCTGCGTAGAGACCCCCGAGCCTTTTTACGCCGTCGGTGGCTCGTATATCGAGTTCGAGCAGATAACGGACGATGACGTGCACGATTATCTGGAGCAGGCCCCGGCACCCTCGGGCGATCGGGCGGCCCGAGGGTAAGCGCGGCGATGCTGCATGATGTCGTGTGCCGCCACCTTGGGACGGTGATCGTTTTACAAAAACGGTAGGCAAGACGAGATAGATATGTTATCATAAGGGGGAGAGATGAGTGAGTCTCATCTTCGATTGACGGTTGACACCGACGTTGCGGTGATATCCGGACGGACGACACTGGAAGGCAATCTGGTCGTTCCCGAGGGCGCAGAGGGCATCGTGTTGTTCGCCCATGGCAGCGGGAGCAGCCGGCACAGTCCGCGCAATCGCTATGTGGCACAGGTGTTGCAGAGCGGCGGCCTGGCGACGTTGCTTTTCGATCTGCTCACGGCCCGCGAGGATGACGTCGATCGCCGTACGGGGCAGTACCGATTCGAGATCGACCTGCTGGCCGATCGCCTGGTGGGGGCGACTCGCTGGGCATTGGAACAGGACGAAATTCGAGGTCTGGCGCTGGGTTATTTTGGCTCCAGCACGGGCGCGGCTGCGGCGCTCGTGGCGGCCGCCGAGACGCCCCAAAATGTGAGCGCCATCGTCTCTCGCGGCGGGCGTCCCGATCTGGCCGGCCCGGCACTGTCGCAGGTGCAGGCGCCGACGTTGCTCATTGTCGGCGGCGATGATGAACCCGTTATCGATCTGAACCGTCAGGCGCTGGCCCGCCTGTCCGGCGAAAAGGATCTGCAGATTGTACCCGGCGCGACCCATCTGTTCGAAGAGCCGGGAGCGCTCGAGACTGTTTCCAATATGGCGCTTGACTGGTTTCGCCGTCATCTCGGCTGAAATCCCCTCATCGTTCCACTCGTTGTTGCTTCAATCCACCTGTCATCACCCTCTGGGGCGGCTTGCGTAAGCCGAGTATCGACTTGGGTGTATCAAGCTCGACTCGACATCCGCTCACAGGAGGCCACACATGACACTCATCGGAATCCTCATCCTCTTGTTGATCGCCGCGGCCGCAGGGGCTTTGGGACAGACTCTGTCCGGCTATTCGCCGGGTGGATGTCTGGCATCGATTATCGTCGGCTTTGTCGGCGCCTGGGTCGGGCTTTGGATCGCTCGTCGATTCGATTTGCCCATGGTGTTCACCATACGGGTCGAAGCTGAGGCGTTTCCCGTGTTCTGGGCCGTCGTCGGTTCGACGATTGTCACGACGATCGTCGGCCTGCTGATGCGGGGATCGCGTCGCACCTATTAGTGAATTTCGCCCCGGGCCGCGGGGTGCCCGGTATGCCCGGAGAGAATCGTATCATATTACGCAAGTCGCCCCAATACCGAGAGATAATCGATACCCCTGACTCTGGAGAGATATGGCTCATGGGAATTACAGATAGGAGGATCCAGAATGCGAGTTGCCATATTCGAAGTTGAAGAGTGGGAGCGCGAGACATTTCGACGGCTCGGTCCTGATTATGACGTGCAATTTCTCAAGAGCGCAGTGACGCCGGCCAACGCGGCACATTATGCCGATGCCGATGTGATATCGACCTTTATCTACTCGGATCTGAGCGCTGACGTGCTGGAGCAACTGCCGAACGTCAAGCTGATCGCCACGCGCTCTACCGGCTATGACCATATCGATTTGGCCACCTGTGAAGAGCGGGGGATTATTGTCTGCAATGTGCCGCGCTACGGCGATAATACGGTAGCCGAGCACGTTTTCGGGCTTTTGCTGGCCATCAGCCATCGGCTGATCGAGTCGGTGGACCGCACCCGGCGCGGAGACTTTTCGCCCGAAGGGTTGCGTGGCTTTGACCTGCAGGGAAAGACTCTGGGGGTGGTTGGCACCGGGCATATCGGCCGTTATGTGATCGAGATCGCCAAAGGATTCCGCATGAACGTGGTGGCCTTTGATGCGCGCCCGGATATGAGCTATGCGGAAGAGATGGGATTTCGCTACGTCGACATGGACGAGTTGTTGTTCATATCCGACATTATCACCCTGCACGTCCCCTCGACGCCGGCAACCCATCACTTGCTGAATGAAGATGCTTTTGCGCGAATGAAGGATGGCGTGGTGATCATCAACACGGCCCGAGGTGATCTCATCGACGGTCGTGCTCTGGTCGGGGCGCTGGCTGACGGTAAAGCGGCGGCGGCAGGATTGGACGTGCTGGCTCAGGAGCCGTTGATTCGCGAGGAGGCAGAGCTGTTGCGCTCGGTCTTTCATCGCGAGCACGATCTGGAAAACTTGCTGGTCGGGCACATCCTGCTCCGTATGCGGAATGTCATCATCACCCCGCATACAGCATTCAACACACAGGAAGCGATCGAGAGAATTCTCGAGACAACGGTCGATAACATCATCTCCTTTGCAAACGGTGAGCCACGCAATGTGATCGTGGGCGTGCCGGTGCGCCAGATGGGCTAGCATTGAGCACGACATGAATCGTGATAGAGCCCCCGAGGTGCGTATCGGCACGTCAGGCTGGCATTACAAACACTGGGTGGGGCCGTTCTACAGAGCCGACCTGCCCGCAATCCGGTTTTTGTCGACCTATGCCGAGCATCTGGATACCGTCGAGATCAATAACACCTTCTACCGACTGGTTGAGATGCAGACGATGCGCCAGTGGCGCGATAGCGTGCCCGATGGCTTTGTCTTTGCCGTCAAGGCGAGTCGCTATATCACGCATATGAAAAAACTGCGCGACCCGCAGGAGCCCATTGCCCGACTGATGGAGCGTGCCGATCTCCTGGGGGACAAGCTGGGGCCGATCCTTTTTCAGCTCCCACCGCATTGGGGGCTGAATCTGGAACGGCTGGAGAGTTTTGTGGGCGCTTTGCCTGCGGGTTATCGGTACGCGTTCGAGTTTCGCGATGCGAGCTGGTATGAGCAGCGCGTATACGATCTGTTGTCCAAACATGGCGCTGCGTTTTGCATCTATGATATGTATGATCGGCGTACGCCCGAGGTCGTGACCGCCGACTATGTCTATGTGCGCATGCACGGAGCCGGCGGGCCATATCAGGGGCGGTATCAGGAGCCTGATCTGGCCTATCTGGCCGGGGCAATAAAGGAATGGAACCGTCAGGGGCGTACGGTGTATTGCTACTTTAATAACGACCAGCATGGATATGCTGTGGAAAACGCCCTGGAGTTACGGGCGATGATCGATGTGCCGATAGAGGAGCGACGTTCCGACTCTACCGAAACATCATCTTGAGTGTGTGGCTGTTGGATTGAGATGGTGATGGAGAAGGAATAATGGACGAGCCGTTTGATTTCGAATTCCATACAGACGAAGAGTCTTTGCGTGAGGATCTCCGGGCCGACGCCGAAATGGCGTTGCGAGGGCTGGCCGAGGAGTATAGTGGCATAACCGGCGCTGCTGTCTCCGTGGAGCGGATGACGAGGGCGACGGTGCCTCATCGATTTCGCGCTCGCATCGTACTTTATATGCAGCCGAGCAATATGGTGGCCGTGGAAAAGGATGATACGGCTGCCGGGGCCCTTCGGAAAGCTCTGCAGGCCATTGAACGGCAGGTGAGCGAGCGCCGCGAAAAACTCGTCGAGCGCTGGCAGCAGCCTTGATCGGCGAATCAGGGCGACGCAGGCCTGCGAATACCTTATATAATGATACCTCTTACATAATGAAAGGAGGGGCGCTCGATGAGTCCCCTGTCTCAAGCTGATCTACACGCGTTGATCGAAACCCCCGATGGAGCGTGTGTTTCGCTCTTTATGCCTGTAGAGACTGCCGGTCCGGACGTGCAGCAAGGTCCCATTCGCCTGAAAAATCTTCTGGACGAGGCCGAGGAGCGGCTTATCGTCACGAGGATGCGCAGTCCGGAAGCCCGCCGTCTGCTGGAGCCGATGCGCGACCTCATCACACAGAGCCTGTTCTGGCAACATCAGCAGGGCGGTCTGGCATTATATGCCTCTGACGAGCGACTGCATATCCTCCGGTTGCCGCTACGGCTGAGCGAGCGGGTCATGGTGGGCGAACGGTTCTACCTCAAGCCACTCATGCCGTTGCTGAGCGGCGACGGCGAGTTCTATATCCTGGCGATCAGTCAAAAGCAGATCCGATTGCTGGAGGCGACGCGAGATCGCGTGGCGGAAGTGGATCTGGAGAATGTGCCGGAGAGCCTGGCCGAGGCCCTGCGTTTCGATGACCGGGAGAAGCAACTGCAGTGGCATACACGCACCGACACGTTTGCCGCACGGGGGCGACAGGCCATGTTCCACGGACATGGTGCGACGGCGGCCGATGTCGCCAAGGATGACATTCTGCGCTATTTCCAGAAGGTGAATCAGGGAATCAGCGAATATCTGGCCGGTAGCCAGGCGCCGCTGCTTCTGGCCGGTGTGGACTATTTGTTGCCCATCTACCAGGAGGCAAACGATTACCCTCATCTTTTGGAAGAGGGCATCATCGGCAATCCTGATAACCTGCGCGCCGAAGAGCTGCATCGTGAGGCGTGGCAGATCATGGCTCCTCTCTTTCAAAGAGAACGCGAAGAATGGGCCGAGCGATATCTTGAATTGGCGGGCCGGGGAGATCATCTGGCGTCCGACAGTCTAAAGATGATCGTTGCCGCGGCGTCTTACGGGCAGGTGGCCACACTGTTCGTTGCCCTGGATAGAGAGCGATGGGGGCGTTTCGATCTGGCGACGGGCAAGGTGGAGATACATGATGAGCCCGAGCCCGGCGATCAGGAGTTGCTGGACCTGGCGGCGGTGAACACGTGGCTCAACAGCGGTCGTATCTATGCCGTGTCGTCGGAGGAGATGCCCGGAGAGGGGGAAGCTGCGGCTGTGCTGCGCTACTGAGACAGTTACTTTATCTGGGAGATCACAGGCTTCCGCTGTCATCGCAAGATGACAGCGGAAACTTTATAATCAGGATGGTTTATTGGCCATCGCCGTTATGAAGCCATTTATGTTGTGTTATGAGTGATGAAATGGATTTGAAGCCTTCTCTGATGATGCTATAATGCGAGCTGCGGTCTGATGGTCAAGCTGACGATTACTTTGGGACTATATGGTTTATCTGCTTGCGAGGATGATCGACTTTTGGGACTAGACGCAAAACGGCTAATAGTGTCTTCTTATCACGATTGAGTCTACTCAGAGCTCCTTAAGGAGGTATAAGTCCTGCATAGCTCGCGTTTCCTTTGCTACAAATAATTCTCTTTTAGGGGAACGACGATGAAATCCAAATTGCTACTTTCTTTATACCACACTCTACCTTACCCTCTAAAAGTATTCATGGCCAGCCTTGAGGGAATTCGCCTTCAAAATTGGCGCTACGGGCCAGAAACTGAGGCCCTTGTTGCTGATGCCCATGAGCGAGAGCATTGGAATGCGCGTCAATGGACTGATTATCAAGGTCAACAAGTGGCACGGTTGCTAGATCATGCTGCATCTTCAGTTCCTTATTATCGCGATCTATGGAGTCATCGTCGGCGTACGTAGGGGGGATCGACGCTCGATTGAGTACTTGAACTGGCCTGTTCTCACCAAAGAGCCTATTAGGCAAAATCCCGAAGCCTTTCTCTCTGATGATTCTAGTGCGCGACGATTGCTCAAAGTATATACTAGCGGTTCTACCGGAACTCCTATGCGGCTATACCAATCACGGGATATGCTTCGGCAGTGGTATGCTCTCTTTGAAGCACGCTGGTGCCGTTGGTATGGGGTTAACTTGAAAGACAGGTGGGCCATTTTAAGAGGACGGTTGGTGGCTTCGCAGCAGCGTAGACAACCACCATTCTGGGTGTGGAATGCGGCCATGCCCCAGCTCTATATGTCATCTTATCATCTTTCTCAGGAGACAGTGCCTTTCTATATTCAGGCATTGAGGGAGTACGGCATCAAATATATCTGGTCATATTCTTCCAGTTTGTATGATCTTGCTTTGGGAATACTGCATCATAAACTGACACCACCACCGCTGCAAGTAGTTATAACGAACGCGGAGCCTCTGTATGAGTGGCAGAGTGAAGCCATCGCACATGCCTTTCGTTGTCCGGTGCGTGAAACCTATGGGATGGTCGAGGCAATTTGCGGCGCAAGCGAGTGTGATCATGGTCGTTTGCACTTGTGGATGGAGGCCGGTATTGCTGAAGTTTTGGCTGATGAGGATGACGTTCCCACTCGGTTAGGATCAGAGGGACGCCTCATTGTTACAGGGTTGCTAAATATGGACATGCCCTTGATACGCTATCAGGTTGGTAATCGCGCGCGGTTATCTTCTATGTCAGAGGACTGCTCTTGCGGACGCAATCTACAAGTTTTGCGCTCGATTGAAGGAAGGCTTGATGAACAGGTACGGACACCGGATGGTAGAAGAATCAGTCATCTTGCTTCTGCGTTCAAAAGTGATCTGGCGATTAGAGAGGCTCAGATCATTCAGAAGGATATTTCCACGGTGATCGTTCGACTTGTTCCTGCCACAGGCTACACTAAAGGAACAGAGCAGGATATTGCTCGGGCCCTGAAATCCCGACTGGGCAACATGCAGGTGCTTTTTGATGTGGTTGAACGTATACCGCGTGGCCCTAATGGGAAGTTCAAAGCTGTTGTCTCGCACATCTCTGATTGAGTTTTTAATATCAATTTATTCGGGCATAGTTTATGGCATGTGGCATTGGATTTATCGAATCGGGATGTTCGCGATTAAATAATCACTATGTGCTGAGCAAACTCAATCACGGCAAGCCCGCCCCAGGTGAGATCGCCTGGGGCGGGTTTGACGTTTCGGATTTTGCATCCGACCGCGTTCGCCTTTATGAATTTTTCCTGTTGATGTGCCCGATCTGACAGGTTATTTCTGGATTGTCTCCACTTTTGCGCTTATTTAACGCCCCACCGTTCCGCCCGGTTATTATACTGTAATGAGCCATCTCGTCGAGCTGAGCCCGGTGAGTAACCGATCTTTTCAGGCCGCCGGCCGACTTTTCGATGATGGTCGAGCGAATTGATGTGCCCGGAGCATGCGCCGAAATGCTCCGGTTGTTTGTCTGATGGCGAATCGATGCCCTTACCGTACGGCCCTTGAAGGCGGCCGTGCGAGGATAAGCGGGTTTCTCGCCGAGTACAAGGGGGAGATTTGGAGACGATCGAACTACGAGAATACTGGGCGATTGTGCAGAGGTGGTGGTGGCTCCTGATCCTGTGTGCGTTGCCGGGCGGTGGCGGCGCTTACCTCGTCAGCCGTCAGATGGAGCCCACTTATGAAGCTTCTACCCTGCTCATGATCGGGGATAGCCTGGACGCCGTAAACCCGACCACGGGAGAGCTTCAGACCAGCGAAAAGCTGGCCCAGACTTATGCGGAATTGATCAAAACCCGCTCTATATTGGGGGCCGTACAGGATGCTCTGTCTTTGCCCGATAAGCCGGAGGTGTTCGTCACGATTCTGCGTGGCACTCAACTCGTGCGTGTGACGGCCGGCGATTCTCATCCACAGCGGGCGGCGGCCATTGCCAATGAAGTGGCAGAGCAGCTTGTCCAGCAGAGCCCCAGTGCGTCGCAGCGCGAGGAGCAGGCCTATCGCGAGTTTGTGCGGCTACAGCTACAGGATCTAGAGGAAGAGATCGCCGCACTGACCCGTGCTATCGCCGAAGCGCGGGCTTCCGGTAGCGCTGCCGAGGCAACCCGCCTGCAAGACGAGCTGAACCTGCGACGCGAGAGCTATTCGTCGTTGTTGACATATATGAGGAGCAGCGCGACGAATCATATCCGTGTGATCGAGCCGGCACAGGTGCCCGAATCGCCCGTCCGCCCCAAAGTGATCCAGAACTCTTTGCCGGCGGCTGTGTTGGGCCTGATGCTGGCCGGTGGAGTGGCCTTTCTGATCGAATACCTCGATGACTCGATCCGGGGTCCGGGCGATATAGAGGACAGATTGGGCCTCGCCATATTGGGGACCATTGCCCGCACCGCTGAGAGTGGCGCCTCATTGATGCCGATCAGTCTGACCGATCCCGAATCGGTCATTGCCGAGGCCTACCGCATCCTGTACACCAATGTGCGCTATTCGTTGCCCGTCGGGGACGGGCGACGCGTCTATCTGGTGACCAGCGTCGCGCCCTCAGAGGGCAAGACGACGACGGCAACCAACCTGGCTATCGCGATGGCGCGGGCAGGACGGCGCACCATTCTGGTGGATGCCGACATGCGCCGTCCTCGATATTTCGCATGTTTGGAATATCCAATCGCGTGGGGCTCAGCTCTTTACTGGTGGGTGAGGCAAAGGATGTGGGGGAGACGCTCCAACCCTCACCGGTGGAGGGGTTGTGGATCCTGCCGAGTGGCCCCCGTACACCCAACGCCGCCGAATTGCCGGGTTCAAAACGGATGGCCGAGTTGCTGGACGAGCTGAGCACACAGGTCGATAGCGTGGTGATCGACAGCCCTCCGTTGCTGGCCGTGGCCGATTCCAGTATCCTGGCCAACCTGGTATCCGGCACCATCCTGGTCGTCGAGGCCGGGAGCACTCCATTGGGGGCCTGCGCACGGGCCATCGATCTGATAAAGAGGGCAGAGGGCAATCTGCTGGGCGTGGTGCTGAACCGCCTGAACCCGCGGCAGGTCTCCCATGGAAGCTATTACTATTATACGTACGATGCCGATGCGCCGGAAGGCAAGCGCGGGCGACAGGTCACGGAAAAGCGTGCGGATCGGCCGAGCGGCCGGGTGGTAAGCCGTCCGGCCGGCAGTACGGGCTAGGTTCGACGGCACGACGGGCCGGGACTCGTATTGGACGGGGTATCGGGAATCCGCAATCGTCCGCATCCGAGGAACGATTGGAGAACGCTGCATGCACAGACGGATCTGTTGGCTGGCGGGCATATTTCTGCTCTGCCTGATGTTGCCGGGAGGGGTCATTCTGGCTCAGGCGCCCACACGAACGCCGATCGGCGTAGACCTGGAGATCATCTCCCCGATAGAGGGCTCCGAGGTGGGGGGGATGGTGTCCATTCTGGGCACAGCGGCGGTGCAGGGTATGCGCGGCTATACCCTTTCTCTGGGGGTTGGCGCCGAACCGGTGCAGTGGATCCTCATCAGCGATGTGCGCGAGGTCGAGGTCACCAACGATCGGCTGGCCTTCTGGGATACGACAACAGTGCCTGACGGCATCTATACCCTGCGCCTGCGGGCGGTGTCCACGATCCTCAGCGTGAGTATCTGGACTATTATGTGCCCGATATTCTGATCGGCAACGCGCCGCGAACGCCGGTGCCCCAGCAGCCCTCATCATCTGCGGCGACCCCGACACCTGCGGCGACGTCGACACCGACTCTTACACCATATCCCACCCTGGCGCCGGATGATGGAGCTTCGCCCTACCTGTACCTGACATTGTCGGCGCAGCATGATCCGATGTGTAAAGGCGTACCGCAGCGATACAGCATCTGGGTTTCTAACGTGGGCATGACCGAGCTCACCGATGTGGTGCTCGAGAACACGCTTCCGGCGGGAACCCTGCCGGTGCTGAACGATTCGACGGCGGGAGCCGAATGGGATGGCGATCGGGTGGTAACGTGGTCGGTGGGCGACATGATGCCCGGAGAGGCCATCAAGTTCGATCTGGGGGTTGAGGTCCCCGAATGGCTTGAGGCGGGAACATGGGCGGTCAATGTGGCCGCCGCAACGGCTCAAGAGGTTCCACAAGTCAACAATTCGATAGAGGTGCTGGTTAGCGATTGCGATTGGCTGGCCGAGACGGTGGCCGTGCAACCCCTTGTGATCCCCACGGCCGAGATATCGCCCACCGCGACGAGCGAAGCGACGACCGCCACCTCATCACAGGGGGGTGTGGACGCTCGAGGCGTGACTGTCGATTCGCCATCGGTGGCCGACACGTCCCGGATGTTCGATGCTTCGACCGGGACAACAGGTTCCCATCGTGCCCCTCTGCTTCCCGTCATCGCCGTCGCTCTGGGGGTGCTCGTGGTTGTCACCGGTGTATTGTTCTACCGTCAGCTGACGCATAGATGAGGGCGAGCCCTCTTGCAGAATCGAACGCCCCGCCATGACCTGATTGTCATGGCGGGGCGCTTTTTCGGGCGATGACGACATCGGACACTCTAGCGGATGCCGAACACGACCTCGTCCACATACCGCAGCACACCGGCCTGGTCGTGGTGGGCCTGTAACCGGTCCATCACGGCATCATCCAGTTTGCGCGCCTGAGCGATGGCCCATCGAACACGACGGGCGGTGCGCTCGATGGTGGCGGCCGCCTGATTATCCCGATCCTGGGGCAGGGGTTGCACGTCGGCGCCGACGAGTCCCTTATAGCCCGCCTTGACGAGCTGCCACATGCGATCTACCAATCCATAAAGGCTCTCATCCCCCGATGCCAGATCTCGATCATAGGCCGGCTCGCCCTGGCCGTTCTCGTGTATATGGAACAGCTTGCCGGCATCCAGCGCCTCACCGAAATCCATGGCCGGGTCGGTTTTGCCCATCAGGCTATGAGCTACCTCGATGTTGAGTCCCAGATAGCGGGCCAGATCGGGGTACTCCAGCGCGATCTGATAGATAAAGGCGAGCGATGAGGATGCGGTGCCCATATACATCTTGTATTTGGGCTCTTCTACTTTGGGTTCGATGGCAAAGGGGAGCATGGCGTCACCGTGATCGGTCAGCGCTCGATCCATGATCTCGACCAGCGCGTCGCGGGTGCGGCGAATACGTTTGGGATGAAAGGCCGAGAAGAGGCCGTCCGTTCCGTTAGTGCCCACCCAGTAAACATATACCTGGGCATCCAGTATGTTGACGGCCACATCGATGCCCATAATGGTGCGCTCGATGGCCAGTCTCCGCACATCGTCGAGTTCAGAGCCCAGATTGCCAAAGTTCCAGGCGCGTTCCGAATTGAACAGGTTCATGGTGAACACGCCACACCGCAGGCCGCGCTGATCCAGTTCGCCGCGAAGCTGCTGGGCGGCTTTTTCCAACAGATCCATCTTGTCGGTTTCGCTCATGCCGTAGGGATACCCGCTCAGACTCTGCGCATCCTCTTCATCCAGCACCAGATCCAGCATGTCGGTGTCGTGGCTCTCCACATATTCGATACCCAGCTCGGCCAGGAGGTCGAGCTTGGCTTTCGTGGATAACCATTTGCGGTTCGCTTTGAAGAAGCGGCCGCCGCCCTCGTTGATGTTCCACAGACCGAAAGAGAACGCATCCAGATCGTGATTGTACCGGTCAGGCCATATATCTTGGGGGAGCATAAAGGGGGAAGCCATCTGCTCATACCTCCTTTAGGAAAAAGGTCGATCCGCCGCCAGTCATTCGCTCATCG
>JBMNOI010000013.1:0-41961 GCA_050942995.1 Anaerolineae bacterium
TCCTCGACCACAGATATGTCGATCTTGTCCTCATCGGTCGAACTGTGTCCTGACAATAAAAAAGGTCGGCATTGCGATACAGCTATTATATACTCTGACGGGCTCTCTCTCAACGTGGGGCGCATCCTTTTATCCGACAAGCACAAGGGCGCCTTCTCGTTGTGGTCGTGATCGCATGAGCTCCATTCAATGTCCGGCAGGCGCGGCCTGCGAAAAGCGTCTGCACGTCGCTTGACACCGACCGTTGATCCTGCCCATAATGGCGTCGTTCGATATCCAAAGGGATGCCGTAGCGCCTTTTTGCCATCGTACGATTATCATATATGCTGTTACATCGTTGCCGCGGTCGCACAGACAGAGTGGATAATCGTCGCCGGGCCTGTGCGTGCCGACCACTATCGCAATGGGAGTATACTTTATGGATCAGAACACGGCCGCATCAACCATCGATCGCGTGGAATCGCGCCTCGGCCAGTTGCACAAAGACGCGCTCCTCAGCGACCAGCGCAACCAGATCGGCGAGATCGATGCCCAACTGATCCAGCTGCCCTTTCGGCTGGCTCAACTGCGTTCGCAGGGCTATGCCTACAAATCTCATCTCGAGGTGCAGGTCGCGCAGCTTGCAGAGCGCTGGCCGTCCATCCGTTCTCAAGTGTCCATCGCTCTCGACACCCAGTCCGCCGGATTACGCTCCGAGATCAATCGCGCCGATCAGGCGGTACGACGCCTTCAGCCTCTCAAGGCGCAGCCGCTCAGCGCCGTCCAATCCACGATCAAGAGCGTAGAGGATACTCTATCGGCCGTCGAGAGACGCATTCGGGCGGCTCAACAGGCTGTTGAGGCGATATTCGGCCCCGTGGCCGCGGACATACGGAATCTGGCCCTCGAGGTGCAGCTCTGCGAGCGCATGTTCGAGTGGCTGGCCGGCGCGACGTTCGTTCTCGATCCCGGAGAGGGGCTGGTGGCAGCGACTGAGGCGAGTTGGATCGAGGGCAAGGATCAGACGCGGGGCATTCTCTATCTCACCGATCGGCGCATGCTCTTCGAGCGCCGGGAAAAGGTCGCCCGCAAAAAGATCCTCTTTATCACCACGGCCTCAGAGACGGTACGGGAACTGCGCTGGCAGGTCGCACTGGCGGATATCGAGCGCGTCGATGCCGGTGAGTCGCGCCGGATGCTGATTAGCAAGCGCGAGATATTGACCGTGACGCCGCGCAGCGGTGAACGTGTCGAGTTTCATCTGGACATGGATTCGGACACCTGGCGGGCCGGTGTGCTGCGTTGCCAGTCTGGCGAGATCGTCGCCGAGCGGGTCGAGAGCCTGCCGGATGTTCCCGAGTATCTGATCCCGGCCAAGTGTTCATCCTGTGGCGGCTCGATGCGGCAGGCGGGGCGCATCCGCGGGATTTCGTCCGTCCAGTGCGAGTACTGTGGCGCGACGATTGCGCTGGAGCGGGCATAGCCCGGCCGGGTTTACGGGACGCCTGCATCGCCCAACTTGATAAAAGGGCTACCCCCATGGGGGTAGCCCTTTTTTCGATTGGTATGATCTGCCTCTACATCTCCTCGTACTCGACCGGCTCGGCCAGGCTGGGCTGGAGCTCCTTGCCCGGCTCGATCCAACGACCGGTGAGGATGGCCAGCTCACGCAGCGCATCGGCCAGTTCGGGGCGCAGCATCTCCTGACGATAGCGCCAGGTCCAGTTACCCTGTGGATTGCCCGGTCTGTTCAGACGCGCTTCGCTGCCCAGCCCCAGGGCATCTTGAAGGGGAAAGATGGCCGTATCGGCCACCGATGTCGATAGCAGGCGGATGAGCGTCCAGTGCATATCGGTGCCGTCGGTGCCGGTGTAAACGCGGGCGCGATGCTGTACCTCGGGATCTCGGGTGGCGTACCAGCCCAGGGTGGTGTCGTTGTCGTGGGTTCCGGTATAGGCCAGGCAGTTGGCCGACCAGTTGTGGGGCAGGTGCACATTGCCGGCGTCGGAGTCAAAGGCGAACTGGAGCACCCGCATGCCCGGCAATCCCAGTTCGTCGCGCAGGGCGATCACGTCGGGGGTGATGAGCCCCAGGTCCTCGGCGATGATGGGAAGGCCGCCCAGTTCGTGTTCGAGCACGTGAAAGATATCGCTGCCGGGCCCTTTGATCCAGCGCCCGTTGATGGCCGTTTCCTCTCCGGCGGGCACCTCCCAGTAGCCGGCGAATCCGCGAAAATGATCGATGCGCACTAGATCGATCTGGGAGAGGACGCGACGCAGCCGGGCGGTCCACCAGGTGTAGCCGTCCCGGCGCATTACCTCCCAATCATAATGGGGATTGCCCCATAGCTGGCCGGTGGCGCTGAAATAGTCGGGGGGCACGCCGGCCTGCACCCTGGGCATGCCATGCTCGTCCAGAAGGAACAGTTCTTGATGGCTCCAGACATCGGCGCTATCGTGGCCCATAAAGATGGGCACATCGCCGATGAGGGTGATGTTGGCGTCATTGGCGTAGCGACGCACCCGTTGCCACTGGCGGTGGAAGAGAAACTGCAAGAAGCACTGATAATCGACCTCATTTCGCAGTTCGTCACGCCAGCGTTCGACGGCGTGAGGCTCTCGCAGGGCGACGCTGCGCTCCCACTCGGTCCAAACCGCCCAGTTAAAGCGCAACTTGAGGGCCATGAACAGGGCGTAATCCTCGATCCAGTATGCCTGTTCGTGGCGAAAGTCCTCTACTTGCTGCCACAGCGCCGGGTTGGCCTGTCGGCGCAGGTGATCGAAGGCGCGACGCAGCACGTGCGTCTTGAATTCGATCACATCGCCATAGTTTACATATTCCTCGGCAAAGGGCCTGTCGCGGATCAGATCCTCCTCGACCAGCAGCCCCTCGCGCACCAGCTCTGACAGGTCGATGAGCAGGGGGTTCCCGGCAAAGGCCGAGAAGGGCTGGTAGGGTGAATCGCCATAGCCGGTAGGACCCAACGGAAGGATCTGCCACACCGTCTGTCCTGCATCGACGAGCCAGTCGATAAAGCGATAGACGCCGTCGCCCAGGTCACCGATGCCCCAACGTCCGGGCATACAGGTGGGATGGCAAAGGATGCCGGACTTGCGTGTGGCGGCCATCGTTCATTCTCCTGTTTCGTCCATACGGCGGATAATATCCAGCAGTTTGGCGACAGAGCCGCGGGTGACGGGGCTGTTCGGCAGGAACGGGCAACTCTCGGCGTGGCGGGTGGAAATCTCGAACGTGCCGATGCGCCGGGCGATCTCGACGATTTCGTCTTTATCCAGACCGATGAGGGGGCGCAGGATCGGCTTGGGGACGCCGTGTGAGATCACTTCCATATTGGCCAGGGTTTGGCTGGCGACCTGCCCCAGTGCGTCGCCCATAATGACGGCCTGGGCGCCCATCTCCTCGGCCAGGGCGGCGGCGCGCAGCAGCAGCGAGCGTTTGCAGAACACACAGGCCCAGCGCTCCTCTCCCAGAGCGTACAGCTTTTCCAGGGTCGGGGCGATGGTCTCTTCGTGGCTCAGCAGAATCGGGCGCAGATTCCATCCATAGCTGTATCGCGCCAGGACACGAATATTGTCCAGGGCTTTTTGTTTCTCGACTTCGTTCTGGGCGAAATGGACCGGGATGATCTGGCAGCCTCGCTTCATCATCATCCAGGCCGCCGCGGGCGAATCGATGCCGCCGGAGATGAGGGCGATGGCCCGCCCGCCGGTGCCCAGGGGCAGGCCGCCGGGCGCCTTGATCACATTACCGAATACCAGTACCTCATCACGGGCCACTTCGACGCCGATAGTGACATCGGTGTTGTTCGACAGATCCACCTTGCCGTCGAGCTCGCTGACGATGGCTTCTCCCGCCAGACGGTTGATCTCGGGCGAGGTATAGGGAAAGCTCTTGTCAGCGCGGCGAGCCTGAACGCGGAAGGACACTTTGGGGCCGACGCCCGCTTTGCGGGCCTGACGAACGCACTCGGCCGCGATGGCGTCCATATCCCGCGGCACGGTGATGACGGCACTGAGCGATACCAGGCCAAAGACGCGGCTCAAAGGCTCTATCGCGTCATCCACGCGGTCGGTTTCGACGTAGACGCGTTGCCCCGCGGAATAGACCTGTCCCTCGATGTCGTGCGCCCGCAACGCAGCGCGCACATTGCGGCGCAGTTGCCGCACAAAATAGACCCGATTACGCCCTTTGAGGGCCAGTTCTCCATAGCGAAGCAAAATACGTCCCACGGGCTTCCCTCCTTCACTAATTTCATTATAGCGCCGGCTACATGCGCGTCAAAGATTGTGCGTCGGGACCGGAGAAACGATTTGCTGGCCTCGAACCATGGATGCAGGTACAATAGATACACCGAAACAACACACTATTCTGTTACGGCGGAGGAGCGACATGCACGTCGGCGAGCAGGTGGCCTATTCACCGGAAAACCTGCGTTTTACGCGGCAGATGGGGGTGAAATATATCGATACCTGTCCTGATCACGGGATGGGATTGGAGGAGGACGGATACTGGCATGTGGATGCCATGAAGCGCCTGCGGGAGGAGGTGGAGAGCTATGGCCTCGAGCTGGCGGCCATGCACCTGCCCCTGACATCGGGCGGCATCGAGCGCCAGATCTGGCCCAATATCATGCTGGGGACGCCCGAGCGAGACCGGGACATCGAAAAGGTCGTGCGCTGTATCGAGGCGGCAGCGGCCGCCGGTGTGCCGTTGTTGCTCTATAATCTGGCCATTCTGCCGGTGGTGCGTTCGCCCCATCGCTCACCGGGGCGAGGTGGGGTCACCTACAGCCATTTCGACTATGACGAACTGAAAGATGATCCACCCCTGCCCTATGCGCCGGTGACGGCGGACGAGGCCTGGGAGCGCATCGCCTACTTTATCGAGCGGGTGATTCCGGTGGCGGAGGAATATGGCGTGCGGATGGGGTGCCATCAGCATGATCCCGGCATGCCACCAGGCGTGGGGTATCGCGGTATCGAGCGGGTGTTGGGCAGTCTGGAGGGAGTCAAGCGGTTCATCGACCTGAACTCCAGCCCCTATCACGGGTTGAACTTTTGCCAGGGAACTATCTCCGAGATGTGCACCTCTCCGGAACAGGTGTATGAGGCCATCGAGTATTTTGGGAGCCGCAAGCGGATCTTTTGGGTGCATTTCCGCAACATACGCGGCGGATTCCTGCGTTTTGACGAGGTATTCCCCGATGAGGGCAATGTCGACATGGTTCGGGCGATGCGGACGTATAAAAAGGTGGGCTACGACGGCGTGTTGGTGCCCGATCATGTGCCCCATTCGGATATCGATACTCCCTACGGTCATCGCGCCCGGGCCTATTGTCTGGGGTATATCCGCGCATTGATTCAGGCGGTGGAATCCGAGGCGGACTGAACGGCGGAACGAGTCTGAGAGGAGGCCGATGTGACGAGACGGGACGAGATCGAACTGATCCCTTCTGACGTATGGGATCCGACGGTGCCCGATGCCTGGGAGGGGTGGCCGAGGCTGTCGGGCCGGGTCGCGCGGCTGTTTACCGCATCGACAGATACCTACGACTATTCACATCACGCCTCTCTGGGAGTCTATGGCGGGCAGCTGTATGCGTTCTGGAGCAACGGCCGCAACGGTGAAGATCTGCCGGGGCAGGTGCAACGCTGGGCACGGCGCGATGCGATGGGACGCTGGAGTGAGCCAGAATTGTTGTCTCGGGCGCCCATGAATCCGGCGGGCCATGCCGAGACGACGACGGTGATCAACGGCGGTACGGCGGTGGGCGCGCCGAGGCTGACCGCCTACTACAGTGAGTACAAAGGGCGGCCGCAGGATGGCGCGGGCGGCACGGGCAAGTGGAGCCTGCCGATGGTGACCGGCGTGCAGGTGTACGACCCGGCAGAGGGTTGGACGCATCGCGGCGCCGTGCTGGAGGATTTTCTGCTGAACGAGGGGCCTCGCCGTACGTCTCAGGGGCGCTGGATCATGACGGGCGAGGATCACGCCGGGCGCACGCGCATCGCCTATTCGGATGCCCATGACCCGGCCGATCCGGAGTGGCAGGTGGTGGGGGTTCCCCGAGGCGAAGGGCCAATCTATAAGAACGAGGTGAGCTGGTTCCAGCGGCCCGACGGTAGTCTAGCCCTGTTCATGCGGGATGACGGCGACTCTCGACGGATATGGCTGGCCGAAAGCGTCGACCATGGCGTGGCCTGGTCCTCGCCACGGCCCACCAACCTCTCCGATGCGACCTCCAAGTGCTGCGTAGGGCAGCTCGGCGACGGCACCTATTACTGCATCTGGAATCCGAACCCCACCGGGCGGCGCATTCCGCTGGCCATCGCTCTGTCGGCGGACGGGCGACGCTTTGATCGGGTGGCTATTTTGCGCGATGAGGATACGTCACCGCGGTTGCCGGGCCGATTCAAGGGACCGGGCTATCAGTATCCGAACGCCATCTCGCACGAGGGCCGGCTTCACCTGATTTATTCGGTGAACAAAGAAGACGTCGAGGTTCTGAGCGTGAGCCTGACCGATCTGGAGGCGTTGCCGCCGCTGGCATGATGCCCGCCCGCCTTTCGAAGGTGGCAAATTGCAGATTGCGCACTTGTGAACCGCTTGCTTCTGGCATAGACCTTCGGGAGGTGGGTGCCGGAAGATGATGCCGGGGAAGGGTGCGAAAACTTGTCACCGGCAAAGGGCAGTAGTATACTTGGGGGGTCAACAATCTAAACTACGTCTTGCAGGAGGGAGCTAGATCAATAATGTTTTTCCCTGTTTTTGATCCATTGTACTGGTTGATCGCATTACCTGCTCTCTTACTTGGCTTGTATGCCCAGTTCAAGGTGCAGAGCGCATACAGACGTTACTCGCAGGTACGCAATCGGCGAAATATATCGGGCTATGAGGCGGCTCAGCGCCTGCTGGAGGCGAGTGGGCTGTATGATGTTCGTGTGCGCGAGACCGGCGGGCAGTTGAGCGACCACTATGACCCGCGCAACAAGGTACTGGCCCTCTCTCGGGGGGTATCCAGTGTGCCCTCTGTGGCTGCCCTGGGTATCGTCGCGCATGAGGTGGGCCACGCCATGCAGGATGAGCAGGGCTATGTACCCATGAAGATTCGCGGCGGGCTGGTGCCGATCGTGCAGATCGGCTCCTGGCTGGGCCCGATCATCTTTATCGCCGGTCTGTTCCTGCCGGTGCCCAATCTCTCGCTGGTCGGATTGTTGTTGTTCTCGGGCACGTTCATCTTTTCTCTGGTGACGTTGCCGGTCGAGATGGACGCCAGTCGCCGCGCGGTGGCCCTCCTGGAGCGCAGTGGCTTACTGGTGGGTGACGAGAGCCATGGCGTGCGCAGTGTGCTATCGGCGGCGTCGCTGACCTATGTGGCCGCGGCCGTACAGTCGCTCTCGACCATCCTGTACTATCTGTTGATCCTCAGCGGCGGGAGGCGGCGTCGCTTCTAGATGATGATGTATGCCGGGGCATATGGCAAAACGTATCGATTTACTGAACCTGACGCCGGATGAACTGACCGAACAGGTCGTTGCCTGGGGGCAGCCCGCCTATCGGGGCGGGCAGATCTGGGGATGGTTGTATCGCCACCTGATTCAAGATGTCGACGAGATGGGCAATCTGCCCCGGGCGTTGCGCCAGCGTCTGGCGGACGAGACCTTTATCGGCGGGCTGGAGGCGGTGCACACGGCACTCGCAGAAGACGGCCTGACGGAAAAGGTGGTGCTGCGTGCCCCGGACGGCCAGTTGCTCGAGGCGGTGCTCATGCGCTATGATGAGCGGTATACCGTCTGTGTCTCTTCGCAGATCGGTTGCGCCATAGGGTGCCCTTTTTGCGCGACCGGACAGGCGGGGTGGGTACGCGATCTGACCGTCGGCGAGATCATCGTCCAGATTCTCTACTTTGCGCGCAGGCTGAGGAACGAGGGCGCTGCGGTGAGCAATGTGGTATTCATGGGCATGGGCGAGCCGATGGCGAACTATGAGGCCGTCTGGCGCGCTATCCGCATCCTGCACGATCCCGCCGGTCTCGGGCTGGGAGCGCGACGATTCACCCTCTCCACGGCGGGGATCGTGCCCGGCATCGAGCGGATGGCCGGGGAGAATCTGGAGGTGGGGCTGGCTATTTCTCTGCATGCGCCAGACGACGAATTGCGCGATCGACTGGTGCCCCTGAACCGACGCTACCCGCTGGAGCCGCTGATGGCGGCGGTGCGCGAGTATATTGCGCGCACGGGGCGCCGGGTAACCTTTGAGTATGCTCTGGCGCAAGAGGTGAACGATACGCCCGATCAGGCGCGGCGCACCGCGCGGTTGTTGCACGGCCTGCTGTGCCATGTGAACCTCATCCCGCTGAATCCGACCGCCGGAAGCGGGTACGAGGCCTCGTCTCGGGATCGGGTGTTGCGCTTTCAGGAGATTCTGACACGGGCGGGGATTCCTACCACGGTGCGTTTGCGGCGTGGCATCGAGATTGCGGCGGGCTGTGGTCAATTGCGCGGACGATATGCGACGCAGGAGCGAGAGGAGCGATAGTGAACATACCGGAGAGAAAGCGACGAATTCAGATTGCCCCCTCGATCCTGTCGGCCGATTTTTCCCGGTTGGGCGAACAGGTGCGCGAGATCGAAGAGGCCGGGGCCGATGCGGTGCATGTGGATGTGATGGATGGGCATTTTGTGCCCAACATCACCATCGGGCCGCTGGTAGTGCGGGCCCTTCGCCCCATTACCGGCCTGCCCATCCATGTACACCTGATGATCGAGCAGCCGGAGCGATATATCGATGAATTTGCGCAGGCCGGCGCCGGGTTGATCACCGTGCACGTCGAGACGTGCCCGCATCTGCACCGCACGTTGCAGCAGATCGTCGAGGCGGGGGCGCGGCCGGCGGTGACGCTGAATCCGGCCACTTCGTTGCATACCCTGGACGAGGTGCTGGACGCAGTGGATCTGGTGCTGGTGATGACGGTGGATCCCGGGTTTGGCGGGCAGGAGTTGATCCCATCGACGCTAAAAAAGGTCGAGCGATTGCGGCGCATACTGGATGATGCGGGGTTGGATGTGCTGATCGAGGTCGACGGTGGTGTAAATATGGACACCGTGCGCGATGTGGTCGATGCGGGCGCCGACGTGCTGGTGATGGGATCTGCGGTGTTTAACGGCGAGGGCGGCCCCAAAGAGGCCATCCGTCGTTATCGCGCTTTGTTGTAAAAAAACAGGGCCGGCGTGGAGAGATTCCACCACCGGCCGTGCGGGGATCGCAATGTCAAAGAAGGGATTACCTGGCGGCCACCTTGTTATGCGTGCGGATGCAGCGCGTGCAGGCCTGTACCTTTTTCGGCTGGCCGTTGATCATGAGGGTTACCTTCTGAATGTTGGGCAGCCAGTTGCGGTTGGTACGCCGCTTGGAGTGACTGACGTTATGACCGAACTGCGGCCCCTTTCCACAAATCTCACACCTGGCCATTCTCGTACAACCCCTTTCCCAAATGATCGGGCCGTAGCGGGCCCGCAGAATTTGCCATGAACGCGAAAGGTATGATACCATAGACAAGATGGATATGCAAAACCGACGGCGAGGAGATATCCCCATGCACGAGGATGCGCCGCAAGGCAAAATTCAAGTCTCTCCAAGGGCGATCGCCAGTATTGCCAGTGAGGCTGTATTGAGTTGTTATGGCGTCGTCGGCATGTCCGCGGCGACCCTGCGTGACGGTATTGCCGAGATCCTGCAGGTTGACAACTATCACCGGGGGGTCGAGGTTGAGGTCGTGGATGACAAGATCGTTATCGATCTCTATGTTGTCATCGAGTACGGCACGCGCATCTCTGAAGTAGCCCATAACGTGATGGAAAGCGTAAAATTTAGCGTGGAACGCGCGCTGGCTATGCCCGTTGCCAGCGTGAACGTTCACGTGCAGGGGCTGCGAGTAAGCAACAACGATTGATCGGTCACAAGCAGGTACAGCCCCTGCGTAACGGATCCCAAGGGACAGAAACTGGGGGCGATGACAGCAGGTGACGATCTGGCAACGACTCCGGGGGGCGGCCGGGAATGAGCGCCGGCTCTCGATAACGGCTGTGGGGGGCAGATCCTTGGGTGACAACGCAACCAAGAACAACAAGATGGACGCATCACACGACGAATCCGGCACGCGACACCCGGCGGAAAGTAACACAATTATGGATGGACAGCGTTTACTGCAAAGTCTGCGGGCGGCCGGGGCCTGGCTGGATCGTCACGTTTCTGCCGTAAATGCGCTGAACGTGTTTCCCGTCCCCGATGGGGACACCGGCACCAATATGTCGATGACGATGCGCGCGGCACTGGACGAGCTGGGCGATCGCTCCTATGCCGCCGTCTCTGATCTGGGGCGTGCTCTGGCGCAGGGCGCGCTGATGGGGGCCCGAGGGAATTCGGGCGTTATACTCTCGCAGATCCTTCGTGGGTTTGCCCGGTCTATGGATGATAAGCAGGTACTCACTCCGAGCGATTTCGCCCGTGCCCTGGAAGAGGGGGCGGCGACCGCCTACAAGGGAGTGATGAAGCCGGTCGAGGGCACCATCCTTACGGTGATCCGTGAGGCGGCCAAGGCGGCCATGCAGGCGGCGGCTATGAACGCCGACATGGAACAAGTGCTGGAGAGCGCCGTGAATGAAGCGTGCGCTTCGGTCGAGCGCACGCCGACCCTTTTGCCCGTGCTGGCCGATGCCGGCGTGGTGGATGCCGGTGGGCAGGGGTTGACCCTCATTCTGGAAGGAATTCTGCGCGCATATCGTGGCGAGAGCATCGAGGTTCAGGCGGCTCAGTCGGTCGCCCAGGCTCGACACGAGGCTCTGGACAGCGAGTACAATTACGATACTCAGTTCGTGATCCAGGGGCATGCGCTGGATGTGGACGCCATTCGCGACAAGATTGCCACGATGGGCGATTCGGTGCTGGTCGTGGGCGATGAAAAGACGGTCAAGGTGCACGTGCACACCGATTACCCCGGGCAGGCGTTGGATTACGGTATCAGCCAGGGGCGGGTGACGGCCGTCATCATCGAAAATATGCAGGAGCAGTATGAGAGCTTTGTCGGCGGGTCGAACGCCTCTGCAGACGACCCCTCGCCCGAGCCTTCTTCCGTCCCGGCGGTTGCACTCCGGCCGGAGCCTCTTGGCGATGTATGTGTTGTGGCCGTCGTGTCGGGCCCCGGGCTGGAGCGAGTGTTCGAGAGCCTGGGTGTGGGCTCTATCGTTCCCGGCGGGCAGACGATGAACCCCAGCACACAGGATCTGGTACAGGCGATCGAGGAGTTGCCCTGCGATCAGGTGATTGTGCTGCCTAACAACAGTAATATCATCCTCACGGCACGCCAGGCCGAGGATCTGTGTAGTAAACAGGTCAAGGTGGTTCCCACCCGTACTGTGCCCCAGGGAATCGCCGCATTGCTTGCGTTCAATTATCAGGCCGATCTCGAGACAAATCATGAGTTGATGCTCGAGGCCTCGACCCAGGTGCAGACGGGCGAGGTGACTCGTGCGGTGCGCTCGGCTCAGGTTAACGGGTTGTGCATCAAAGCCGGGCAATTTATCGGTTTGCTGAACGGCGATCTGGTGACGGCCAAAGAGGATATGCTATCGGTGGTCATCGATCTGTTGGAGCGTATGAACGCCACAGACTATGAGATCGTCACCATCTATCGTGGAGAAGACATTTTGCCTGATGAGGCCGAAGCGCTTGCCGAGCAGATCCGGCAGATCTATTCCGATCTCGAGATCGAAGTACTGGAAGGTGGGCAAGCTCACTATCACTATATCATCTCTGCCGAATAGCCTGTGCCGGGCGTTTCTCGCGCGTCGGCCGATCATCGTGTCGGACGCTGACGCGCTTGAGAGTGGCCTTGTGAGAAAGAGAGTATGAAGCATGAGCAACGCCAGGATCGTCACCGATAGCACGGCCGAACTGTCGGCGGATATCGTTCGAGAACTCGATATCACTGTCGTGCCGTGGCAGCTAACCGTGGGCTTTGAGACGATGATGGATGATCCGTCATTGCGCTCTGTGGCGTTCTATAAGGAGATGATCCGTAAAAAGGCGTCGCCCACAGCAGTTGCCCCCACCGTAAGGCAGCTTCAGGATGTGTACAACAAACTGGCTGTCGAGACCGACGAGATTATCTCGATTCATGCCTCATCCGAGATGGGACGCACCGTACAGGCGGCGACGCAGGCCCGCGCCGCTTTGCTGGGGCGCTGTGATGTGACCGTCATCGACTCGCGATTCATCTCCTGTGCTTTGGGAATGCTGGTGACCGAGGCGGCGCGTGCGGCGCAACATGGTCTTTCGGGAGCCGAGATCGCCCGGATGGTATACGGTATGATTCCTCGTACCTATTTCGCCTTCTATGTCGAGACGCTGGATTATCTCAAGCGAAACGGGCTGGTGACCAATTCGCGCGAGATGGCGGGCAGTGCCGGGTTCAAGCCCCTGTTGCTGTTGGAAGAGGGGGAGGTGGTGGCCATGCAGCGGTCTCGCCATCGAGGAACTCCGGCGGAGCGACTGATCGAGTTCGTGAGCGAGTTCCCGCGGGTAGAGCGGGCGGTGTTGTTGCACGCCGGGCTGAGCAACAGTGCCGAGGAGGTCAAGACACAGGCGACCGAGGCGTTGCCCGATATCACAATAGACGAGCATATCTATGGCCCCGTATTCGGTTCATACGTGGGCCCGGGAGCTTTAGGTATGGTGGTGTTCGAAGCCTGATAAAGCGTCATCTGGACGGGATTCATGTCATCATCCTCATATGAGAAATTGCGACGAATTCTCGCACTGGAAAAGGAGCAAGGTTATCGCGATCGGGCCGTGATCGGCGGGATCGGACGATTTCTGGCCTATTGGGAGAAAGAAGCTCGCGAGAGCTGTGATCCGGCCACAGTAGACCGGATCGTCAATGCGCTAGACGGCTACAGGGGACGAATGCGCCCGGATCGTGCCCAGGTGGTGGATTCGCTATTAGAGATTCTGGCCGGCGACCTGCCGGCCGGCGCGTCCGAGGGCGAGGACGGGTCTGCGGAGCCTCTGCCGCCAAGCACCGCACCATCGGCAGGTGATACCGTGCAGGAATCGCCATCGGCCGATGCGACATCAGCGCCCGATGAGGCTGTAGAGGTAGCCGAGGAAAAAGCCTCTCCCCAACGCCCTCGCGCAGAGCGGCGGACACGAGCCGCCCGCACCGCCGACGATCAAGCCTCGGTGTACGTTTCGGTTACGGCCATCAAAGGGATCAGTACGGTCAACCAGAGGCGCCTGGCCAGGTTGGGCATCCACACCGTGCGAGATCTACTCTATCATTTCCCCCGACGACACGACGATTTCGGCGAACTCAAGACCATCAACCGGCTCAGACTGGGCGACGAAGTGACCATCGTCGGCATCGTGCGTGACGTGCGCGTGCAGCGCATTCGCGGCGGACGCACCATCACCATGGTGACGGTGACCGACGGTACCGGCTCTATCGAGGCACGCTGGTTCCGACCCTACATGGCGGAGCGATTCAAGCCCGGTAACGAGATCGTTCTGAGTGGGCGTATCGATGAGTATCTGGGGCGGCTGGTATTCGTGTCGCCCGAATGGGAGCCGTTGCAGCGAGAACTGTTACATACCGGACGAATGGTGCCGGTGTATCCTCTTTCGGCAGGCATCAGCGGGCGCTGGTTGCGAGGGGCCATCAAGGCGGCCATCAACGAATGGGCGCCACGGCTCGAGGATCCCTTGCCGGAGACGATTCGCGAGTCGGCCGGCCTGGTGGATCTCCCTACGGCGATTCAACAGATTCACTTTCCCGATGACGATGAATCGTTCAATCGCGCCCGAGAGCGCCTCTGTTTTGACGAACTGTTTACGCTGCAATTGGGCGTACTGCGGCAGCGGCAACTGCGCAAAAGCGCCCGCGCGCGAGCGCTGGAGATACGCCGGGATGAGCTGGACGAGTTTATCGCCGGACTGGCGTTTGATCTGACAGGCGCACAACGGCGCGCCATCGACGAGATCCTGGCCGACATGGAGCAGCCGGTGCCTATGAGCCGCTTGCTGCAGGGAGATGTGGGGTCGGGCAAGACGGTGGTTGCGCTGACGGCCATGCTGGCAGCGGTGCGAAACGGCCTGCAGGCGGCCATCATGGCGCCTACGGCGATTCTGGCCGAGCAGCACTATCATACCATCTTGAGTCTCCTGGCGAAGCGAGAGGATATTCAGATCGAGCTGCTCATCGGCGCGTTGCCGGCGGCGGAAAAGGGACGTGTGCAGCGGGAGATAGCCGCGGGGCGCACCCATCTGGTGGTCGGCACGCATGCATTGATTCAGGACGCCGTCGATTTCGACCGGCTGGGGCTGGTTGTGGTGGACGAGCAGCATCGCTTTGGGGTGACGCAGCGCTCGGCTTTGCGGGCCAAGTCGGGGGGGATCGAGCCGCATATGCTGGCGATGAGCGCCACGCCCATCCCGCGTTCCCTGGCTCTGACGCTGTACGGCGATCTGGACATTTCGGTGCTGGACGAGATGCCTCCCAATCGGCAGAGCGTCACCACCGTGCTGCGCAACCGCAGCAGTCACGAACGCATCTATTCCTTCATCAATGCCCAGATCGATCAGGGCTATCAGGCGTTCGTGATCTGCCCGCTGGTCGAAGAGTCGGACAGTATCGACGCCAAGGCTGCTGTAGCCGAGTACGAACGACTGCAAAAGAACATATTCCCGCATCGCAAGCTGGGACTTTTGCACGGTCGCATGAAGGCGGATGAAAAAGAGCAGGTGATGAAGGATTTCCGCGACCGGCGCTACGATATTCTGGTGTCTACCGCCGTCGTCGAGGTGGGGGTGGATGTGCCCAACGCGACGGTCATCCTCATCGAAGGGGCGGAGCGCTTTGGTCTGGCCCAGCTACACCAGTTTCGCGGACGGGTAGGGCGTGGGGAAGCCAAGTCTTATTGCATTCTGCTCTCGGACGACCCCTCGGAACAGGGCAGCCAACGCCTGCGCACCCTGGAGGAGACGAACGACGGCTTTGTGCTGGCCGAACGCGATCTGGAGATTCGAGGGCCGGGAGACTTTTTCGGTGTACGGCAACATGGCCTGCCCGAACTCAAGGTGGCGCGACTCAGCGATATGCCCATTTTGCAAAAGGCCCGGCGTGAAGCCACGGTTGTTTATGAACAGGACCCCGATCTCTCACGGCCGGAGCACGCCGCGCTGGCCGCCGGCGTTGAGCGCCTGTGGGCGCAGGCCGATCTCTCGTAAAGGAAACGGAGGACCTACGTTGACCGTCGCTATCTATCCTGGTACATTCGATCCCGTCCATTATGGCCATATGGACATCGCCCGACGGGCGGCCGGGCTATTTGACAAGCTGGTTGTGGCTGTTTATGATCGTCCGCAGAAGAGCCTGATGTTCTCGACCGAAGAGCGAGTCAAGATGGTCTACGAGGCCCTGAGCGATGTGCCCAACATCGAGGTGGAGAGCTATGAGGGGCTGACGGCCGATTTCGCACACGAGCGGGGTGCGCGGGTGATTGTGCGTGGCCTGCGGGTGATCTCGGATTTCGAGCGTGAGTATCAGATGGCGCTGACGACACGTCGTCTGGCGCCCGATCTGGATATGATATGCCTGATGACGAGCCTGGACTATGCTTTTCTCAGTTCATCTATCGTCAAAGAGATCGCGACAGCCGGCGGATCGGTGCTACAGTTCGTACCCTCTCATGTCGAACAGGCGGTGCTGGCCCACCTGAGGGCATGAGTTCAGGGCTCATAGCATGTTGAACCAACCGGCGATGATTCACGAAAGAGGTGATCAAAATCGACATCCTGCAACTGGTAGACAGGCTTGAGGAATTGCTCGATGCCGGAATGCACATGCCGTTCAGCAAGAGGGTCATGGTTGATGAGGAAGCGTTTCTGAACATTATCGACCAGATGCGAATCACGATCCCTCAGGAGATCCGGCAGGCCCGTGAGGTTCAGGTCGAGCGCGACAAGTACATCGCCCAGGCGCACGAAGAGGCCCGGCGCATTATCGCCCAGGCGCGGGAAGATGCCGCCCGATTGCTCGATGAGCACGAGCTGCGAAAGGTGGCCGAGGCCCGCTCGGAGACGATATTGAACCATGCTCAGCGCGATGCCGCGCGTATTCGCGCCAGCGCCGACGAGTATGCCGAGACCAAGCTACGCGATCTGGCCGACGCAGTGGCGCACCTGCAGCGGGTGATCGACAACGGTCTGCAGGCGCTGCAGGCCCGGCGCATACAACGAGATCGTGAGATAGACGAGCAGTCGGCCGAGCCGATGCCCGCTGAAGCAGGTGCTTCAGATGAAGCGAGCGCTTTATCAGAGGCGGGCTCGTCTAATGAGGCGGGCGCCTCTAACAGGGCGATGGGAGATCAAGAAAAAGGCGCCGACGCCGTCGACTGAGGCGTCGAACAAAAAGGGCGGCAAAAGATCCATCGATCGTTTACCGCCGCTCGTTTCCCTCTATCGCATCACAGGAACATTCGGTCTCGCCCCTGGCGGCGCGGACCATCCGCAGGCGGCGCGTTATCACGTTGTCGCCTGCGTTCGTTTTCCTCGCTAAAGTAGCGCTGCCACTCCGTGGGCGCGTCGGGGTCCTCAGCCCCGTGCGGGGTGAGGCGTTCGCGCACCCTGACCATCACCGGCGTATTGACCGCCGCGCCGGCCACAATCACCTGTCCGCGGCTGAGGGCCGGCAGCTCCATGAGCAGGTCGCGTCCCACCGATTCTACGCTCTCGGCCACTCTATTTTGATCCACCGGGTTGACGATGCGCATGATGCACTGGGTCATGCATTGTGAGAGCACGTCGCTATCGAGCTTGCCCGGTCGCTGACTGATGAGCCCCACCGCTACGCCGAATTTGCGCCCCTCGGAGAGGATCTGCTTGAGGATATGGGTGGTCACGGCATCGGCTCCGGCGGGCGCAAAGTTGTGCGCCTCTTCGATGAGGACAAAGGTGGGGTAGGGCAAATAGTTCTCGTCGTCCTCTTTGACCCGCCCACGCACGGTATCCATGCGCGCCTGGTTCAGACGGCGCAGCAATGTGGCGACGATGATCTGCTGCTCGCGCTCGGGGATCTCGTTAAGCTGCAGGACGGTGCATTGTCCGGGGCGAAAGAGATCGTCCAACGGCATGCTGACGTGGTCGTCAAAGATGGACGAATGATCCAGCACGGACTGTACGCGCCAGATAAGCGCTCCAATGGTCGGATCCTCTTCCATCTTTTGATCCTCATCCGGATCGGTGATGGGCCGATCATCCATTCCGGCGCGGATGGCCACCTTGAGCTGCGCTCGGGTCCAACGCTCTTCTCCATACTCCCGGCGCACCCTCGACCAGGCGCGTCCCAGGAGGTGGTGCATGCGCTCGGACAGATTGGGGAGCAGATAGCGAAGGTCGCCCAGGGTGAGAGATGAGACGCGTACCTTGATGTCGTTCGGACGCACGATGTGGACGGTGGCCTCATAGCCGTCGTCGGTCCAAAAAGCCCGGTGGCCCTGCATATGTACCAGGGTGTCGTACTCGGCGTGGGGGTCTACTACCAGGACGGCAGCGCGATTATGGGGTCGCATCAACTCTTCCAGCATGACGCCGGCCAGATAGCTTTTGCCCGATCCGGTGGAGGCGATAATGGCCATGTGGGTGCTGGTGATGCTGCGGGCATCCAGGGCGATGGGCACGCTGCCGCGGGGGCGACTGAGCAGCGAGCCGATCTCTATCGACCCGATATCGCCGCACATGCGGCGTGAGAGCAGATTGCACAGCATCTCGTCGGGGGCGATATAGATAGGCGCTCCCGAGCGAGGCGGAATCCGCGGGTTTACAAAGCCCAGCCCGGGGTCGTAATATCCCAGCACGGTGGCGGTGATCTCGAACAGTTCGTGAACGCTTTGTTCAAAGCCCATCAGGCGGGCGACGTCCCCGGGAGGAATCACCGGGTCGGCCATAAAGGTGTCGGGGAACAGGCGCAACGGCACGCGCCGGGTGACGCGGGCCAGAATGCGTCGCGACTCTCCCTCGACCGCCGCCTCGTAATAGACAAACTCGCCATAGCGTACACGCTGGTCCGGATCGGGCGTGACAAAGGTGAACTCGTGAGGCGTCTCGCCCGGGCCTTTGGTGGTGCCGATGGGGGGAGCTTGGGTTTCCACGGCGACTCCTTTCAGCCCACCGGCTCGACGCGGGCGTGCCAGGCCAGATTGCCGCCCAGGATGGCCAGGCGTTGCGCCTCATGTGGGAAGAGCCGGCTCAGGTGGTCGATGATGTTCAGCGTCAGGTGGGGGGCCAGCGGGTTGCGCATGGTGGCCAGCATGGGCAGGTAGGCCAGGCGTAGATTGCCCTCGGCGCAATGGAAGGCGATGGTCTCATCCTCGGTGAGGGTACGCACCCGGGCGTCGATGGCGGCGGCCACCACGGGCACCCCCTGCTGTACGTCGCTGCCGTTCACCGTGCCCAGGGCCACCACCGCCACCAGCGTCACCTTTTCGTTGAGATAGTCGGGTGAAAAGATGCCCAGATCCTCCTCAGGCGAAAGGCGCGGCCCTAGATTGCCGAAATCGGGATTCAGCAGGGTCGTGTTCGAGATCACTCCCACCAGATAGCCCTCATCGGCGCGCTCGATGCCGACAAAAGTCCCAAAGCCGTGATCCTCCGGGCGCGGCGTTTGTTCCACCTCGCCCGGGCCATACACCTGGCAGACGTAATCGATGTGAGAGCTCGAGTTTACGATCTTGCCGATATACATACGCCCCCTTCACAGTAGATACCGTTCTTTATCAGCGGCGGCCGCGCTTGCTGAATGCCTTGCGCGAGTAGCGCACCGGCACATCGTTCTCGGCTAAAAAATCCTGAAAGATGCGGTAGAATCGCTCGCGGTCGGCGGCGGTGATGACGGCCACCGCATCGGCGGTTTCGATAGCGTAGGGATAGCCGGTGCCGACCACGCACTCGGCGCGCACCACATTGACCACATCCTCCAGCAGTCCATCCTCAAGGAGCCAGACGGGCAGATCCAGGCGAACGGGCGGGTTATCGGACGTGGTCTTGACATAGAGAAACGCCACTCTCTGATAGTAGTTCAGCTCTTCATTGGCGCGTTCGAACATGCGATCGTCGCGGGCGCAGATGAACGCCTCGCTGCGGTCTCCCCAGCGCATTCTGGAACGTAAAAGGACGCTGTCGCTGATGCGCGGTTGGTCCGCCTCGCCGCAAAGGTAGCGCAGCATGGAGACGAGATCGGTGGCGGCAGACGTATCGACAAAACCAACCAGCGGTACCCGCGTCTCTTCGGATGTATCCAACAGAGTGAGCACGGCGTTGAGGTAGGCGCGCTGGAGCTCCGGGCGCATCTGCGCCGCAAAAGAGATGATCAGCGAGCCGTCAAAGAAGCATACCGGTCGCGGCCGGTGGCCGGCGCGCCGGCGCATATAGTCCACCAGCGTCTGACACTCGAGCTCGAAGCGGCGCAGGCTCACCTGCAGGTCGGGGAATGTGCGTGTGCCGTCCTGATCGCGCGCCAGCTCGGTCGGTGGCAACACCTCGAAGCGAATGTCTTTGACATAATCTTGTGCGGGGGTGTGACGATTCTCGAACCAACCCACCTGCACGGCGCCTACAGGTATCGAAAAATCGTGGCTGGGCGCGATCTGGGATCCATCCACGCCCAGAGTGGGCACGCCGAGCAATACCTCTCTGGCCCAGGTGCGGGCATCCTCATGATTTTTCCAATGGTGCTCGAAGCGATGGATCACCGGTTGCCCGGCAACGCGTTCGTCCGTGGGGAGGGCGCCGGAGCGCGGAATCATGGCGAGCCAGCCCATCAGGGACCGGGAGTCCTGGCCCTCCATCCAGGTCAGTATCTCGTCGTAGCGCGTGCGCTCCTGCGCCACTGTGACATCGAATCCGACCAAATCTTCGCGGCGGGCCTCCAGCGCGTGGCGAACGTGGGCGATGCTGAGCATACCTAGATACCCTCCGGTCGGCTGCCGCCCTCATCTTTGATGATGCGGATATGGTGCTGGGCGGCGCGCTCGAACGTGTCGTCGTGGCTGATGACAAAGACCTGTGAAAAGCCACGGACCTGCATGATCTTTTCCGCCAGTCCGTCGCGACGTTCGGGATCGAGATGGGCGGTGGGCTCGTCGAAAAAGGCCACGTCGACGGCCGAGATCTCGCGCAGCAGCGCCAGGCGCAGGGCCAGCGCGGCGCTCATCTGTTCGCCGCCGGAGAACTGGCGGAAATTGCGCTCGTGTCCCCGTACTTCCAGCGAAAGGTCGTAATCTTCTGACCAGTTCAGACGGCCAGTATGGTCATCCATGATATCGGCATGGATGGCCGAGGCCTCCTTCGAGATCTGATAAACCAGATGCTGAGTCACGTAGGGGCCGGCCTGGCGCAACAACTGGCGGGTGCTGCGCAGTATACTGTGCAGCGCCGTCAGCTCCTCCAGGCTGTTTTGACGGACGGCCATTTCATTCGCGGCCTGTTCCAGGTCGGCGATGGCCGCCTCGACCTCGTCCCGGCGCTCTCGCGCAGTCGATAGCCGCGCATCGGCCCGGGTGAGCTCGTCGCGCATGTCGGATACTTTTTCACGCAGTTGACGGTGACGATCCACGTCGTAATTCGTGGCGGCATCGGCATGAGCGTGCTCGGCATCGGTGGCCCGCCGGATCAGGCCCTCCAGATCGGCAGATAGCTTATCGACCAGCGCCTGTCGGGCGGCGTATTGACCGGCCACGTTCAGGTGCGTCATATAGCTCTGATGAGCGGCGAGGTGGGTATCCTGCTTCTGCCGAGCGGCCTGTACGGCATCGTCCAGATCGGCGTAGGCGGCGAGCTGTTCGCGAAGGTCGCCAGCATCGGCGGCAAGAGCCTCTCGACGCGTTGCGGCGGTGTGCTGACGTTGGGCGATATCGTCGCGCCCGCGGACACGGTCCTCGTGCAACTGGTACTCGCGGCGCGGATCGCCCAGCGAGCTCAGTTCCCGACGATACTGTTCGGCGGCGGCCGGCGCACCCTGAAGCGAGGCCAGCTCGGCGACCGCTTCATCCCACGCGGCCTGTCGATGCGCCAGGCGCTCCCCGGCGGCCTGCAGCGCCTCATCGGTGGGCAGATGACGCAGGCGATTTTGAGATTCCTCCAGCGCGGCCCGTGTCGCTCTGGCGTCACGCTGCAGTGTGCGGATTTCACGGCGAAGCCGATCCATGGTCGCGTTCAGCTCGGTGATCCGGTCTTTGTTGCGCATCAGCAGGTCGCGTCGATGCTCCGGCGTCAGCTCCGCCTCGCAAACCGGGCAGCGGGCGGTGTCGGCCTCTTCCAGTGTGCTCGACTGGCGCTCCAGACGTTCACACTCGGCTTTGGCGGCCACCCCCTGCTCTCGAACCTCCTGTTCGTGGTTGACCAACTCGTCCAGCCGGGTCTGTTGATCGGCGATCTCGCGCTCCAGATCGGCGGCGAGGGCCATGCCCTCGCGGGTGGCCTCGAGCTCCTGATGCGCCCGGTGCGCCTCATCCGCGGCCTGTTTCTCGCGGCGGGCGGCCGCCTCCATGCGCTGCACGTCCTCCTCGGCACGACGCAGCGCCTCCTCCAGATCGGCCTGTTGCTTTACGGCGGGGGCCAGCTCGGATATGCGCCGTTGCAACTCCTCGATGCGGGCCATCTCCTCATTCAGCCGCGCGATCTCGGTCTCTAGCCGATCCTCTTCGCGCTCGATGACGGCCAGCCTGTCACGTAGTGCGTCGCGTGCCGCGCGGCGCTCCTCCAGATCTCGCAGGCGATTTTCGGCCGCCTCGTACGCTTCGTGGCCGGCGCGAGACGCCTCGACCTGCTCCCGGGCCTCCTCTGCCTCGCGCAGCGCGCGACGGGCATCGTCCAGGCGCAACCTGTGGGCGGACAGGTCGGCGCGCGCCCGCTCTAGTTGAGCGGCCAGCTTGTTCACATGGCGCTCGGCGGCGTCCATTGTCTCCAATTGGCCGGTGAGGGAGGCGAGCTCGACACCCAACCGGCGCGTTTGATCGTGGAGATCGGTCACCATGCGTTCCAGGGTGTCCTTTTCCTCTTGCAGGCGGGGGAGATCGGCCAGACGGCCTTCGATTCGGGCGATCTCACGCTGTACCTCGTGGTGCCGATCTCGAAGATAGTTCTCGGTGGCGCGCAGGTTATCCGAGGCCTTGCGATAGTCGTCCACCTGCAGTAGCGGGTCAAAGACGGCTTTGCGCGCACCGGCGGGTTGCTGGAACGGCGCCGTATTGGTGCCCTGGGGCACGCCCACCGTGTTCTCGAACAGGTAGGCCAGTCGGGCGGAGCGATCGACACGCAGATGGTCATGCAGCCACAGGCGCACCTCTTCGTTGCCCTCGGCGATACACTGGCCGCCCAATTCGGGATCGTACACACGGTAGCGGGTGGTGGTGGTGGCACTAAAGATGCGCTCGACATCGTAAGGGCGTTCGTCCAGCGACGAGACCAGCCGCACGACGACGCTGCCGGTGGCCGCCCCCTCGCGCAGCAGGTTGGCCAGCTTGAATCCCGGGGGCTGGTAATCGAACAGGGCAAAGCCGATGGCTTCGAGGATGGTGCTCTTGCCGGCGCCGTTGGCACCCAGAATGGCGTTGGTGCCGGGCAGAAAATGCAGTGTCGCGTCGCGATAGCTTTTAAAGTCGTGCAGCTCGACGGAGAGGATCATCATAAGGGCGCGTCCTCCTTGTCGTCGTCTTTGGTATCTCCCAATGATTCGGGGGGGATGGCGGCACGAAAGGCGCTCAGCTCGGCCACAACCTCTTCGGGTGTGCCACCGCTCAGCGCCAGCCCCTTGAGACGCAGCACCATGTCGGCCCACTGCTGACTGTTGTCGCGGCGGCGGATGTCGCGCTCGATCAGCTCGCGGATGACATATTGCTCCAGCTCGGCGCGGCTCATGTTGTCGCCCACGCGCATGTCGAATTCGCTTGGGGTGGTAATATCCCGCACGTTACAGATCAACGGATTCAGCGCCTCTTGCGCCATCCCCTCGACCCGCTTCAGATCCAGGTCGGAATGAGAGAAGGGCAGGATGCCGTATAGCTGCAGCTCGACCACCGGTTTTGTCTCGGACGGCTCGGCGGGTGCCCGGCGACGCAGGTAGGCCTCCAGCATGGTGTAGAGGTGTTCGGGCGTCCTGCATTCATCCACGGCAAAGCGTAGCCGAATAAACGGGCGGCGACTGCTCGGCACCGCCGTAACCGAATGGGTGGGGCCATCGGCGGCGTCCATATCGATATCCACCATGAGATAGCCGCGATCGTCCCATTCGACCTCGGTGACGCTGTTGGTTTCCAGTGAGCCGGGGTTATAGATCCAATCATCCTGGATGAACGGCTTGTGTATGTGACCCAACGCCAGATACTGGCAGTGGGCGCGAAGCGGATCGAGCTGGGCGCGGGAGAGCGCGCCGGACATGTTGTCGAGCACGCCATGCACCCCGGCATGAAGCATGATGATGGTATAGGGCGGGCGGGGGCCACTCATCGATTCCAGCTCGTCGCATAGATCCTGGATGACCCGTGGCGTGCTGGCGCCATAGTATTTGACGCCAATTATGCGCACCCCGCCGGGCAGGTCGATATAGGCGCCGCTGCGCAGTTCGGCATCCCACGGCTCGATCTGTATGCGCCCATCCCGGTAGATGGGGGTGAGCAGCGTGAGCAGGCCGACCTCGGCCAGATAATCCAGCCACGAGAATCCATCTTGCTGATAAGCGCGCTCGTGATTGCCCTCTATGGCGATGACGGGAATGCCGGCGTTACGCAGCCGTTCCAGCATGGCCGTAGCCTGCAGCAATGTGCGTGGCTCGATGGACCGTTTGTGGAACAGATCGCCGGCCAGCAGCACGAAATCGGCTTTGCGACGGATGACGTCGTCTACCATATGGTGAAAGGCGCGGGCGAAATCGTTATACCGCTCCGAGTTGTTGTACTGTCGGTATCCCAGATGGATATCGGCCGCGTGAATGAAACGCATTGTGACGGATTACTCCTCGTCGATGTGGCGTGGACAGGGGCCACGCACCACTATGACGCGAAATTCATCAGCGGTCAGAGCATCATCGTACGCCTGTGCCAGGGCCGCCGAATCATCGGCGGCGCAAACCAGCGGCTCGATGCCGTAGCCACGTACCACAGCGGCGATGTCGACGGCAACCCGGGGCCGCCCCCGCTCATCTCGCGCGCTGCCCGGGTGGGCCTGTCCACCGGTGAGGGCGGTCGTGCCGTTATCCAGGATGATCGCCGCCATCGGCAGGTTCATCTGCACAGCCTGGGGGAGGGCGTTGATGTCGGTATGGAAGAAGGACGAGTCACCCAGCAGGGCAACGACGCGATGCCGGCGGTCGTTCATGGCCAGGCCGATGCCCATACCCAACCCGGCTCCCAGCGAGTATTTGACGTCGAACAGCTCCATCGGCGGCAGATTGGCCCGTACCATGCAACCGGTCTCACCGATGACGATGTGTCGTTCGCGCCCCCCTTGTCGCTCCATCGCCTCCAGCAGCGCCTCAAAGGCCGGCGTATAGGGGCAATCGTCGCACAGGGGCGTGCGGCTGGGCATGTCGCGCCTGGCGTCGGGCGCCTGAGGCAGCTTCTCGGGCGGCAGAATGTGCGCCAGGGCGCCGACGATATTGGCCGGACTCAGTTCACCCTCTTCGGGCACTTTGCGGTCCATCCGCCCCAGGATGCGAACCGACAACCCGGCTCGATGGGCCAGGGCATGGAGCTGTTCCTCTATAAAGGGGCCGCCCTCCTCCAGCACCAGCACCTGTTCCAGGCCGCGCAGCCAGTCGATCAACGCCTCATCGGGGAGGGGCCACGAACTGGAGAGCCCCAGGATGCGATGCCGTCGGGCGGTCTCGCCCAGCAGGGCGCACAACTTGATGCGGGTGGCGCCGACGGCCACAACGGCGGTGCGATCTCCGGCAACGCCGCCCTCGCCTACGTCGTAGGGCGAGGCTTCGAGCATATCCTGGAACTGGCGCAGCAGGCGATGCAGCCGCCGGTGCCAGCGGGTGACGGCGGCGGGCAACACCACCCAACGGTTACGACGCCGCAAAAAGCGCCGATGCGTGGGCGGTAGCACCCAGGGCTCGTCGGGGATGCCCTGCGCCTCGATCAGTGCCGGCGTGATACGCACAATGACGGGCAGCCCCAATCCCTCGGACCAGGCAAACGCCTGCGCCATGAGCGGCGTGGCCTGCTCGACGCTGATCGGCTCGATAATGGGCACCTCGGCAACGCGGGCCAGCCAGCGCGAATCCTGTTCGTTCTGAGAGGACCATGCGCCGGGATCGTCTCCCAGCAGGATGACCATGCCGGCGTGGCACCCGCTGAGGGATATGGTGGCCAGTGGATCCAGGGCGATATTCATGCCCACACTCTTGAGCACCACCAGCGAACGGGTGCCGGCCAGAGAGGCGCCAAAGGCCATCTCCAGAGCGACCTTTTCGTTAGGCGCCCATTGCGCCTGCAGCGGATCGGCCGAGGCCGATCCGCTCATCTCCAGCAGGCGATCAAACACCGCCGTGGCGGGCGAGCCGGGGTAACCCGTTACCAGGCCGATACCGGCTGCCAGCGCGCCACGGGCTAGCGCCTCGTCGCCACGAACGGTGTCGTTTGTTTCGGACATCAAGACCTCATCGGACATGAGCTAACTCTCCAGCTCGATGACGGCGACCTGTCGGGGCTCTAGCTGCAGCTCGCCCTGCACCTGTTGATCCTGCAACAGGTCGGTGCCGGCGGGGACGCTCTTTAGCGTATGGGCTACCTCATCATGGTTCAGCAGGAAGAGCAGGTCGCGCTCATCCGAGCGGCGCAGCACTACCTCGACGGCGGCCGGCACACCCTCCATCAGACGCGTCAATCCGGCCTCTTGTACGATGAGGTCGGCGATCCAGGGAGCCGTCTCATCGGCGAGATAAGTGCCGACATAGATCACCTTGCCCTGTCCATAGTCGTTCACGGTGACGGCCGGCTGATCCTGAAGATGCCCGCCATACCACGTGCCGATGACGCGGGCGGTGGTGGGTTGAAGCATGTCGTACCAGTGCATGGCCGGCCTGGGCTCGCTGCCGTTTAGCGAGATGCCATAGCCATAGCGTTCCGGTCGCATACCATACTCTTCGACCGTCACACCGGCCAACTTTTGTAGCGGGCCGGGAGGGGTCTCGGCCAGCACGACATTATTCGTATCTTTGATGGCGCTGCGGCCGCCGATGACGAGGATTCCGCCTTTCTGGACAAAATCCGCCAGTTTTTCTGCCATGGCGTCGTCGATCAGGACCATGTGCGGCCAGACCAGCACATGGACGCCGTCATAGCGATCGGCCAGGTTGACGTAACCCACGGCATACTTGTTCAGCCAGAGCGCGCGATGCAACTGGGTCGATGCCCACGACGGCTCGGGCAGGCCGTGAGGGAGCGTCTTGTGGGCGTCGTCCTGTTCGGGCGTGTGCAGGATGCCGACGTCGATATGAACGTGGGTGCCCAGCACCTTGTCGCTCAGAGCGGCGAACTCGATGCCCTCCTGGCGGGCCTCCTGATAGCGGCGACGCGGCACATTGTCGTGGTCGAGAATGCCGCACCAGTATTCCTCGGCGCCAAAGCGGCAGGTGCGCCAGCGAAAGTGCATGATGCCGTCGGCGCCATGGGCCATGGATTGGTAGCTCCAGAGGCGCATTTCACCGGGGCGAGGCGTGGGATGCAGATAGTGCTTTTGCCCGCCGGGGCCCGACTGTTGCTCCGGCACGATGAAATTGCCAGAGTAGCTGCGGGCGATATCCAGCCGAGAGGCGATATATGCCGCACCGTCGGCCGGTGTGGGGGCGTCGGGCACTGTGAACCCGGGGTAGCAGTCATACCCCAGGAAATCCAGATCCTGGCTGAACGTCCAGTAATCCAGGTGCCGGAAGATGCCGTTGTGCATCACAAACCAGTCCGAGTTGACGGCGCGCAGCTCCTGCACCTGCTCGTGTTGAAAGCGCACGGCGATGTGTGAAAGATAACGATAATAGTCCAACCGGGCTGACGGGTTCTCTCCGCCGGGGCGCGACTCGAGCGGAAGGTCGATCTGATCAAAGTCGCTGTAGGTCTGAGCCCAGAAGGCGGTGCCCCAGGCCTTGTTCAGGGCCTCGATGCTGCCGTACTTTTCGCGAAGGTACAGGCGAAACTCTTGCCGGCAGTTCGGGCAGATGCACTCGGAAAAGCCGCAGTTGAACTCGTTGTCGGTTTGCCAGCCGATGACGTTGGGATCGTCGGCAAATGCTTCGGCCATCACGCGGCTGATGCGTCGGCTGTGCTCACGAAAGAGCGGGCTGGCGTAGCAGGCGTGCTGCCGGGAGCCGTGCATGCAACGCAGGCCGTTGGGCATCTCGCGTAGAATCTCGGGATGATGATAGGTGAGCCAGCGCGGAGGCGTGGCCGTCGGTGTGCACAGGATGGAGCGAATTCCATAGCGGCCCATGATGGCCACTACCTCTTTGAATAACGAGAAATCGTAGGTGCCCTCGGTGGGCTCCATGCGATCCCAGGCGAACTCGGCCATGCGCACGACGTTAAAGTGCGCCTCGGCCATACGGCGGGCATCCTCCTCCCACATGGAGGGATCCCAATGCTCAGGGTAATAAGGCGCCCCAAAGATGTATGACTTGAGACGGGTGGGGCGGGTATGGGTTTGTGCAAAGGGCCGGCCGGCGATCATCGGGTTCATTGTTCATCTCCCTGTAGAGGATCGGACTCTTCTGTTGTTCCAAACCGACTGGCGATAGTGGCGATCGATCTACTCAAAGGCCACGACGCGAACAGGAAAACTATCCAGCCCCTTGATGGGGATGGGCATTACGACGGCCTGAAAGCGTGAGCGGGTCAGCTCCTTCAGGTGGGCCACCTGCTCCACCAGGCAGATATCCCGATCCAGCAACTGGTGATGGTTGTACTGTTCGGGGGCGCGGGGATCATCGTCGCTCAGCTCGATCCCCAGCAAATCGACGCCCATGAGCTTCATACCGGCGTTCACCAGATAGGTGATGGCCTCGGCGCTAAAGGGGCGGTTGTTGGCCGGGTCGAAATCGTAATCGAACCGGCAAAAAATCATATCTCCGGGGCGGATGCCGCCCGCCCGCTCTGCCGCCTGCCGCACATCATCCTCAGAGACGGTCTGGCCCGGCGCTACACCGGTGAGGTCCAGCAACACGGCATCGCCGCACAGTTTCTCCAGCGGGATATCGGCCACATCCATGCCGTCTTCCCGGACGTGATAGGGCGCCTCGATATGGGTGCCCACATGGTTCAGCATCATATCGACGCGGTGCATAATGTACCATTGTCCGCCGGGCACAGCGTGAGGCGCGTCTACCTGTTCGATGCGCACCGGCCGCGCCCCCGTTTCGGGCTGGATGATGTGGGTCAGATCAACGATGCGATGTTCGGTCAGCTTCACGTCCTGCCTCCTGAGTTTAATGACTTGCGACGATGATCGATCATCGCGGCAAGGTGTTTGGACGAGTTATCGCCGTCCTACGGCGAGACGATGCGCCCTGCAGCGAATAACGTCTCGGCGATGGTATACATGTTCGAGACGGTTCCTACGGCAAGCTTTTCCTTCAGGTTATAATAGTCGAGACAGGTGCCACATACCAGCACCTCGATCCCTTTGCCGGCCAGAACCCCCAGATCCTCCAGCACCGGCGAGTCCTCGACTGCCAGCCGTACCCCGGCGTTGTAGAGGATGATGGTGTGCGGGGGCGTGTCCAGCTCGGTCAGAGTATGGAAAAAGGCCCGTATGAGGATGCCCCCCAGCTCGTCGTCGCCCCGGCCCATCCGATCGGATGTGACCAACAACACTGTGGGGCCGGTGGCGGGGGTGGAACAGGCGGTAAGATCGGGCGTCAGTTCGGGCTCGGCCTCGGATGCGCCGCGCACCATATGCACGGCCCAGGCATCGTCCCGGCGCTCGACCGTCACCTGCCATCCGGCGCGTTCGGCCAGGCGCCGCACATTATCCACCTGATCTGCGCCGCTCACTAACGTAACGATCTCGCTTGCGTCCTCGCGCATGGCATTGCGCGTGTGTATGACCGGCTGCGGGCAGGGCAACCCACGGGCATCCACCGTTCGTTTCATAGCAGGCTCCGGGTTCTTTTGACGTATCAATCTACTATACCACTATGCATGATACCACTTTTCGACGCTGCTGAGAAGCCGGGGCGGAGTGGGGGCAGAGATGTACACGTCGTAAAATACCCCCCCCTTCCGAAGGGGCGACACCATGACCCGGCCCCGGAGTAGGATCGACGGCACGGCTGTGGTATAATGCGGGCCTGCCACTCTCGGGTGGACCGATCCCCTCAAAAGGCGATTCGAAGCGATCGAACACATCCTGCCCCCGACCTGGCGCGGGGTTGACATCTCACGACTGGAGCGAAGCATGACTGCCAAACTGGAGAACATCCGCAATCTACTGATCGACATGGATGGGGTGCTGTATCGCGGGCAGACGGGGCTGCCGGGCGCGCCGGAGCTGATCGAGTTTCTGGATGCGCACGATATCCGCTATCTGCTGGTCACCAACAATTCGACGCTATCACCGGCCCAGTTTGTGCAGCGTCTGGCCCGCATGGGCATCACGGTGCGAGAGGAGCATATAATGACCTCGGGAGTGGCCACGGCGTCTTATCTGGCGACGCTGGCTCCGGCGGGCACGCGGGTGAATGTGGTGGGCGAGGATGCCCTGATCGCCGAACTGGAAAAGCGCGGCTTTGTCATGGCCGGGCGCGAGGCCGAATATGTGGTGGCCGGCTGGGACAAGGGTATCAACTTTGAAAAGCTCAAGACGGCCACTCTGGCCGTGCGCGACGGGGCGACCTTTATCGGCACCAATCCGGACAAGACCTATCCGCTGGAAAAAGATATCATCCCGGGGGCGGGTAGCATTCTGGCGGCCCTTATCGCGGCGACGGGGGTGGACCCCATCGTTGTGGGTAAACCCGAGCCCATCATCATCGAGCAATCATTGCAGATGTTGGGGGCGCGTCCGGAAGAGACGGCGATTCTGGGCGATCGTCTAGAAACCGATATCCTGGGTGGACATCGTGCCGGCATTACCACCATCATGGTGTTGACGGGCATCTCGACGGCGGAGGAAGCCCTTGCCTACGAGGCGCCGCCCGATTTCATTTATGACGATCTGCCGGCCATGCTGGATGCCTGGCGGCAGGCGCTGGGCGAGGGCTGATGCCTCGCCGGGCCATTGGGTAGAACGATAAAACCGGAGGGCATTCCCTCCGGTTTAACTTTTTTCTCAGATCGTCCATCTGCCGTCGCTACAGCGTGATCTCGTTGCTCAGCATGGCGCGCAGCAGCCTGACCGAATTGAGCACATCCTCATATTCCACCATCTCGGACGGCGTGTGCACATAGCGGCAGGGCACCGAGAGGCAGCCCGCCGGCATACCGGCCCGGCTCACCTGCATGGCGCGGGCATCGGTCGAGCCGAGCTCCAGCACCTCGATCTGGTAGGGGATGCCGGCGTTTTCGGCCGTCTCGATCATCCAGTCTTTGACCGCCGGATGGGCCAGCATGCCATAGTCCTTCACTTTGACGGCCGGCCCCTTGCCCAGCACGACCGGCATGGGGCGCCCCTCGGGGGTGTCGGCCGTAGGCGTCACATCGATGGCGATGGCCACATCGGGGTCGATGCCGAAGGATGACACGGCGGCGCCCCTCGTGCCGACCTCTTCCTGGCTGGTGAAGACGAAATAGACGTCGTTCGGCGAAGCGTCCATCTCGAGCAGAGTTTGCAGGGCGATGGCGCAGCCCACGCGGTCGTCCATCGACTTGGCCACCATCCGGTTCCCCATATCGACAAAGGGCTGTACGAACACCGCCGCATCGCCCACTTTGATCGGCGAATCCTGGGGAGACGTTGCACCCACGTCGATAAAGAGCCTGTCCCAGGTGGGTTGATCGCTCGTCTGAAGCCACTTTTCCAGGCCGATCACGCCGATGGTGCCGTCGGCAAAACGTACCCGGGCGCCGACGACCGTACGCGGCGAGACGCCGCCGATGGTGCCAAAGCGCAAAAAGCCGTTACTGTCGACATAATGTACCATGACGCCGATCTCATCCATATGAGCGGCGACCATTACGCGCTTGCCCCCGCCGGTGCCCTTTTTCAGGACGATAAGGTTTCCCAGCGCGTCGGTGCGGATGTCGTCGGCCTTTTCACGGGCGAGGTTCTCGATGATCTCACGAACCTGTTCCTCATATCCAGAGGGCCCGTACGATTCGACGAGGGTTTTGATCAGCTCTTTCATCGCTCCAACCCCTTTTCCAGTTGATGCAGCGCGGCTCGTACGAGCCTCACAGTATGGTCATAATCCGTCAGACTCAGTATGCTAACGGGCGCGTGGATATAGCGTGTGGGCACGGCCACCGTCACCGCGGGAATCCCCTCGCGAGCGAGGTGGATGGCCCCGGCATCGGTGCCGCCAGCCACGGCACGCTTGAACTGGTACGGGATATCGTTCGCTTCGGCGGTATCCACCATCAACTGCACCAGGCGACGGTCGGCGATAATGCTGCGGTCCATAAAGCTGATGGCCGGTCCCTTGCCCAGTTCGGTCACCGGGGTGCTCTCTTTTTCCTGCGGCAAATCGTCGCAGATGGTGCCCTCCAGGGCGATGGCCACGTCGGGATCGATGGCATATGCCGCCACCCGGGCGCCGCGCAGGCCCACCTCTTCTTGAGCCGTGAACACGGCGTACAGATCAAAGGCGTAATCGTCCTTGAGTAGCTCGACGAGGACGGCGCATCCGGCGCGATCGTCGAACGCCTTGCCCTTGACGGTGCGTAGCCCCTCGTCATCCAGCACCTCATAGTCGGTGCGAAACGAGACGTAATCTCCCGGCTTGACCAGCCGTTCGGCGGCGCTCTTGTTGGTCGCGCCGATATCGACGGCCGCTTTGCTCATATCGGCCACCCGCTGGCGCTCTTCACGCGAGATCAGATGAATGGGGCGATACCCAATCACGCCGGGCACGGCATCGGCCCCCACCAGCACCTGCTTGGAGAGCAGGATACGATCGTCCATGCCGCCGACCTGCTCGACATGCAATGTGCCGTCGTTGTTAATGCGGGTGACGATGAATCCGACCTCGTCCATATGGGCGGCGAGCATCACTTTGCGCGGCCACCCGGCCCCCTGTATGCGGGCCTTTTTCAGGCAGATCAGGTTGCCCAGGGCATCCACGCGGCATTCATCGGTGTGTTCGGCCACGGCGTCACGAATGAGGTCGCGGACGGCTCCCTCATCACCCGAGACGCCGCGGGCCCCGGATAGCTCTTTGAGTAGCACCTTTATCTCCTTCCCGCTAGAGTGGCAGGGCAGACGCAAAATTCTCGTCCAGACCGGCGATGAAGAGCGCCATGAGTCGGGCCGTACGCTCGATGTCACGGATACAGATGGTTTCGACAGAGGTGTGCATGTAACGCAACGGAATAGACAGCAACCCGCAGGGGATGCCCGAACGGGCCACCTGAATGGCCCACGCATCGGTGCCTGTGGCGCCGGCGGCTACCTCGGTCTGATACTTGAGTTCATGATCTCGGGCGATGGCCACCAGGCGCTCGTACATGGCCGGATGGATATTCGGCCCCATGGCGATGGCGGGCCCGCCGTCCATGGCGATGGACTCGTTCTCGCTTACCCCCTGCTGTGCGCCAAAGCCAACATCCACCGCGATGGCGATATCGGGCGCAATGCCGTAGGCGCTCACCTGGGCGCCGCGTAGCCCGACCTCTTCCTGGGATGTGGCGACGGCATACACATCCCATTCGTGACGCATGCCGGCCAGCATCTCCAGACAGAGGGCCAGCGATACGACTCCGGCGCGATCGTCGAACGACTTGCCCGAGACATACCCCTCGGCCAGAGAGAGGAAATCGCGGCGCATAGTGATCATATCACCGACCCGCACCTCCTGATGCAGGCGTTCTTCAGTCAGGCCCACGTCGATGAAGAGCTTGTCCATCGGGATGGGCTTATTGCGTTCCTCGGGCGGGGTGACGTGGGGCGGATGGCTACCGATGATGCCGATCAACGGGCGACGGCCGTGCACCAGTACCTCTTGCCCCAGGATGGTGCGGACATCGACGCCACCGACATTGGTAAAGCGGATAAACCCCTTTTCAAAGCCGGTGACCATGAGGCCGATTTCATCGGTATGGGCGGCCAGCATGATCGACCGCACGGGAGCGCCCTCTGGGCGCTGCCCTCGACGCAGGCCGATGAGGTTACCCAGGCTGTCGCTGCGGATCTCGTCTGTGTTGGGTTCGTATGCCCGGCGCACCACGTCGAGTATCTGAGCTTCATAGCCCGATACGCCGTGGGCGGTTGAGAGGTCACGGAGAAGCTCCACCACGTCCATTGCATCACCTCGTTTTCACCTGGATGGATGGGCCACGCAGGCAGCGCGGCTGGCGGATCAACCGGGGTCATCCCTGCGTATCGACCATGCGGTCGTCATGTCCGGCCATGTCGAACGGTCGCCAGAGCAGGGATGATTCGTTTGTAGAGCGAACCTCTAGGTTGGGGGCGCCCCCGGCGGGCAGGCCGGTCCGGCAGCTACAGGCCGGATGATCTCCGACCCGCCGGTGTCCATTGCTCCGGCGGGGGGCGTCATCGTTGGAAATAGAGTCGGAGCCGGTGTGATGGTGGGATCCGGCACGGGGAGCTCCGGCTCGATGATGTCGATATCCGACTCGTCGCTGGGAGATGCATCGGGCGCCGGCGAGATCACCGGGGTGGGCGATGGTGTGGGCTGTAGATAACGCTCGCGCAGATAGAGGCTGATGCCCCCTAGCGAATACATCATGACAATGATGATCCAGAAAAAGATCCTGAATAGAATCAGCGCCCTTTGTTTGTCGGGCATAGCCACAAACCGTCGCCACCATCTAAACATTGCAGTGTAGAGTATCCTGTCAGGCGGGTGAAAAAAGAGGGCGCTGCTGCCATATTGTGGCAGAGCATCCTTGCTGGCTAGTTAATGGTCTGCTGGGGCAATGATTCCAGCTCGATGAGCAGATCCTCACGAGCGTTCATGAGATAGTTCAAACTTGCCCATGACGCAAAGCTATCCCGATTATCCTGATCCTGCATCCAGTCCCACTGTGCGCTGCTCGGCAGGTTATCGATGCCGATCCTCTTCAGCAACACTCGAATCTGGGCCTCTACCATATAAAGGCGATATTGCAAGTAGGCCTTCATCATCCCCGGCGACATGGACTTGTCACCTTCAGACCGGGCCATCTCGATATAGTAACCGTAATCGCTATTCTTCAAGAGCTTTGCCACTCTTGCACCTCGTTGCATAGTTGCCGGATGATAACATTCGTGTCTGCGCCTGTCAATTCCTCACCCGGATAGAGAATCGGCGCAATAGGGGGCCTACCCCGACACCTTATTGACGGTCCTGGTACAGCTCAATGTTCCGCAAATGCTCCTCGAACGTGACCGCAAAGGCGTGCGTTCCATCACCCTTGTGATAGAAATAGACGTAATCCGTCTCCTCAGGTTCCAGTACGGCCTCGATGGTCGCCTGACCCGGGTTGCAGATAGGGCCGGGGGGCAGGCCGGCGTGCACATAGGTATTGTAAGGCGAATCGATCTCCAGATCGGCCAGTGTAAGCTGTGTCCACCAGTTCTGCTCTTCGGGATCGAACCCCTTGGCGTACTGAACGGTGGGGTCGGCTGCGAGGGGCATATCGGTACGTAGCCTGTTCATAAACACCCCGGCCATAAGCGCCCGTTCCTCAGGAACGCGCGCCTCACGCTCGACGATGGAGGCAAGTGTGACGACCTCGTACAGACTGAGCTCCATCTCCTCGGCTTTTTCACGCCATTCTGGCGTGATGCGCCGATTCCATGTATCGAGCATGATCTCGACCACCCGTTCGGGCGGGGTATCGGCCATGAACTGGTATGTATCCGGAAACAGGAACCCTTCCAGGCCGGTCGGGCTGCCCTCAGGGCGTTCCTGAGCAAAGGTGTACCCGGTTTCTCCCGCGGCCACGACTGCAAGAAACTCTTCGGCCGACGTAATACCGTTTTGCTCCAAAAGCCAGGCGATCTGCTCTACACGCCATCCCTCGGGAACGGTGACGATGCGAGCCGGCACCCGTCCGTGTTGCAGAATATCGGCGATCTCTTCCATCGACATATTGGGACGGAGAACATAGCTCCCCGCCTGGACGGAAGCGTCCAATCCCTGATGCTGTATGACATAACGAAACAGGGTGGCGTCACTGATGAGGCCCATGCTTTGCAGGCGGCTCGACACCGCATAGACCGAGTCACCGGGTTCGACCACAAAAGGAACCTCTGTCTCATCATTTGGGTCTACCGGCAGGGTATCTGAACTACGAATACGCAGATATATGCCGATGGCTGATTTTTCGATCCGCCCTGCGGTGATGGTAAAGCCCGATTCGGGGGCGCGCCGACGGACGTCCTGCCACACATACCAGAATCCTCCGGCCAACGTCAGCACAATGATGGCCAGGGCCAGCATGGCTGTCAAAAAGCGCAGGATGAAACGCACAGGGTTCAAGATTCATCCTCCCGATCTATCGATCGCTTTTCATTCAGAAAGGACTGCAAGATGACGGCCGCAGCCACGGCATCGATCCTTTCGCGATGCCGCTTGCGGCGGGCGCCGATCTCGGCGAGCGTTTCGGCGGCCTCCTGGGTCGAATCACGCTCATCCCATAAGATGATGGGCACGCTGACGCGTTTTTCCAACCCTCGCACATAGGCCCGCGTAGAGCGCACCTGTCGCCCCTCGCGGCCATCGGGCAACAACGGCAGGCCGACGACGATGGCACCCACCTTTTCCGCCTCGATTATGCGGGCGATCTGTAAAAAGCTGGCGGGTCCCGATCCGCGACGCAGGACCTCTAGCGGACGGGCCAGCGACCCTCCCTCGTCGCTAATCGCCACGCCGATATACTCGTCCCCCACATCCAGAGCCAGATAGCGCATGCGTTAGCGTGAAGCGACGATGACGTCGATGCGGGCAGGCAACAACGGGATGCGAGGCCACCAGTCAGGCGTGATCTCGATGCTGGCCTGGTCGCTCAGATCGAGGTGTTCGGCCAGCCACTGCGACGCGTTGGGAACTTCTCGGCCGCGGATTGCCGTCTTGATCTGCTTCTCCTCGATCTCGGGCGCCACCAAGCCGCGCGCCTGGATGGTGAACAGCAAGCTACGCTCATCAGCCTGTATGCGATCCGAGTGATCGATCTCCAGGCTATCCATGAGGATGCGCATATCACGTCCCGCGCCCTCTTCCAGCAGATGGGCGGCCATCAATTGCAGGGCAATGCCGTCGACGGCGGTGCCGCCTACGACAACTTTCATCTGCGCTGAGAGAACGTCACTCTGTTCATTCACCACCTGATCGAACTCGCGCGACATGATCTGCACATCTAGCGAATCGACGGGGATGAATTCGCCCGCTTCCAGCTCGGATACCAATCGCTCGTAGGCTTCATCCTGTAACTGGCGCGCCAGGTCGGCCTGTAGCTTGTCGAAATCCTGATAAGATACCACCGGCACCTGGGTGTATGCGCCGCCGACGGTGCCCACGTTGTTGAGCACGTTGACATACCGGGCGATTTCGCCGTCCACGGCGTTGATGGTCAGCGCCCGGACATTACCGACAGGGCCGGGATCGGTTGCAACGATGCCCACGCGGGCGTGACCGTGTAACGCGGGCGGAAGCTGAACATCTTCTACCGTATAGAACCGCATGGTAACGCCAGAACTGGTGCGCACGATGGTTCCCTGTGGCACGGTAACAGGCTGGTCGGTGCGGTTGGTGAATACGACCTCGCCCGATGCATACTCGCCCGGAACCGAGATCGAGCCGGTGGCCGGTGTTTCTCCGCGGCCCTCGACGATCACCTGCACGCGGCGGGCAGGGATGATGCCTTCTTCATAGTCCGCTTCGCGGTAGGTGGTATTTGCCTGAAGGTGAAACGTGCCCGAGACAGGTTGTGCTTGGGGCGCAATGGTGATGGTGGCGCTGGGCACCAGCGCACCCACCACAATGGCCAGTATACCCAGCAATCCGACCAGGCCGGTGAGCGAAAGAAAAGCCGACCTTACGCTCAGATCACGGGGTTTGCGCTCCCAGCGCTGTCCCAGTCGTTCCGAGACCGGAACCACACGCGCGGCCAGCCCCTGCGTATCATACCGGCGGGCCCGTCGATACGATCTGAGCCGATCGGGCACGAACATGTGGGTACTGATGCCTGCTTCTCGGGCCAGGGATCGGGTGTAGAGGTGTCGTGTTACCAATCGCAGATCCAGCGCCAGATTCTGAGCCGTCCGCTTCAGGCGCTTGAGATTGACCAGCTTGAGCCCCAGTTTGGCCCGCCAGGGGAGCACCATCCACACCTGTGATCCCGGAGTACTATGCTCCAGCATCTCACACGCCGCATCAATCGTATCCTGACGTGTAAGATAGATCACCTCGATTGCAGCCAAAGCTCCTCCTCGGTCGCTATCGCGATCTTGTCGCGGATGACGACCGGCGCCAGCGAATCATCTCGGCCAGCGCACGGTCCAGGTTATCTCCCGGTGCGAACATTGAGGCCACGTGATGGGCCAGTGCACGCAACAACAGGTACGGCGGGCCCCCCGCCTGCGATGTACAATCCAGTACGTTACGAATGGTGCCCACGCCCAGCTCGACGACCTCAGGGCACCCGTCAAACGGCAGACTCTCTTCCCAGAATGGTGTTTCTAGCGAAGGATACGCCTCGGGAATCCGTCGGGTGAGATCCAGGAAGTAGATACGCTGCGGCAGCGGGCCGCCACGATGTAGAGACCGGATCTGCCGAGCCAGCGTCGTCATCCAATGACGCAGCTCGCCCCAGAAGCAGCGGGCCACCTGTGTTTCGATCTCTTCGCGTAGTTGCCCCGCGCGATAGGCCCGCATGAGCGTCTCGCCTTGCTGCTCACGGCTGACCAGCGTCTCAGTGGTGGCACGAAGGATATCTCGCTCGCCGATGGGCACCGTTCCCGTCCATTCCAACCGACCACGCCGTGCCAGCCCAACGGTGGAATTCTGTTCATCCAGCAGGATCAACAGGGCCGCCGGATCGATCAAGGGCGCAGCATAGAGCACATGATGGGGCACCAGACAGGTCAGCCCCAATTGTAGCCGCTCGGCGACGATTTCCATGGCACGAATCCACTCCAGCGGCGCCAGGCTAAAGCGCATGCGGAGTTCGATTCGCTCTCCCTCCACGGCCAGAGGATCGGCGATGGCCTGCCCATCCACCACAAAGGTCGCCGTGTTGCCGCAGATAATATCCTCCGTCGTATGGCGCTGACGCGTGCCGACGATATCCTGCGCCGTACGATATCCCTTCCGCAACAGGTGGGTGATCTCGTCCATCGTGATGCCCTGTCGCGGGTGGCGCCGCTCCTGCTCGATGACAACGGGCAGGTCGCGGGTGATTTCGGTGGGAAGGGCCATGGCGGCGTAATCGGGCACGATCTTGTGCCCACCCGAGAGGGCAGTCATATCTTCGGCCTCGGTGAGGGCCTGATCGCAGCCGGCGAACCATCGGTCCACATCGGGGTGTTTTCCTCCCCGCAATCCATGAACCGGCGCGACCGAGACGCCCACCATCTCGGCAGTTCCCTCGTTCAGTTCGATGACCGAGGCGCGCACATGGTCTCGCTCCCACGTGATGACGCTATGATGACGCACGGGGGGTATTGTGCGAGAGGCACCTCTGGTTGGTATGCCGAGCAAACTCATCGCTCTCCCCCAAATAATCTATGATGCACCGTTCAACGATTTGGCAACCAGGTCGGGCACGGTGGCTACTGCCTCAGAAAGCCCGGAGCTATCTTTACCGCCCGCCTGGGCGATATCGGGCCGACCACCGCCCCCGCCGCCCATCTGTTTGGCGACATTGCCCGCCAGCTTGCCCGCATGCAGCCCTCGTTCGACCAGATCTCGCGTGAGGGCCACCACCAGCATGGGGCGTTCACCGATCAGGGCGCCCAGGGCGACCACGGCACTGCCCAGCCGATCGCGGAACCGGTCGCACATACTGCGCAGCGTATCTACGTCGGCAGCCTCTACCACCTGGGCCAGCACCTGCACACCCTCTACCTCGGTGACGCGGCTCAGCATATCGTCGATGCTGCCGGCGGCGAGCTGGCGTTGCAGATCCTGCACCGTGCGGCGCTGTTCGCGTAGCTGTTCCATCAATCCCTGCAGGCGATCGACCTCTTCACCCGGTCGTGCCGACAGCGCGTCGGCCACTGCCTGCAATGCGCCCAGCCGTTCACGCACATATTCTTCGGCGCCCCGGCCGGTGAGGGCCTCGATGCGCCGCAAGCCCGACCCGATGCTGGACTCGCCGACGATGAGAAACTGGCCGATCTGTCCGGTGGCATCCAGGTGCGTGCCGCCACACAGTTCGGCGGTGTAATCCTTAACCGAAACCACGCGAACCCGATCGCCATACTTTTCGCCAAAGAGGGCGATGACGCCCGCTTTGACGGCCTCGTCGTATGTGGTGACACGGGTGGTGACGGGACGATCCTCGCGGATGCGCTCGTTGACGATCTGCTCCACCCGATGCAGTTCATCCTTCGACGGCGCCGACAGGTGGTTGTAGTCGAATCGCAGTCGATCCGGCGCCACCAACGAGCCGGCCTGTGCGGCATGCTCGCCCAGCACCTGGCGCAGCGCCCGGTGCAACAGATGAGTGGCCGTGTGGTTGCGGGCGATATCCAGCCGACGGGCCTCATCCACGATGGCGTCTACCTCATCGCCCACGGTCAGACGGCCCTCTATGACCTCGGCGCGGTGTACGATGATATCGGGAATCGGACGGACCGTATCGGTCACGCGCAAGCGTCCCTGGGGCCAGGACATCTCACCGGTATCGCCCACCTGCCCACCGGATTCGGCATAAAAGGGTGTGGCGTTCAGCACCACATCCACCTTTTCGCCCGTCTGGGCGGATGAGGCGCTCTCTCCGTCGCGAACCAGGGCGATGACACGTCCCTGAGCGCGATGGCCCTCATACCCCAGGAAGGCGTTCGACGGCAGCTCCATCTGCCGGTAGAGCTCGGCCTCGGCCTGTACCGTAAAGCGCTGGACCGAACGGGCGCGGCGACGTTGATCCTCCAGTGCGGCGACAAATCCCGTCTCGTCGATGGTCAATCCCAATTCGGCGGCGGCGTCACGGGTCAGCTCCGGCGGAAAGCCGTAGGTATCGTACAGGCGAAACGCTTCATCGCCCGGGATCACCGACGAGCCTTCCTGGCGCAACCGGTCGGCCAGCCCCTCCAGGCGCGCCAATCCGGTGGAGAGCGTGGTCAGAAAGCGCTCTTCCTCCTGCGTGATGGCCTGACGGATAAAGTCCTGCCGCTCGCGCAATTCGACATAATGATCGCCCATGGTGTCGATGACGACCTGGGCCGTGTGGGCGAGGAACGGGCCCTCAAAGCCCAGGCGTTTGCCGAATCGTGCAGCGCGCCGCAGGATGAGCCGCAGCACATAGTTGCGCCCCTCGTTCCCCGGCAGCACGCCGTCGGCGATAAGGAAGGTGATGGCGCGACTGTGATCGGCGATGACTCGATAGGGCACCTGGTTTTCCCGCATGGTGGCCTCGTCGTGCCCCAAAAGCTCGCGGGTGCGGGCCATGATGGGCGTAAAGAGGTCGGTGTCATAGTTACTCTCGACGCCCTGCAAGATGGCGGTGATGCGCTCCAGCCCCATGCCGGTATCGATACTGGGGCGGGGGAGCGGCGTCATTGTGCCGTCTTGGTGCTGCTCGTACTGCATGAATACCAGGTTCCAGAACTCGAGCCAGCGGTCGCAATCATAGGCCGGGCTGCAATCGGGCCGGCCGCAACTGCACGTCTCGGGGCCGCGGTCCCAGTGAACCTCGGAACAGGGGCCGCAAGGGCCGATCTCGCCCATCTCCCAAAAGTTGGTCTTTTTACCCAGCCGTACGATACGCTCCGGCTCGAGCCCTGCAATGCGGCGCCACAGATCGAACGCCTCGTCATCATCCTCATAGATGGTGACTAACAGGCGCGTTGCGTCCATTTTGAGATCATCGGTGAGAAAGGTCCATGCGGCGTCGATGGCCTCTTCTTTGAAATAATCGCCGAAGGAAAAGTTCCCCAGCATCTCGAAAAAGGTATGGTGCCGCGGCGAAGGGCCGACCGAATCCAGATCGTTATGCTTGCCGCTGACGCGCATGCACTTTTGTGATGTAACGGCCCGACGATAGGGACGTGTCTCCAGACCGAGGAAGAGATCCTTGAATTGCACCATGCCGGCGTTAGTAAAGAGCAGTGTCGGATCGTTGCCCGGTACCAGGGGGGAACTGGAGACGATGGTGTGGCCGCGGGAATGGAAAAAGTTCAGAAATCTGGATCGAATCTCGGCACTGCCGATCATACCGTTTCCTTTCTCACATCAGTTGCATTGGTCAATTCTATGCGAATGGAGATAGCGTGTCAAAAGAATGGAAAGGTAAGTATAAAGAAATAGCGCCAAGGCCGGTGAATTGGTCTTGGCGTCTATTTTCTAATGTTTCACACGGTTAATCGAGTTTCAGGCAGCCCTCTGGATGTGCGACGTTTTTATGCCGCCTCATCGAACAGGGCGGTATGATCCCGATTACGGCGATTGCGGATCGCATCGGCGCTGACCACCCAATGTTTGATCTCGGGGCGCGACGGAATCTCGTACATCACGTCGGTTAGCGTCTCTTCGATGATGGTGCGCAGGCCCCGTGCCCCCATGCGATAGGCGATGGCCTCCTCGGCCACCTGCTGCAG